>CAYSCH010000280.1:0-12805 GCA_964429355.1 uncultured Planctomycetaceae bacterium | reverse complement strand
GAGACTGCAGAGCTGCAAAGATCTTCTCCAAGGCCTCGATCGACTTCCCCTGGGAGTAGACCACTTCGGGAAACCCACAACGACGCGACCGGTCCAGGTCCAATTGCGCCTCCCCCACGTCAGCAATTGCCGGTTGGCAAATCTGACTTGTGAAAGCGTCAACGGTGAGTTGGCCGGCAAGGAGCAACCGGGCAAGCTTTTCAATTTCATGTGGATCGTTTGTGTTCATAGGCTCCATCGTAATGAAGCCCCCCGCATGCAACCAGCCCGTCTCAGAAACGGCAAAGGGCGCGTCTCTGACGGACTAGTTTCGTACAATCCCTCATCGATCCCCTCTCCCAGAAACTGTCCAGACGGGCGACGGAGCATTCGGTCTGCAATACAAGCCCCAGAACGGGCGGTGAGAAATCCGACTGTACCTCCCAATTTCCTGGCTGGATACCTTGAGGGAAACCGTTTTCGGGCGTAACTTGAGGGATTACACAAACCCATCCCCCCCCAGGACCTGGTCATGAGAGATCGCTTTCTCGCCCGTCGCGACCGGCTGCGTCGAGATCTCAGAAAAACGGGCGCCGAGGCGATCCTGGTCACAAACTTCACCAACGTGAGCTATTTGACCGGTTTCACGGGGGACGACAGCTACCTGCTCGTGCGATCCGGCTGCGACGTGATCTTGAGCGACTTCCGCTACACCACCCAGTTGGAGGAAGAGTGTCCGGGGCTGGACTTACACATTCGCCCGCACACCGTGACCATGCTCGACACGGTCGCCAGGACCCTCATGGCGGCGAAGATACGTCGCTTGGCCCTGGAGGCCGATTCCGTCTCCTGGTCTCTGCTGAAAGACATTTCGGAGAAGACGCAGGGTATTGAGACCATCCCCACGTCGGGTCTGGTAGAAAAGTTGCGGGAAATCAAGGATAAACAAGAGATCCAGGACCTACGGGCCGCCATTCAGGCGGCCGAAAGGGCCTTCGGTGTCCTGCGGGCCACCCTTCAGCCTGACAAAACGGAACGTCAGGTTCGTGACGAGCTGGAGTATCAGTTGCGGGTGTTTGGCGCCGGCGATCGAGGATTTCCATCCATTGTTGCCGTCGGGCCTCGAGCGGCGCTTCCCCATGCAGTCCCCGGCGATGCATTGGTTGGGAGCAGCAACCTTCTGCTGGTCGATTGGGGGGCACGCTGCAACCTCTATCGCAGCGACTTGACGAGGGTCCTGATCACCGGTAAAATCTCGCCCAAACTCGAACGTATCTATGGAGTTGTGTTGAGTGCACAGCTCAAGGCGATCGAAGCGATTCGCCCGGGTGCTACTGGCCAGGAAATCGATGGGATCGCCAGAGGGGTGATTGCAGACGCTGGTTTTGGCCGGTTTTTCGGCCATGGTCTGGGACACGGCATTGGCCTGGATATCCACGAATTGCCTCGCCTTGCCACCACGAGCAACACCGTTCTGAAACCCGGTATGGTCACCACGGTCGAACCGGGTATCTACATCCCCGGATGGGGTGGTGTTCGCATCGAAGATGATGTTCTCGTCACCCGCGATGGTCATGAAGTGCTGACCTCGGTGCCGAAGACACTGGAGGATATGGTCAACTGATGTCCCACAAAATGGTGGGACGAATACGAGCAATCGGGCGCGATTCGACAGCCCACCGGATTTGAGAACTGGCCGACCCAAGGCAAAACAGAGAACCGATGGACGACAACCCCAGGCAAAGCGGAGCAAACGGGATGGGCGGGACAACCAGCAACCAAGACGTTTTCGACGTACGCAGAATCCGTCGGCTCATTGAATTGATGAATGAGCACGATCTTCAGGAAATGGATCTCCGCCAGGGAGATACCCGCATCCAGTTGCGTCGGGCAAGCGAGGCATTCGTCACCGGTACTCCGGTCGTGGCGCCAACCCCGATGGCGATGCCGTCTGCGGCGCCCCTTCCGGTTCCGGCGCCGACGGCGGCACCCGCCGGCCAGCCTGCTGCGGCACAAGATGCCAGTATCGCGGTCATCAAGAGCCCCATGGTTGGCACGTTCTACGCCGCTCCAGATCCCGATTCCAGCCCCTACGTCAAAGTCGGCGATCCGATTGGCAAGGAAACGACGGTCTGCATCGTCGAGGCCATGAAGGTCTTCAACGAGATCCAGGCAGAAGTATCGGGCACCGTTGTCGCCGTCCTGGTCGAAAACGGCGAGCCCGTCGAATTCGGCCAACCGCTGTTCCGAGTCAAGACTGGCTGATAGGCATGTTCAAACGAATTCTTGTTGCTAACCGCGGTGAGATCGCTCTGCGCGTCATTCGGGCGTGCCGCGAGCTGGGAATCGAAACGGTCGCGATCTACAGCGAAGCCGATCGAGGTGCGGCCTACCTGAGCCTTGCCGACGAAGCTTACTGTGTCGGCCCGCCCCGGGCTGCCGAGAGCTATCTGAAGATCGACCGCGTCATCAGTGCTGCCGAGATCGGTAACGCCCAGGCTATCCATCCAGGCTACGGATTCCTCGCGGAAAATTCGCATTTTGCCGACGTGTGCCGGAGCTGCAAGATCGAGTTTGTTGGCCCCACTCCTGAGGCGATGGCCCTGGTGGGCGACAAGAACGCCGCCCGCAGCATGGCCAAGCAGATTGGCGTACCGACCGTACCCGGCAGCGACGGGCTGGTCCACGACAAGAATCAGGCCTTGGCAATCTCCAAAGACATCGGCTTTCCCGTGCTGATCAAGGCCTCCGCCGGCGGTGGCGGACGGGGAATGCGAGTGGCACTGACCGAGAAGGCACTCGAGTCGGCCCTCGATCAGGCCCAGGCCGAGGCAGGCGCCGCCTTCGGCAATGCCGACATCTACATGGAAAAGTACGTCGAGCATCCTCGCCATGTGGAGGTCCAGGTCATCGCCGACAACCACGGCAACGCGGTCCATCTCTGGGAACGAGACTGCACCATGCAGCGGCGCCACCAGAAACTGATCGAAGAGAGCCCGGCGCCCAATCTGGCCGAGGCAACCCGCGCCGCCATGTGCGACGCGGCCGTTCGATTGATCAAGTCGGCCAACTACACCAACGCCGCCACGGTCGAATTCATCGTCGATCGCCAGGGCAATTTCTTCTTCATCGAACTGAATGCACGCATCCAGGTCGAACACCCGGTCACTGAGCTGGTCACGGGTATCGACCTGATCAAGACCCAGATTCGGGTCGCCTCGGGCGAACCGCTCCCGTTCAAACAGGAGGATATTCGCCATACCGGAGCTGCGATCGAGTGCCGCATTAATGCCGAGGACCCCTCCAAGAACTTCATGCCTTCTCCCGGCACGATCACCAGGCTGATCGTGCCCGGCGGATTCGGCGTCCGCTTCGATTCCCATGTTCACGCGGGCTACACCGTCTCGCCCCACTACGACTCCATGATCGGAAAGTTGCTGGTCCACCAGCCCACGCGAGAAGAGGCCATCGCCTCGATGCTTCGTTGCCTCCGGGAGTTCCAGGTGGAAGGCATCAAGACCACGGTGCCTCGTCTGAAAGAACTCCTGGCGCACTCCGCTTTCGCCGAAGGCCGCGTCGACACAACGTTCATCGAGCGCAACTTCCCCAGCAGCTAGACTGAACCCTGAACCCCAACAAACCACTGCGGAGCTTCGCATGGCAACGCCTCTCTCAAGCCCCACCCGGCCGACCACCGACCTGAAACGTGTCGCGATTCTGTTTTCCGGCGGTCCCGCCCCGGCCGCCAATTCGGTCATCGTCAGTGCCGCCATGTGCTTCTCTCGTGCCGGTATCGAAGTGCTTGGCATGAAGAACGGCTACACCCACCTCGTTTCCTACAAACCCGGCGACAAGCTCGAAGAAGGAAAAGCCTTCACGATCCTCGACCACAAGAACATCGAAGGCATGCGGACTGCCCAGGGAATCATGATCGGAACTGCCCGCGCGAACCCGGGCAAGCCGCTCAAGGTACCCGAGGACTTGAGAAACCCGGAGAAGACGGCCCAAATGCAGGCAGTCTATGATGCCCTGCAGTCACTGGGCGTCGGCGCGCTGATCTCGATCGGCGGCGACGACACGCTCACAACGGCCGCCAAGTTCAAGCTCTTCCAGGACACGCTTCCCAAGGATAGGCCCCGAGTCCGCGTCGTCCACCTGCCCAAGACAATCGACAACGACTACAAAGGCATCGACTTCACGTTCGGTTACTTCACGGCCGTCGAGATGCTCGCAGTCCAGACCCGCAACCTGCTGGCCGACTCCCAAGCGGCCGGCGCCTGGTTCCTCTGCCAGGTGATGGGCCGGGCCGCCGGCTGGCTCACCTACGGTGCCGCGATCGGCGGCGAGGCCAGCATGGCGATCGGAATGGAAGACATCGACGAGTCCTGGTGGGGGACCGAGCCAACCGTCGAGCCCAGCACGGGCCAACCCATGAAAGACGACGCCGGCAATGTTGTCATGCGAAAGGTCTTCGATGTCCGGAAGCTCGTCGACCGGATCGCCGCGTTGATCGTCGCCCGCGACGCCGAGGGTAAGGGCTACGGCGTCGTCCTCATGGCCGAGGGCCTGGCCGAGTACCTCCCGCTCGACGAAATCCACAAGACCCTCAGCGAAGACGAGTACCACAGCCTCAAGCCCGACAGCTTCGGCCACTTCCCCGTCTCCCAGCTCAAATACTCCGGCCGATTGGGCCGTCTGGTCTCCGCCGAGTACAAGAAGCGGACGGGCAAGGACAAGAAAGTCAACGGCCTTCAGTTCGGCTACGAAGTCCGCTGCCACAGACCGACTGCCTTCGACGTGGTCCTCGGCAGCCAACTGGGCGTCGGCGCCTATCGCGCCCTGGCCGAAAGAGGCTTGAATGGAGTCATGGTCTCCGTCAGCGGTCAGCTCGGTCTCGTCTTCCCGACCTTCGAAGAGCTGATCAACTACAAAAAGCTCCGTGCCCACGCCCGTCCTATCGTCCCCGGCGAAGATTTCCATCAGCTCGCCCGTTATCTCGAGACCTGGGTCAGCGAATAAACCGGTTGCCCGCCATCAGCCGCCAGTGAGCGATCGAACGCGAACGCTTTCGGCCGACGCCTGCAGCGTTCTTTCGGTGAGCGAGCGTGGACTATCCATGCCGGCCCATCACCCTTTCGTATCAATTCGGCAAGCTTTAGCAAAGCGGCATTTTTCCGAGTCTTCTGCCGTCCCCCAGATTCGACTACAATTAGCGAATGGCACTGCGAACATGGGGTTCGTGCGGGCCCACAAACGAACTCCCCCCGAGGGATGCACAAGGTAGGGGAGCGTGCGGCGTTTATTTGGCCTCGTTCAGTTCTGCGGGTGCTGTTCGATGCAGAATCGTCGGAAGTGTCGCCGGAATATTAAGAACGGCCTGCCTGACACGCCGTCGCCAGGATCGTGTTTTGGCGTGAAATCCCTGGTCTTCGTTACTGTGGTTGCCTTTGCTGGGGGTTTGATCTACCTCTGGAAGCTTACGCAATCTGATGATGGCCCCCATTTGCAGGGGTCATCGCCACGGGAGGGGGTGTCTCAGGCACCCGCGGTTCCCTCGCCGAATCTGCCTTCCAAGGCCGAGATTCTTGACCCCCCAAAACTCTCATTCCCCGATCTTCGGACAGCGCTTCCGGAATCGACCAGGCAACTTCTTGACGAATTGAACCGTGTCACGGACTCTCTGCAGGCCTGCGTTCCGGGCCATCCCGACACTTGGGAGATCGCAGCGAGGGTACAATTCTGGCTAGGCAATTCCGAAGCGGCCGTGAGAATGTGGGAAAGGTGCCTCGAACTCGATCCCCGGTACGGCTACGCTTATTCCGGCATGGGCTCAGCTGCGGCCAAGAGAGGCGATTATGAGGCGGCCGCGGCGTTCTACCGGAAGGCTTTGGAGTTGAGGCCCGACTCGTCGGAGACCCAACTCGCACTTGGCGAGGCACTGGTTAATGCCGGCAAGATGGACGAAGCAATCGTCGTGTTGGATCGTATTTCGAGCCCCGGCCCCAACTTGGCCCGGCGGGACGTTCTCCTTGGCCAGGCGTATCTTCACACGCAAGACTACGAATCGGCACGAGCTCAATACGAGTCGGCGATCCGTCACGACCCGAGTTTCTCCGAGGCATATTACGGCCTTGCCACGATATCCGCTCGGCTCAGTGCGACCGACGAAGCCGCTAAATGGATGAGCGAGTTCCAGGAGGTGAGGGCTCGTGAAATAGAAATGCGCACCAAGGACAAGCGAACCTACGACGATCTGGAAGCAACTCGGTGGGAAGTTGCCTTGAAGTACACCGAGGTGGGGCGAGTACTCTATTCGCATCATTTCGGCACAGAAGCGGAGAAGGTCTGGCAAAGGGCGGCCGCCCTTGCCCCGCGTCAGATCGACTGCCGCCAGGCCATGGCCTGGGTGTACCGGCAATCGAACCGGAAAGAGGATGCTATCCGGATCCTGAAGCAACTTGCCGAGATTGAGCAGGGTGCCATCCAATACGATCTGGAGATCGGCCGAATTCACGCAGAACTGGGCAATTTCGATGCGGCTCGGCAAGCGTTTCAGCGAGTCCGCGAGACGGACCTGCGGCACCCGGACGGATACCTGGCTGCTGCAAGGCTCTTCCTCGACACCCGGCGAAACCTGCCCGAAGCGGTCGCGATGGCGCGTGAGGCAGTCGTTCTGGAAGCCACGGCCTCCAATTACGCGCTCCTGAGCGAGGCCTGCGAGATGAACGGCGAGCGAGCCGAAGCCCTTTCCGCCATCCGGCATGCGGTCGACTTGGCGCCGGGTGAAGTCCAGTACCAGCAGAGGCTCAACTCGTTGAACACGGAACCATGATATGAAGAGCTCTTCAGGTACTCCCAGGAGACTTCGCTCACTGCCGCACTGGGTCTTCCTGGCGGCAGTCATGTCGTCGCCGTATCCAGCCGTGATGCAGGCTCAATGTCCCATTCAGCTTCGGGACATGACCAATCGGACGGGAATCACGTTTCGACATACGGATGGCAGCAGTGGTCGCCGATACATTGTGGAGTACGTCAGCGCCGGACTGGCGCTGTTTGATTACAATAACGACGGACGGATCGACATCTATTTTCTCAATGGAGCTCCGCTGCCCGGAACACAGATGACAGAGCCACCCCGGAATGCCCTGTATCGCAACGAGGGAGACTGGAGATTCACGGACGTAACCGACGCGGCGGGAGTCGGCGACAAGGGTTTCGGGTTGGGCGTGACGGCGGCTGATTACGACAATGACGGTGACGTCGACCTGTACTTGAACAACTTCGGGCCGAACGTCCTATACCGAAACAATGGAGATGGAACGTTCACCGATGTCGCCGAAGAGGCAGGCGTGCGCGGCGGCAACGAGGTGGGCGCCGGGACTTGTTTTTTCGACATGGATAAGGACGGCGATCTCGATCTTTATGTCGCCAACTATATCCGGTTCTCCTACGACTCACACAAGTCCCATACCCTGATGGGCTTACCGGCCTATCCCAGCCCTCTCGACTACGATCCCCAGCCGTCAGTGCTCTACCGCAACGAGAATGACGGCAAGTTCAGCGATGTCAGCGATGCCTCGGGAATCGGAGCACACGCCGGAAAGGGCATGGGAATGGTCTGCTTCGATTACGACGACGATGGCGACACCGACGTTTTCGTTGGCAACGATGTGATGGGCAACTTCGTCTTGCAGAACGACGGAACGGGCAGGTTCCAGGAGGTCGGCATGCTGTCGGGGGCCGCCTATGACGTCGCTGGCCGACCTCAGGGGAGCATGGGCCTCGCTTGCGGAGATTACGACAACGACGGCCGGCTGGACCTCTTCGTTACGTCCTACGACAGCGAATCGGCAACCCTGTACCACAATCTGGGCAACGGATTCTTCGAAGACACCACTCGTGTGGCCGGGGTTGGCAGCCCAACCTATCCCCACGTGACTTGGGGAAACGGCTTTGTCGACTTCGACAACGATGGAGACCGCGACCTTTTCGTCGCCTGCGGTCACTTGGACGACAATATCGATCAACGGAGCGACACGACATCTTACCTGACCCAAAACATCCTTCTGCTGAATTCGGGCAACGGCAGATTCGTCGATGTTTCCGATTCGAGTGGCGACGGGATGCAGGTTCGCTTGAGCAGCCGCGGCACGGGCTTCGACGATTTGGACAACGACGGAGATGTGGATGCCGTGATTCTCAATTCGCGGCAGGGACCGACCATTCTCTCCAACGAGTCGAATAACGAGAATCACTGGATCCAGATTTGCCTGCGCGGCGTTCGAAGCAACCGCGACGGAGTGGGTGCGCGGGTGAAAGTCGTCGCGGGAGACCTGGTTCAGATCGACGAGGTCCACAGCGGTTGCGGCTATCAGAGTCATCACGGATTGCGACTCTACTTCGGTCTGGCTCACCGCCGGCGCGTTGATCGAGTTGAGGTTCGTTGGATCGGTGGGCAGGTAGACGTCCTGACCGATATCGAGCCGGACCAGCTTGTCACGATCCAAGAGGGAACTTTCCCAGCAAATGCGATAGCCCCGCCAACAGCCCTGGCCCCGGAGCGCCCCAGGGCGGATGGAAGCAGATGATGGCCGGACAGCAGAACGAACGATCACGAACAGCGGCACAGGCCGGATCGACGCGCGACGAATCACTCCGACGGCGCCGTTTTTGGCGGGGATTGGTGGCCGCGGCTGCGATTTGTCTGGCAATCGCCGGTGCGATGGTCGCACGGCATTACCGCCAGGTTGACGCCGGATCGAAGCGGCAGGGGCACGCGGGCCAGACCGAGCCACCGATCACGGAGGCGTGGGCCAAGTCGTTTTCCGAGCCGGCCTTTTCGCAGCAGGCAACGATCCACGACATGGAACAGGAAACCATGCGTGTGATTGGAGCACTTATCGCCGATTGTCCCAACACGCCCGCATCATTCAACCAGAGGGCCCGTCTTCACTACTCCCTGGGGAATATCGACGAGGCGAAGGAGAGCTGGCGGCAGTGCCTCAAGCTCGATCCAGGGTCCGCCGACGCCCATTACGGCCTGGGATACCTTGCATGGGAACAGAGTGATTACGAGGCGGCCGCCGACTGTTTCGTCCGGGTATTGGCACGCAGTCCGGAGGACCTGCGGATCCCGTACCTTCTCGGCGATTCGCTTATGAAACAGGGCAAGATCAAAGAGGCTGTGGCCGTTTTGGAGAGAAATGTACGAGCCCAGAAGGCATCCGTTGCGGTGCTCGTCTGTCTCGGACAGGCCTATCTCCAGTTGAAGGAGTACGACCGGGCGAAGCAGGTATTCGAGGTCGCGATCGGGGCCGATCCCAGTCAAAAACAGGCCTACTACGGTCTGGCCACGGCTCACTCGCGACTAGGTGAAACAGAGGAATACGAGCATTGCATGGAGAAGTTCAAGACCTTGGCCACGAACGTGCTCCGCGACCACGGGCAGCGGATCCGGGCGTTTGACGACCTCGTTGAAGCCCGTAAGATGTTGACCTCCGTGTATACCGCGAGCGGGATAGTCTACGCAGAGCAAACGCTGCCGGACAAGGCCGAAGAAATGTGGCGGCGGGCAGCCGTGCTTGACCCGCAAGGCGTCGAATGCCGGGAGAAGCTGCTTCAGCTCTACGATGGCAGCAAACGGACCGAAGAGGCGGTCCGGGTGTGTGAGGAACTCTGCCGCATCGAGCCGGAAAATGCCGATCATTGGCTCGATCTCGCGCTGCTCAACAGCCAACTCGCGCGGTGGGATGCGGCAATTGAGGCGATCGAAAAGGCGATCGAACTGGCCCCTGAAAACACCAACTATCGCAAGACCTATGATCTTATCCAGAAGGCAAGATGAGCCGGCTCCACGTTGGATCGACTGCCGCGGCGCACGGGCAAGAGTCCTCCGGCACATTCGCAGCGACTGCGAGGCCCTGCCAGTCTCGCTGAACGGCCTGATTGCCCTGTTCCTGATCTGGCAATGCTCTTTGGCCGTCACGTGGGGCCAGAGCCCGATTCAGCTTCGCGAGGTGACCGGCCAAACAGGGATCACATTTCAGCACACCGATGGCAGTTCCGGGCGGCATTACATCATGGAAACGGTGAGCGCCGGATTGGCGCTCTTCGACTTCGATGGCGATGGTGACACCGACATCTACTTTGTCAACGGCTCGCCACTCAAAGGAACCGTCGTCGAATCGCCGCCCACGAACGCCCTGTATCGCAACGACGGTAATTTCAGGTTTACCGATGTAACTCGGGAAGCGGGGGTGGGCGACACGGGCTACGGTCTGGGCGTGGCCGCGGCGGATTACGACAACGACGGCGATCTCGACCTGTATGTGACCAATTACGGCCCCCACGTCTTCTACCGCAACAACGGCGACGGCACTTTTTCGGATGTGACTGAGGAAACGAGAACGGGAAAGAACGACCACGTGGGGGCCGGGGCATGCTTCCTGGACTTCGACGGCGACGGGTTCGTCGATCTCTTCGTGGCCAGCTACCTCCAGTTCAGCTACGACACTCACGTCGAACCGACCCATCGCGGCTTTCGCGTCTATCCGAGCCCCGAGTTCTTTCCCCCGGCCCCCAGTTACCTGTATCGAAACAACGGCGATGGGACGTTCACGGATGTCAGTGTCGAATCGGGGATCGCCAAGCATGTGGCGTGGGGAATGGGAACGGTGTGTGCCGATTACGACAATGACGGCGATACGGACATCTTCGTCGACAACGATGGCACAGCGAATTATCTCTTCAGGAACGACGGCACCGGAAAGTTCCAGGAAGTCGGACTTGCCGCAGGAATCGCCTACGATCTCCAGGGAAACGCTCACGGAAGCATGGGAGTGGACTGCGGCGACTACAACAACGACGGATGGCTCGACTTCCACCAGACCTCCTACCAGACGCAATTAGCTTTGCTCTATGAAAACCTGGGGGGCGGTCTCTTCGAAGATGTCACGCTGCGAGTGGGGGCAGGTTCCGGCACGCAGCATCTTGTCACCTGGGGAAATGCCTTCGTCGACTTCGACAACGACGGCCATCGCGACCTGTTCATCGCCTGTGGCCACTTACTCGACAATGTCGATCTGTTTGATGACCGGACTTCCTACCGCGCACAGAATATCCTGTTGCGGAATGACGGCCAGGGCGCGTTTGTCAATGTCTCCAATACCAGCGGCGACGGAATGCTCCCCAAATTCAGCAGCCGCGGCGCCGCCTTTGACGACCTTGACAACGACGGCGATATCGACGCCGTGATCCTGAACTCTCGCGAGCGACCCACCATCTTGCGAAACGACTCGGAGACTGGAAATCATTGGCTCCAAATCCTCTTACGCGGGGTCCGGACCAACGCCAGTGGGGTGGGGGCTCGCGTGCGAGTTGTTTCGGGAAAATCGACCTGGATCGACGAAGTCCACAGCGGACGCAGCTATCAGAGCCATTTCGGCATGCGTCTGCACTTCGGCCTCGGCCAACACGATCGTGTCGACCGAATCGAAGTCCGCTGGGTTGGCGGTGGAGTTGACGTGCTCGAGGATCTCCCAGTGGACCGACTGGTCACCATCGTGGAACAAACCAACGCTAGTGGTTCTTGAGAATGTGTCTCATCCCGCGATCCGCCCCCAAAATGGCGTAGGGTCTTGAGGGATTCCGATAGGTCCCCCCGATCTGATATGGAGCTGTTGAACTTCGCTTGATCTGAGTGTATATTCATCGTCATCAAGGGGGGGCCTCGCGAGAGAAGGGCGCGGTATAGGTTGGGCACTACAAAGCACGTTCCTGTTCTATTCTCGTCTTATGGAGGCAATGCTATGTTGCGGTTCTTCAGAAACAGGGGATTTACCCTGGTTGAGTTGCTGGTTGTGATCGCCATCATTGGCATCCTGATTGCCCTGTTGTTGCCTGCCGTTCAGGCCGCTCGCGAGGCGGCCCGCCGGAGCCAGTGTACGAACCAGTTGAAGCAGATGACCCTGGCCGTACACAACTATCACGACACTTACAAGTGCCTGGTGCCCGGTATGTGCGGCACGAACGGGATGGGGGGCTGGGGTGTTACCGAAGTTCCTCCCGGCGACAACAACAATAACTTGGGGCCGATTCCCATGTTGCTGCCGTTCTTTGAGCAGAATGCCTTGTACGACCAGATCACCTCGCGTTGGACGAATCCGGCCACAGGGGGCGTATACAATCCCTGGGGCCCATACCCCATGGCAAACAACTATTTGTGGAGCACGCGACTTGCCGCCACCATGTGCCCGTCGGACGGCAACGTCGCCAGCATCGACGCATCCTATGGTGCCCGCGGCAATATCGTGTTCAGTCGCGGTGACTCGATCGCGAGCGCCCATGACCTCAGGAATCCTCGCGGGCCATTCGTAAGTGGTTCGGCGGGTGGCAGGTGCACGCTGGGCGCCATCACGGACGGTACGAGCAACACCATCGCTCTGAGCGAGCGCGTTGTCTACCAGGACCAGCCGAATCTGGTCAAAGGCGGTATCTGCCAGAGATCGGGCTTGAACACCAATCCCAGCGTGTGCTTGGGGGCGGCAGGTCCCAACGGCCAGTTGGTTCCCCCTTTAACGGCCTCCCACGGCGATATCATCGGCCGAAGCTGGGCTGGCGCATGGCTTTCGGCCACCGGTTTCAACACCGTGCTCGGCCCCAACCAGGCGACCTGCACGAATGACCGCGGCGAGTGGGACTGGGGCATCTATCCTCCGTCGAGCTTCCATCCAGGCGGCGTGAACGTCTCGCTGGCCGACGGATCGGTCCGCTTTGTTATACCTCACGCGGCCATCAATGAGACATCCTCAAAACGCTGGAAGTTGAG
>CAYSCH010000279.1:0-12815 GCA_964429355.1 uncultured Planctomycetaceae bacterium | reverse complement strand
GAGTTGGTCAACGGGTGAGAGGTTCTGCCAAATTGCGGGAGGCGAGGGGCGTCGGTCACGTGAACTTGGGGTTCCGTCAGGCGACGATGGTGAGCGGGAAGGATAACCACCAAGGACACGAAGGTTTCCGTGGAATCCAGGGTCAGAGAGACTATCGGCGTTGACAGGACGTGGCCGATGGGAATCAGACGCGAAGCGTGGAGGAGAAGGAAAAGGGTTTTGAACAGGCATCCGAGGTATCGGAGGTCAATGCCTGGCTGCGTTTGTGTTGCGATGCGCCTGTCGAGGACACAAGCGACGATTTCGCGGTATCCGGGACCGTGTCGGGCGCTGCGGCGAAGTCCGGGAGGGGCTCGCGCCGAGGCGCGGAGGTTGGGAGAAAAACGAAGACACCCGACCCGTTTGATCGTTTCGTTTGATCGCTTCAAAGAGGTGTGTCGATTCAGGTTGTCAAAGATCGGACGATCGACTGGCCGGCCCTGGGCCAGTGAGCGTGGGATAGCCAGACTGCGAGAGTCAGTATACACGATTTGTAAACATTGGTTCAGTATTTTTGGCCACCCCACAGGCGGGGGAGACAAGAACCGCTTGTCGACACAGAAGGGAGGCTTCCTCTGCTGGGGGATTTGGGGGTCGGATTCCGGGTCGGTGCGGGCAAGCTCGATTCGGGCGGGATCCGTGTTCGGAAAACCCAAGCCGCGAAACCTGCGACCCCGACGACGGTTCCGCCATCGACTGGCAGAAGAAACGGTTGCGAATCCTCCAAACCGCGAGCGTGATGTGTGGGCTGCTGCGGCCCGACCGGTAGAATACAGAGCGCCTCCACTCTGCCATATCTTCCAAGTCCAGAGGGGCGCGCTATCACCGCGCCACACCGGAAGGAGCAATAGACCATGTCCAGCAAACCCTCCCGTCGCGATTTCCTTCGCCGCGCAGCGACCGGCGCGGCCCTCGCCGGCAGCATGGGGCCCACCGCCCGTCGCGCTACCGCCGCAGAACCTCCAAAGAAGAAGCCGGTTGTTCCTCTGGACCCGGCGATCGAGCCTCTGGTTCGCCTCCTGGAAGAAACACCCCGCAGCAAGATCGTAGAAACCTTTGCCGCCAAGGTCCGGGAAGGGACTCGCTACGAGGATGTGCTGGCGGCCTTGCTCCTGGCCGCCGTGCGTAATGTCGAGCCGCGGCCGTCCGTAGGCTTCAAATTCCACTCGGTCCTCGTCGTTCAGTCGATCCATCTGGCGAGCACTGCCCTCCCCGAGTCCGACCGTTGGCTTCCGGTCTTCTGGGCCCTCGACTACTTCAAAGGCACTCAGGCCGAAGACGATCGCGAGCGTGGCTGGACGATGGCGCCGGTCGACGAATCAGCCCTCCCCAAGCCGTCCGATGCCGCTGCCGCGTTCACCGACGCCATGCAGCGCTGGGACGAATCCGCCGCCGATGCTGCCACGGCCGCCCTGGTTCGCACCGCCAGGGGGGAAGATATCTGGCCGCTCTTCTTGCGCCTCGGCGGACGCGACTTTCGCTCCATCGGTCACAAGGTGATCGACGTGGCCAATAGCCACCGTGTGCTGGGCATCATCGGTTGGCAGCATGCCGAACCGGTCCTGCGCTCTCTGGCCTACGCACTCCTCATGCACGAAGATGGCAACCCGGCCGATCGTGACGATCCGGCGGATCGCCCCTGGCGGCGCAATCAGGAGCTCGCCAAAGCAATCCCGCCCGACTGGCAAAACGACAAGATGGATCGCGACGCCACCCTCTCGCTCCTCCACACCCTCCGCAGCGGGTCCGAAAACGACGCCGGTGATCGGGTCGTCGAGTTGCTGGGAAAAGCTGCCGGGCCCCAGGCGGTCTGGGACGCCCTGTTCCTCGGCGCCACCGAGCTCGTCGTCCGCCAGCCCGGAATCGTTGCCCTCCATGCCCTGACGACCACCAACGCCTTCCACTACTGCTATCGCACCGCAACCGACGACACGACCCGCCGCTTGATCCTCCTGCAGAATGCCGCCTTCCTCCCCATGTTCCGCCAGGCGATGGCCGGAAGGGGGGACGTGGGAGACTTCGCCATCGACCAGTTGCAGCCGGCGAAAAACGGCACGGTTCCGGAGATCTTCGAGGCGGTCCATCGCGACTCGATGGGGGCGGCTCGGAAGACGCTGGCCTGGTTCCAGACAGGCGGTGCCCTCGAAGTCTGGGCCGCCGAGGCTCGCCGCCTGGCTGTGCAGAAGGGGGTGTCCGTCCATGACTACAAGTTTGCTTTCGCGGCTATCGAAGACGCCCAAAGCGTTTCCCCAGCCTGGATTGGACCGTATCTGGCGGCGAGCACCTTCTTGCTCCAGGGGGCCGATAGGGCCGATAATCCGCTTATCCAGAAGGTGGTAGGGGTGCTGCCGGACTCAAAACGCTAATCCGGCGCCCGTGGGTGGACGAGGATGCGGAGCTGCAGCTAAAATAGAGGATCTGTTCATCCCGGGTGGTTCTTTTTACCTTGAGCAATAAAGCAATAGCGATGCGATTGGAGATTCCGGCGGGCACCAGTGGAACCGCGAAGATGTCCCCAGAGGGTTTGGCGGCGCTCAGAATCGACCGGTCCCGGCGAAAGCGAATGTCGCCCTGGGTCTGGGTCGCACTGGTTGCCGTGGTTGCCCTTGCGCTGCTGTCGCCCCGGCTGATGCGGGGGCTCTCGGTGGTCGAAGTGGAGGTCGTGCCCGCGGTGCGGGTCTCGGCCGCAACCGGTGAGGCGGTCAGCGGCAGCCCTGAACTCACCGCCGCCGGCTACGTGGTTGCCGACCGGCAATCGGTTTTGGCCGCGAAGTTCACCGGACGGCTGGCCAAACTCAATGTGGCGGAAGCCGATTTCGTCAAGGCCGGCGATATCGTTGCCGAGATCGACCACAGCGAGATGGACGCCACGCTCGACCAGGCGAAGGCGGAAGTGACAGCCGCTGCCGCCGAAGTGGAACGCCTGGCCAAAGCGGCGCTTCAGGCCGACGCCGAGCTGGCTGCGGCGAAGGCGGCCCTGGAAACGCTCGCCGCCGAGAACAAACAGTACGAGATCCTTCTGGAACAAGCCCGTCGCCTGCTCGATCGCGATGAGCGACTTGCCAGAACGGACGCCGTCCCCCGGTCCGATGCGGAAGACCGCCGCACCATCTACGAGGGGGTGGAGGCCAAGATCGACTGGACTCAGAAGCGTATCCGCGAGGCGGAATATCGTGTGGCCGTCGTCGAAGCCCAAACCGCCGCCGCCCACGCCGCGGTGGATTCCGCCAAGGCCCGCGAGCAATCGGCGGCCGCCCGCGTCCAGGTCGTCGAAAGCCAGCTCGATGAATCCTTCATCCACGCTCCCTTCGACGGTATGGTCACCGAGAAGGCCGCCGAGGTGGGCGAGATCATCGCCCCTATCAGCATCGGCGGTTCCATGGCACGGGGCTCGATCGTCACCATCGCCGACTGGGCCTCGCTCCAGGCCGAAGTCGACGTGGCCGAATCGCAGCTCGGACGCGTCAAACCGGGCCAACGGGCGGCGATCACGGTCGACGCCATTCCCGACAAGGTCTTTCCCGGCAAGGTCCGCCGTATTCTTCCCCGGGCTGATCGCAGCAAGGCCACGGTGAAGGTCCGCGTCGACTTCCTCGCCCGCGACGAGAAGGCCATCCTGCCGGAAATGGGAGTGCGAGTCAGGTTCCTCCCCGACGATGCGCCCGAAGGGGTCGAAACCGGCGTCATCCGTGACAAGGTCGTGGCTCCCAAGGAGGCCGTCCAGGCGGGCCGGGAAGGCAGTTTCGTGTGGGTCCTCATCGACAACCTGGCCCACCGGCGACCGGTCCAGCTCGGCGCCGAATCCGGCTCGCAGGTCGAGATCGCCAGCGGCCTGGCCGCCAACGAGAAGGTCGTTGTGCGCGGTGCGGAGAGGCTCAGCGGGGAAACCGCCCAGGTGCGGTTAGCGGAGTAACGCGAGCTTGAAGCCTCAACCGATCATCGAACTGCGCCACGTCAGCAAGCTCTACCACAAGGGCGATGCCGAGATCCACCCTCTCGACGACCTGAATCTGACGATCGACCAGGGTGATTTCGTCGCCCTCATGGGTCCCTCCGGCTCGGGCAAGACCACGCTGCTGAATCTTCTGGGCGGCCTCGATACGCCGACCTTGGGCGAGGTGATTGTGTGCGGGCAGGATCTGGGCCAGCTCACCTCCCGCCAGCTCGCCCGTTGGCGCAGCGATCACGTTGCCTACGTCTTCCAGGCCTACAACCTGCTCCCCGTGCTCACCGCGTACCAGAACGTCGAGCTGCCCCTGACGCTGGTTCCCCTGAGCCGCCGGGAAAGGTGCGAGCATGTGCTCCAGGCCCTGGAAATTGTCGGCCTGAAGGACCGCATGAACCACCGGCCGGACGAACTCTCCGGCGGGCAGGAGCAGCGAGTGGCCATCGCCCGCGCCCTGGCGTCCGATCCCGTCATCCTCCTGGCCGACGAACCGACCGGCGACCTGGACGCCCACTCGGCCGAGGAGATCATGGCATTGCTGGTCACGCTGAATCGCCAATACGGCAAGACGATCATCATCGTCACCCACGACCCGAAGGTGGCACACATGGCCCACCGGCAGCTGCACCTGGAAAAAGGCGTGCTGGCCCGGGATCTCGACGTGCTGAGCCAACGGACGTGACCCCATGCGTCTCCTCCTCCTCAACCTCCTGCGCAAACCGCTGCGAACGCTGCTGACGATCTTCGGCGTCGGCGTCGCCCTCTTCCTCTTCTGCTTCCTGGAAGCGGTTCTCACTTCGTTCAACGCCGGCATCAACATGTCCGACGCCTCGCGGCTGGTCGTGCAGCACAAGGAATCGATCGTCTTTCAATTGCCCATGTCGTACCGCGCGCTGATCGCGCAGACCGAGGGGGTGACCGGCGTCGCGGCGGCCTCGTGGTTCGGAGCCCTCTCGCAGGAGCCGGGTCCCGACGGCAAGAAACGCGAGGAGTTCTTCGCCAATTTCGCCACCGATCTGGAGAACTACCTGCCGCTCTATCCCGAGATCAAGATCCCGCCGGACCAGCTTGACGACCTGATGAAGGACCAGATGGGCTGCGTGCTCGGAGTGAAGATCGCCGAGCGTTTGAACAAAAAGGTCGGCGATCGGCTCGTGCTCCGCAGCACGATCTGGGCCCAGAAGAACGGGTCGTCGATCTGGGAGTTCAACGTCCGCGCGCTCTACACGAGCGACTCCCCAACATTCGACCAGACAATGATGCACTTCCACATCAAACGCTTCGACGAAGCCCGCCAGTTCGGCAGCGGCTCGGTTGGACTGTATCTACTCAGCATCGCCGATCCGGCCCGCTCGGCCGAGGTCGCCTCGGCCATCGATTCCCGCTTCGCCAACAGCCCCTATGAAACCCTCACCATGACGGAAAAGGCGTTCAATCTGCAGTTCATCGGTATGATCGGCAACTTCGAGTTCCTTCTCCGCTCCATCGGCAGCGCGGTGGTCCTTACCATGCTCCTGGTCTCCGCCAACACCATGATGATGAGCGCCCGCGAACGTACCCGCGAAATGGGTATCCTTAAGGCGATCGGCTTCACGGACGGCCACGTCTTCCTGCTCCTCATCGGCGAATCCCTGGCCATCTCGCTGCTCGGAGCCCTGGCGGGCGTGGCTCCGGCCTGGCTGGCGACCAATGTCTTCCACTTCAACCCCAAGCCGGACTTCTTTCCCGTCTTCTATCTCCCCTCCGAGTCGGTGCTCGCCGCAGCCGGCCTGGCCGTGCTGACGGGCTTCTTCAGCGGCATCGTGCCTGCCATCGTCGGTATGAGACTCAAGGCCACGGAGGCGCTTCGCAGCGTGTGATCATGGCCGTTCCCTTCCAGTACAGTCTGCGAAGCATCGCGGTGCGCAAGGGCTCCTCCGCCATGGCCGTTGGAGGTATCGCCCTGGTCGTGATCGTTCTGGTCACACTCCTTTCGCTGGCGGCCGGTTTCCAAAAGGCCGTGATGACCTCCGGCAGCCCCCGTAATGTGATCGTCCTGCGCAAAGGCGCCGACGCGGAGCTGCAGAGCCAGGTGATGCGAGAAACGGCCCGCATCATCAGCGAGCTGCCCCTGGTCGCCGAGGAGGACGGGCGCAAGCTCGTCGTTTTCGAAAGCGTCATTATCCTTTCGCAGCCCAAACAGGGCGGAGGCGAAACCAACATCACCGTCCGCGGCGGCCCGCCCCAAGCCCGCTCCGTGCATTCGGAGGTCCGCCTGATCCAGGGCCGCTGGCACACCCCCGGCTCCAACGAGGCCGTGCTCGGTGTGGGCCTGGCTCGCAGGCTCCGCGATGTGAGCCTGGGCCAGACCATCACCATCGGCCGCAACGCCTGGTGCATCGTCGGTTTGTTCGAGGCGGGAGGCAGCTCGCTCGAATCCGAACTCTGGATGGACGGCGACCTCCTGCAAACCTCTTTCCGCCGCGGCGCCATCTTCCAGTCCGTGCTGTTCCGCGCCACGGGCAGCGCTCGCCAGGCCGCCGAAGAACTCAACGCGCTGACGGAAACCGACCTCCGCCTCCGCACCATCCAGGCCATGACCGAAAAGGCCTATTACGAGAAGCAGGCCAAGCTCATGGCCGACCTGATCACGATCCTCGGCGGGATCCTGACCACGATCATGTCGATCGGTGCGATCGCCGGAGCCATGAACACCATGTACGCGGCCGTCAGCCAGCGCAAACGGGAGATTGGCTGCCTCCTGGCCATGGGGTTCACCCCCGAGTCGGTCTGGCTGGCCTTCATGGTCGAGTCCCTGGCCCTGGCCACCCTCGGCGCAATCCTCGGCTGCGCCGTCTCGCTGGTTTTCAACGGCATGAAGACCGGCATGACGAACTGGGCAACTTTCTCCGAAACGGCTTTCGAGTTCTATGTGACCCCCGGAATCCTCATCACGGCCGCCCTCCTGGCCCTGCTCATGGGCTTCGTCGGCGGTGTTCTCCCCGCCATCCGCGCCGCAAGCATGAAAGTCGTCGACGCCCTCCGCCGCGCGTGAACGAGTTGGCAGGTGGTTGTCCAGCGGTGAAGGTCGTGGACGCGGAACGGGGCAGACTGCTACTCGGCTGGTCGCCTGACGCTCTTTGAGGAAACGGGAAACGGGGGTGAGCGAATCGGCGCGGAGGGTTGGTCAACGGAGGGCCGATTCTGCCAAATTCGGGGTCGGCAGGCGGGTGCTGGTACTGAGGATTGGGGGCGGCGCGGGGGTAAATTGCCGGGCCGTTCCAGGGAGTTCTATCCCAACAGGATCGTCGCCGCGGCGTTTTCGTTCGTGGCGGGAGCGCTACATCCATTGCGTGCGGTTCGATAGGAGGATTAAGATCAGGAATACGAGTAAGATCAACAACGGTCCCGGCCGGAGGCCGTGAACGGTTCCAGATCAAGAGCGGGAGGAGGGAGCGCCGATGCGGCTGGGTCTTTTTTCGGTGAGCTATGCGGGTCTGTGGGGGCAACACAAGCTGGACCTCTGCGGTTTCATCGCCAAGGCGGCTGAGCTGGGATACGAGTCGGTGATGCTCATGGGCAAACGGCCCCACTTGAGTCCGCTGGATGCAGGTCCCGAGACGCTCGCTGCGGTGCGAGAAGCGCTTGAGGAGCACGGGATCGGCTGCGGGGTGGTGGCGGGCTACACCGATTTTGCTGGAACCGGGGCGGCCGAGGTGCCGTACCTGGAGATGCAAGTCGCCTACATCGAGTCGCTTTCGGCGATCGCTCGTCAACTGGGAGCCTCCGTTGTGCGAGTATTCTCGGCCTACGAGGTCGATGGCCAGGCTCCCTATGCGGTGTGGGCCCGCGTCGTAGCCGGCCTGCGTGAGGCCTGCGATCGGGCCGCAGCGCATGGAGTGACGTTGGCCTTGCAAAACCATCATGATATCGGCACGCACAGCGAGACGCTGCTGGAACTCCTCGGCGACATCGACCGGCCCAACTGCAAGCTGGGCTTCGACGCCTGGTCGCCGGCACTGCGCGGCGAGGATCTCTACCAGGCGGCCCTGCGAATGGCGCCCCACACGGCCATTACCACCAACGCCGACTACATCCGACTCCCCCGGTTCCGCTACCATCCGGCACTGGTCAATTACGAGCTGGCCGGGCCCGACATGGTCCGGGCCGTGCGATTCGGCGAGGGGTTCATCGACTATGCGGCGTTTTTTCAGGGGCTCAAGGACGGGGGATTCGATGGGATCGCCAACTATGAAATGTGTTCGCCGATCCGCGGAGGAGGGGAGCTGAGAAATCTGGACGAGTATGCCGCGGCGTATCTCCAGTGGATGCGAGGTCGGGGGATGGGTTAAGGACCTGGATATGCACCATCGAAGGTTTTGTTGGCGGCCCTAAGACTGCCCGGCAAGGTGCGTCGTGGGTAACACGGGCGGCCGGGAGCCGAATGGCGGGTCATCGACCATTGACGAACACGAAGGTGCCGAGCTTGGAGGCGGTCAGCACGTCCGGCTTGCCGTCGCCCGTCACGTCGGTCGCCGCGATCTGAACGCCCACGCCGCTGGCGTTGTCGATCGAAAGAGCCCGTGCCATCGTGACTTCCTCTCAGGAACCGGTTGCCGATTCACTCCGCACGTGTTATCGCTCACTGGATCGCCACGTCAACCAGGGTGATTTCCAGGGCCTTGTGCAGGTCCTTCGGGTTCAACCGCAGCATCAGCCCCCGATGGCCGGCGTTGATGTGGATCTGGGCGAGTTCGAAGATGCTCGCTTCCGCATACACCGGCATCTTCCGCCGCGTACCGAGGGGGCTCGTGCCGCCGACGAAATAGCCCGAGTGCTTGTTCGCAGTCTCCGGATCGCAGGGACGCACCGACTTGGTGCCGAGGTGACGGGCGAGGTTCTTCGTCGAGACCTCCCGATCCCCGTGCATCAGCACAATCATCGGCTCCCCGGTTTCGTTTTCCATGATCAGGGTCTTGATCATCGAGTGCTCATCCACCCCCAATTGCTCAGCCGAGTGCCGCGTTCCGCCGTGTTCCTGGTACTTGTAGGGAATTATTTCAAAGGCAACGCCCGCTTGTCTCAGGGCTCGGATGGCGTTGGTGATTGGGTGCTTTTCTTTCGACTTGCTCATCGTCGTCCGCCTCGTCTTGGCGTTTCTGATCGGGGGGACACTACTGGATGATCACGCCGGCAAGGACCAACGTCACGAATGCGACAATGACAAGCACCAGAAACCATGCCTGGCACTCCTCCGTGGACCTGCCCTGAATGACTCTCGTAATGTAGCCACAGCGAGGACAGTGATGTTTTCTTTTGGGGACGAGCCAGCGACAATTGGGGCAGACCCAGACATGGGGACCGGGTGTGCGGTCCTCGGGTTCGGGCAAGGGCCCCGACAGCAGCTCCGGTCCCTGGCCGAGGGGTTCCAGCCGTGCGAATCTTGGTTCACCCGATCCCGGCGCCGGCGGTGAAGCAGTCGGAAGGTCAAACAACCCATGCACTTCCTTCGCCAACATCCACCCGCCAGTCTCGCCTTGGCGGACGAGCGTGTCCTTGCGCACACTCCCGGCCTTGATGCGGGCCTGCAGTTCGTCCATCGTGATCGGTCCCTGAGGGATCCCGAACAACTGAACATACCAGCCCCCTTTGGCCGTCTGGTTTCTGGTGGATGACTCATCCGAGCGTGCTCGGGCCTGTCCGTTCTGCAAAGAATGGTCGTAGAAATACTTCTTCTCGCGGTCGGAGAGAGTAATGCGTGCGAGGGAGAGTACACTCAAGAGCTGCGAAACCTCAGCAGGATACTTCGCCTGAAACTGGCGCACGTACCCCATCTGCCGATCCGCCGCCCGTGCGATGACGTCTGCATTCTCCTCGAACCGGACGATCCCCAGAAGCCGATAGAAATCTACCGGTTGTTCCGCGGGTTGAATCCCCAGCCACTGGTAATACGGATCAAAACCCGGACAGCCCATTCGCCACCATTTCGCCAGAACACATCACCCCCAGAACACGTCACCCCCCCAAAAATAGCAGCTTGACCTTTGGACTGCAAGTCAGCAGGTAACGAAATACGAGACGATTTCAGAGATCTGAATCGACCACGCGTTTTTTTCTGCTGGCTCCCCTCCGCCATATCGGCCGGCAGGGCACAGCCGGGACCGGGCGGTGCGATTCAGGCAGAAACTCTCCACCCCCCCACGAGAAAAGGGCGGTCACGACAATCTGTAGACTTGCGTGGGCGATGAATAACTGGTATGGGGGTCGATGTCAACCTCATCGGCTCTGCGGTTCCAGCGGGAATACCTTGGGGAAATCCACATGATTGGCACTGTTTTCTTTTCTCGCGCGTCCAATTGGTGGACTTCCTCTGTTCGGCGACCCTATACTAAGCGCCTTTCCAGTGGCCACGACCCAGGTCTGTTGTCCCATGGACGATTGCCGGCAAACACGAGACGAATCGACCTCAAAGCTCGAAGCCCCGAATCTCCGCCTGGCGGAGGAGTCGGCAAGGAGCTGTACCATCGCATCTTCGACACGGCGGCGGACGGGCTGCTTCTTGTCGATCAGCATGGTGTAATCTGCGAGGCAAATCGAGCCGCCTGCGAGATCTACGGCTACTCGGCAGACGAACTGAACGGTCTGGCCGTGATTGAACTGATCCATCCCAAAGACCGCCATCTTTGCCAGGCGGTGACTGAGCAGATCCTCGCGGGAGGCACTGCTCGAGTGAGGGCCGTCAACCTTCATAAAGACAGTTCCGCGATCCCGGTCGAGTTGCGAGTCTCGTTGTTCGAGTTCCTCGACCGGAAGCTTGCGCTGTGTGTCATTCACGATCTGACGGAACGCTCGAAGGCCGAAGCGGCCATCGAAAAGGAGCAGCGTCATTTGCGGCGTCTGCTGGAAATGCACGAGCACGACCGGCAACTCGTGGCCTACGAGATCCACGACGGCTTCGTTCAGTCTCTCGTGGGGGCCCGGATGCTCCTTGATATGCCGAGCCGGCATATTCATCCCCACATGCGAGATCGTTTCGAGAAGGCCGTCCATCTCATCGAACGCAGCGTCGAGGAAGCCCGGCGTTTGATCAGCGGCCAGCGCCCGCTGATTCTCGACGAGCACGGACTCAGGGCGGCCATCGAGCACCTTTTGTGCGAGCGGCAGAAGCCGGGGGGCCCGGAAATTCTCTATCAGGAACAGGTTTCCTTTGACCGGCTGGCTCCGCCCCTCGAAACGGCTGTCTTTCGGGTGGTCCAGGAGGGGCTCAACAACGCGGAAAGGCACAGTCGCAGCCCAAGGATCCAGCTCCGCATGACGCAAGCCGACGGGCACCTTCAAGTTGAGGTCCGCGACTGGGGTGTCGGGTTCAATCCGGCCGACGTCGGTCCAAGTTGCTTCGGTCTGGAAGGCCTTCGCGAGCGGGCGCGCCTTTTCGGTGGTACCGCCCGGATCGACTCGGCGATCGGCTCGGGGACCACCGGTACGGTCGAGTTTCCGCTTGTCGCGGGCGCGATGCAGGAATCTCCGGAAGACGAGATCCTGCCCGATGGATGCTGACAATCGCGGTGAGTCGCCCGTGGTACGAAGGGGCACAATCGGCACTTCTGCTGCCGGGCTGACGGCTCCAAAGACTTGCTTTCGGATGATGGAGTCCTTACGATCGCAGTCAGATGATCCCCGCCCGTTTGGTGATTTCAGGATAGACCTACCTACCGGAGACCCCGCCATGACCCGCCACGCTTCCCTCCACACCTCACGACGCAATTTCCTCAAAGCCTCGGTTGCTGCCACGGTGGGCACGATGGCCGCCTCGCAATGGGTCCACGCGGCCGGCGACGATATCCTGCGTGTTGGCCTGGTGGGCTGCGGAGGACGTGGTTGCGGCGCGGCGGCCAACGCCATGAATGCCGACCCCCAGGTTCACCTGGTTGCCATGGCCGATATCTTCGACGACAAGGTGCAGGGCGGCCGCAAACAGCTCAAAGAGATCAAGCCCGAGCAGACCCAAGTCGACGACGAACATTGCTTCGCCGGATTCGACGGCTACAAGAAGGTCCTCGAGTCGGATATCGACGTTCTCCTCATCGCCACGGCCTCCCGCTTCCATCCGGAATACCTCAAGGCCGCCGTCGAGGCGGGCAAGCATGTATTCGTCGAGAAACCCCACGGAGTCGACGCGCCCGGGCTCAAGTCCGTGGCCGAGTCGTGCAAGCTCGCCAAAGAAAAAGGGGTCTCCGTCCTCTCGGGACTCTGCTGGCGTTACGATACCGGCGTGCAGGAGACCATGAAACGTCTCCTGGATGGGGCCATCGGCGATGTCGTCGCTGTCCAGGAAACCTACATGCGCAGCCCCTATCGCCTGATGACACGGACCGAAGGGCTGACCGAATTGGAGTGGCAGTTGCGCAACTGGTACCACTTCAACTGGCTCTCGGGCGACGATATCCTCCAATCGCTGGTTCACAGCCTCGACAAGGCCGGTTGGGTCACGGGCGACACGTCACCCGTTTCCGCCTTCGGCGTCGGCGGGCGCAGCCAATGCGTCGACCCCCAGTTCGGCGATCAGTTCGACCACACCGCCATCTGCTACGAGTACGAAAACGGCGTCCGTGTCTACGGCTTCAGCCGTGCCCAGGCAAACGTATTCAACCAGACAACCGACGTCGTGCTCGGCACCAAGGGACGCTGCGATGTCCTCAAGTACGAGATCACGGGCGAGACCAACTGGAAGTACGATGGTCCCAAGTGCAACATGTACGATGAAGAACACGTCGCCCTGTTCAAGGCGATCCGAAAAGGGGAAACGATCAACAGCGGCAGCTACATGGTCAACAGCACCATGCTGGGTCTC
>CAYSCH010000278.1:2582-12828 GCA_964429355.1 uncultured Planctomycetaceae bacterium | reverse complement strand
GGAGCCGGAGATCGGAGATGGGAGATCGGAGATGGGCAGAGGACGGGGGATAGGGGCGGGAGTCGGGGGTCGGGGTCATTTGTCGTTTGTCAGTGGCCAGTGGTCATTTGTCAGTGGTCATTGGTCATTGGTCGGTGCCCGTTGTTGGGGGACGGGGGGCAAGGGATTGTCAGAGGGCAGAATCAGGAGTCCGGACGTCAGGCGGTGATTGTAGGCGAAGATCGGCGTGGAATCTTGTGAACATTGGGACACTTGAGCGTAAGTCGTTATGGACAAAGAGGAAGAAAATTCTTTGGAGCAAATCGCACCTTTTGGCCGGGCTGTAAGACGATCCGTGTGCCTCCCCGGCAGTGCCACCCGCCGGCGAGTTGTCTGTGTGAGCCAGTTTCAAGGATGACTCAAATCGTCCTCAGTATAGACCTGAACGTTCGGCAAACACTCTCGGGCTGCATCCGTAACTCGTGTCCATGGCACCATGAGAACTTGGAGGTTGGGCAATGATTTGAGGTGTTTCAGTCCTGCATCACTCACGCCGGTTTCGCTCAAGTCCAAGTATTGAAGGTTACGTAATCCTTTGAGGTGTTCCAGTCCTGAATCAGTTACCTTGCTTTCGTCCAGGTCCAAGACTTCAAGGCTGCGAAAGTAACCCAAACACTTCAGGTCATCGTCCGTGAAGTGGGGTGGTATAGTAAGGTGTGTCAGCTTTAGCGACGCAAGTTGCCTCAGGCCGTCACCTGTCGTATGATCGGACAGGTATAACTCTTCGAGCAGTTCGAGTTGCTTAAGCTGTTTCAACCCAGTATCTGTCACCAGTGTTTCATTCAAACGAAGACACCGAAGTTTTGGGAACGCCTTTAGATGGATAAGCGTTGAATCATCGACCTTCGGATCCGAGATGTCTACGTATGTAATGTCGTTGAAGAAGTCATCGCCTAAAAGCCTTCTGAGCCAGATCGGCCCGTATGGTTTCTTTCTAGGCAGTGGAAAAGTATCTTGACATTGATAGAGAATCTGGCCGAACTCAGCCAACGCCTCCACCGCCTCTCTCTGCCTCCTGGCCTTCTTTGTCCTCATCCCAAACCATGACAGCGGCAAACTCAGCACCAGGACGGCAAGGAGGACCGTCCTCAGCCTGAACTGAAACCAGTGGCGGCGTTGTGCGGGGCGATCGTTAGCCATAGTGCGAGCTGTCATCGCCGGCGCGAAGCCATGCATAGAGGGTCTTGCGGGTTACGCCCAGGTCGGCCGCCGCCTGGGTCTTGTTGCCGTTGGCCTCGCGCAAGGCTTTCGCGGCCCTGGCCTGAAGCTGGTCGGCGTTTCGAAATCGCTGGTGGGCGAACTTGGGTCCCGTGGTCTCTTTGGGGACGAAATGATGCCCTTCCAGAATCGGGCCGTCTTCCCGCAGGGCAGCCTGGCCGATGACGTACTCCAGTTCGCGGACATTGCCCGGCCAGGAATGGCGCTGCAATTTGGCCTGAAAACCGGCGGAAAGCCCCTCCACGCGGCGGTTCATCTGTGTGCTCAGACGGGCGAGGATCCGGTCGACAAGGAGCGGAATGTCGTCGCGACGTTCGCGGAGCGGAGGGACCATGATCGTGATGTAGTTGAGACGGTAGTAGAGATCTTCGCGAAATCGACCTTCCTCGACCGCCTCCGCCAGCGGTTGATTGGACGCAGCGACGATGCGAACATCGATCGGAATGGAGGTTTCACCACCGACGCGGGTGATCTCTCGCTGCTGGATGGCCCGCAGGAGGGCGACCTGGCCCCGCGGGCTGAGATCGGCGACCTCGTCGAGGAACAGCGTTCCCCGCTGGGCCAATTCAAACTTTCCAAGTCGGACCCGGTCGGCGCTGGTGAAGGCGCCTTTCTCGTGCCCGAACAGTTCGCTCTCCAGGAGTGTGTCGGGGATGGCTCCACAGTTGAGCGTGATCAACGGCTGGTTGGCCCGGTGGCTCCTGCGGTGCAACTGGGTGGCGACCAGTTCTTTGCCGGTTCCGGTCTCCCCCTCGATGCAAACATTCACGTCGTGGGGAGCAACCCGTTCGATGAGTTCAAACACGCCGCGGATGGCGGCGCTATGGCCGATCATCGGGCCGAAGGCCGCGTCGAAGTGCCGATCGTCGTGCTGGACAGAGACGCTCTTGAATCGCCGGACGATCGAAGCCACGATGGCCTCGACCGGTAGCCGTTCAAAGACGGAACCGCCGGCAAACCCGTCGACCTCGCTGCCGCGGAAGACCTGCTCCAGATCCTCGGGCGAGGTGATCGGTCCGCCAAAGGCCAGGCAGACTCGCGGGGGCGTGGCCTTGCGAGCCATGGCCAGCATGGCGTTGAGCCGTGCGATCGCCTGCTGCAGTGAATCGCGTTTCTCGTACGAATCGTTGACCTTTCGAGTCAGCCCGAGATTCAAGATCAAGGCATCGCAGCCGGCTTCGAGGAAGCGGGCCACTTCCGGCTCGGCGAGGGCGAATCCGAATGTGGCCAGTCCCATGCTTCGCGCCAAGGCAAGCATGGCGGCCTCAGACTCCAGTCCCAGGCCTTCCTGTTCCAGCGCTTCGCGAAACTGGCCGTCGATAAACCCCATTGCGGGCCAGTTGACAATGCCCTCGACCCCCAAGGCTCGCAACCGCTCGAGGCGAGTCTGGATTTTCTCCGTCGGATCGGCCGCATAGACGCCCGCGATCACAGGAAGGCGGCCGGCACGGGGCAGGATGTGCTCGCGAAGGAGGAGTTCGGTCTGATCGTTGGCGTTGCCATAAGAGAGGAACGAGGCCAGGGACCCGGTGCCCAGGCTGCGGTAGAGGCCCGCGTTGAGCACCATCAGGAGATCAGCGCCCCCCTCGACGGCCGAACGGGCGGTGAGACCGGAGCCGGCCACCACGGCGATTAAAGGGTGGTGGCGGCGATTTCCGAGGGTGATGATATCGCGAACGTGGGGCACGGAGTGTTCCTCGAGTTGTTACCCTGGCGCTTCGCCTGAGTATACAAGTAAGCGCTTTCCGATTGCCAGCCATAGGCGAATGGAGCCGGAATTCGGGTCGCAAGGTCTTTTATTGCAGGCGGTTAGGTATTTTGACCGATCGGGGATGGTTCCGGCACGGGCATTGCTGTGGACAGGCGAAGCGACGGGAATGCCTGTCGGATGCAATTTTCGCGATGGGGTTTCAGACCATGAGACATACAAGACAGGGCATTCTGGCGCGACTGCGCAACAAGGTTGCTCGCGGGCTTCCAATCGTTGGTGGAGGGGCGGGCACGGGTATCTCCGCCAAGTGCGAGGAGGCCGGGGACATTGACCTGATCGTGATCTATAACTCGGGGCGGTACCGGATGGCGGGCCGGGGATCGCTGTCGGGGCTGTTGGCCTACGGTAACGCCAACGAGGTGGTCAAGGAGATGGCCAGCGAGGTGTTGACGGCGGTTCGGGAAACGCCCGTGCTGGCCGGGGTGTGCGGCACCGATCCGTTCATGATCCGCGACCATTTCCTGCGCGAGCTCCAGGACCTCGGGTTCGCGGGGATACAGAACTTTCCGACGGTCGGATTGATCGACGGCGTGTTTCGGGCGAACCTGGAAGAGACCGGCATGAGCTACCGTCTGGAGGTCGACTGCATCGCGGCCGCCCACGAGATGGATCTGCTCACCACGCCCTATGTCTTCAACCTCGAGGAGGCCAGACTGATGACCGAGGCCGGTGCCGACGTCGTCGTGGCGCACATGGGGCTGACGACCAGCGGAACGATCGGCGCCCGGACTGCCAAAACGCTCGACGAGTGTGTCCGGGAGGTCCAGGCGATTGCCGATGTCTGCAAGTCGATCCGCGACGATTGCCTCGTCCTGTGCCACGGGGGGCCGATCGCCCAGCCGCAAGACGCCCGATATGTCCTGGAACAGTGCACGGGCGTCGAAGGTTTCTACGGGGCCAGTTCGATGGAGCGGCTTCCCACCGAGAGGGCGATCACCGATCAGGTGCGCGAGTTTACCGGCATGCGATTGTCTACCACGGCCGGTGCCGGTCAGCCGGGGAGCGATGGTGCGAAGACACACTGACAGACACATTCCATAGACGGATTGAACCGATGCAAATTCGATGGATACTGGAGTCGATCCAATCTTCGTTTGTTCCGAGGCCCTCTGCAGACGGAAGTCGCAACGTACGTTTCCGATCCCGCGGCCCGGTCCGCTTGTGTCTGCTGGCGGTCGGCGCGGCTTCGATCTGCTGCAGCGGGTTTGAAACGCTTGCTGAGGGGATCGAACCGTGCCGGATCGAGGTGGTGGAGCGAGGGAGCGGCTGGCCGGTGCCGCTGGTGGAACTGCGGACGACGCACCAAGTGCGGCTGGTGACGGACAACGCCGGGCTGATCGCGCTGGACCTGCCGGAGCTCATGAACCGCGAGATATGGTTCGAGAGTATCGGGCACGGCTATGAAGTGCCCGCGGACGGCTTCGGCTTTCACGGCCTGCGACTGCGGCCGGAGCCCGGCAAGACGCTCAAGGTTGAGGTGGTGCGAACCATCGTCGCCAAACGGCTGGGCCGGTTGACCGGCGGCGGTCTGTTTGCGGAGAGCCAGAAGCTTGGGGGAGACCTCGATTGGCCGGAGTCGGGCGTGTTCGGCTGCGACAGCGTGCAGAACGCCGTGCATCGCGGCAAGCTCTTCTGGGCCTGGGGCGACACGACCATGCCCCACTATCCCCTGGGTATCTTTCACATGTCGAGCGCCACGACCGACGTGAAGCCCCTGGAATCCTTCGAGCCGCCATTGCGTTTGAGGGTCAACTACTTCACCGACACCAAAGGGTTGCCGCGCGGAGTGGCCGAGATGCCAGGGAGTGGCCCCACCTGGCTGGACAGCTACGTGAGTCTACCGGACAAGGACGGCGAGCCGAGGCTGGTTGCGCGTTATGTCAAGATTCGGCCGCCCATGGAGGCGTACGAGGTAGGGCTCTGCGTATGGAACGACTCCACGTCGAACTTCGAGCGGCTGAAAGTGGTGTGGACGAAGACGGCCGATGCGGCCAAGGAGCCGCCGGCCCCCTCGGGTCATCCTGCGTTCTGGAAAGACTCCGGGGGCAAGGAGTGGGTGCTGTTCGGCAACCCACTTCCCACCGTTCGCTGCCCGGCCAGGTTTGAAGCCTGGCAGGATGCGGCCAGTTGGGAGATGCTAAAGCCCCAGGAGAGCCTTGTTTCGGCTGCCGACGGCAAGCCGGTGAAACCTCACAGCGGCTCGATTGCATGGAACGCCTATCGGAAGCGCTGGGTCACCGTCTTCATGCAGGCTTTCGGTACCCCGTCGGTGTTCGGCGAGCTCTGGTACGCTGAGGCCGACACGCCAACGGGCCCTTGGGGCAAGGCGGTCAAGGTTCTCAGCCACGACAACTACACGTTCTACAATCCGCGACTGCACCCGGAGTTCACGCCGGAAGGCTCGCCGATCCTGATCTTCGAAGGCACGTACACGATGACATTCGCCAAGCAGCCGCCTGCCACGCCGCGTTACGACTACAACCAGATCATCTACCGCCTGGACCTCGACGACCCGGCACTAACGGCGGCCCAGGAACGATAGCAGACCCCAGAACACGACCGATGGAGAAGTGCAAAATGGCGGTGAGGTGGAAGCGACGCGAATTCTTGCGGACCGCGGCAGTCGCGATCTCGCTCCCGATGCTGGTCCCGGCCCGTGTGTTGGGGCGGGCCGGCGCGGTGCCCCCCAGCGAGCAGATTCCGATGGCGGCCATCGGACTGGGATTCGCCTGGGAGACCGGCGCGCTCAATGCGGAAACGCGGATGCTGGCCGTTTGTGACGTAGTGCAGGACAAGCGGCTCCGGGCCAAACAGTTTGTCGACGAGAAGTACAGCAACCACGATTGTCGCGAGTACAACGACTTTCGCCAGGTCATCGAGCGTGACGACCTGGACGCCGTCTATATCGCCACACCGGACCACTGGCACGCGTTGGTAACGTTGGCGGCGGTCCGGGCGGGGAAGGACGTGTATTGCCAGAAGCCGTTGACCCACACCGTGGCCGAAGGGCAGGCAGTTGTGGAGGCGGTGCGGCGCCACGGAGCGGTGCTCCAGCACGGAACGCAGCATCGTTCGGAGTGGGCTTTCCAGGCCGCCCGTGAGCTGATCCGCGGCGGCCACCTGGGACACCTGCACACGATTCGCCTCGGCACTCCCAGCGGGGCACAACTGCCGCCCCAGCCGATCGAGCAAGTGCCGGAAGGTTTCGATTACGATCTCTGGCTCGGCCCGGCCCGGTGGGCACCGTTTACGACTCGCCGTTGTTTCGGCGTCCACAGTTGGTATTTCATTTCCGACTATTGCGTGGGCTACCTTGCCGGCTGGGGCGTTCATCACCTCGATAGCGGCCAGCATGGCCACGGTGCCGACGACACCGGCCCCACGGAGGTTCGGGCCAAAGCGATCCTTCCCTCGGAGGGGATGTACGACACGCCGATCCACTACCGCGTGGATTACGTGTATCCTGACGGGGTAACGATGGTCTGCACCGACGTGCTGGGAGATGTGTGGTCTCAAGGCGCCCGGATTCCGCCGGCCCGAATCCGGGCGATCCAAGGGGACGCTTTCGGCCGCCATGAATTCGGCGTGCGGTTCGAGGGAACGGAGGGGAGCCTGTTCGTCTGGCGAGGAGGCCGGCTGGATACGGAGCCAGCCGATCTCGGCCGACTGGTGGAACACGATGCTCCTGCTGGAGACTATCCCAATACTACGGCCGACCATTTCCAGAACTGGGTAGACTGCATACGCACCCGTAGCGAGCCAAACGCTCCCGTTGAGGTGGGGCATCGCTCGACAACGCTGTGTAACATCGGCACGATCGCCATGCGCCTCGGACGTGATCTGCGTTGGGATCCGGAGCGAGAGAGCTTACCGGACGACGAAGAGGCGAATCGCATGCTGGCCACACCCATGCGTGCCCCCTGGCACCTGTGAGAAGCAGCGCAGGAGCCGACTTCGCAGCTGGGGCATTCCGGTGCGAAGCACGAAATGCAGTACAAGTCTAGAGTCTGACTACCTCACAACGAGGACTCGTATGTCGATTTCATTTACCCGAATGATTCTGACGGCCATCACCTGGATGGGCACCGTCGGGGCGTCCTTTGCGGTGGAGCACCTGGTTCCGCCTCCGCGAACGCTCGCTGAGGTCGAGGCCATGCTGGCCCAAACGCCGCCGACGCCGGCCGAGCGAAAACTGGAAGTCGTACTCCTGGCCGGGCCGAAGGATCACGGCCTGTTCGAACACGATTATCCCCTCTGGCAGAAACGCTGGAAGGTGCTTCTTGGCGGGGTGGAGTCGGGGGACGAACCGATTCTCAATGCGTTCGGCGCCCCTCTGCCCCTGGGAGAAGGCGACCTGACGGGGGCGGAAGGGGGCCATGTGACCACGGCCTGGCAGTGGCCTTCGCCGGAGCAGTGGAAGGTGGCGGACCTGGTGGTGATGTTCAGTGGACCTGCATGGGACCCGGCACACCTGGCGGAACTGGACCAGTTCCTGCAGCGAGGCGGCGGCTTCGTTGTCGTCCACATGGCCCTGTGGCAGGACTCGCCGGAGCTGGCGGCGCTGATTGGTCTGGCCAAGCAGCCGCAGACCCTTTTTCGTCACGGACCGGTACGGCTGGAACTGACCGATCCAAAACATCCGATCTGCGTCGGCTTGCCGCCGGCGATCGACCTGGTGGATGAGTCGTATTTCAACTTCCAGGGTGATTCAAGCATGATCGAAGTCCTGGCCACTTGCCCTGAGACTCGGCCTGGCGAGCAGCAGGTGCGCAACGAGCCCATGTTCTGGACCTTTCGGCGCGGCAAGGGCCGGGTGTTCGTGTGCATACCGGGACATTTCATGTGGACGTTCGACGATCCCTGTTTCCGCATGTTGCTCTTGCGCGGGATGGCCTGGGCGGCGGGCGAGTCGCCGTACCGTTTCGATCCGCTCGTGCTCAGGGGTGCGCGAGTCCTTCGGCCGGCCGAACTTGAGGCTCCGAAGGCCGAGGATCCCGATCTGCTGTTGTGGCTCGATGCCGGCGACCGGGACACCCTGACGATCGACGACGCGGGTCGCGTGTCGGCCTGGAGGAACAAGGTTGGCGGTTCCCACCAGGTCGTCACGGCCGCCGGCGATCAACGTCCCCTGTGGGTCGCCAGCGCTTTGGGAAACCGGGCGGCCGTTCGTTTCGACGGAAACGACGATGTTATGAAGGATACCGGATTCAAACAATCGGTCGACGAGTGGACGTTGCTGCTGGTGACTGTGCCTCGCTCCAATCGCGGTACGGGGATTCCCGACGGATTCCACGGTTTCTTCTCAGCCAACAGCCCCGGCGGGGCGGATTACGTGACGGGTATGACAATCGATATGGGAGGAGCCGAGAGCGACCGTTTCCATTGTCTCAACGTGGAGAGCGCCAAGGGATTCGGAGCGACAAATCTGCTGTTCGCCGCAAGCAATTTCGGCGAGGGGCGGGTACTTGCCGTTGCCACCGATCAGCGCCAGACGACCCTCTACGCCGAGTCGGAACCGCAATTCCTGCGGCCGGCCAGCGATTCACCCATCTCGCTGGCCGAGATCCGCATAGGATCGCGATTCTACCACAGCACCGGGGAAACGGGATTTGTCGACGCCGACATTGCCGAAATTCTGCTCTACAAAACGTGCCTGGGTCCGGATCGCACTGGTGCGCTCTCCGCGCACCTGCAGGCAAAATACGGGGTAGCCTCGCTGGTCGTGTCCGACGTTCCGACAAGGCTGGACGACGCCCTGGCCACGCTGGCCGAATACCAGTGGGCCCAGTCGCGTCTCCCACTTGAGCCGATCGACGCGATCCTGTGCTCGGGCAATCGCGATGCGATCGCCGACCTCGAGCGGCGACTTGCCGCCGTGCTGAAAGGGGGCGTGTCGCCGGGTGCGGCCGATTACATCGCCCGCCGTCTGGCGATCGTGGGGACGGAATCGAGCGTTGAAGCACTCGCGTTGCTCCTCGGTGACGAATCGCTGGCAGCGATCGCCTGCGACGCGCTGCAGGAGATCCCGGCGGCTGGGGCGGGCGAGGCTCTCTTGTCGGCATTGCCGGCAGCCACGGGGATGACTCGGCTGGCGATCCTCCAGGCAGTGGGAAACCGGCGCGAAGCGAAGGCCGTTGATGAGCTCCTTCCGCTACTGGACAGCGACGATCGGCAACTGGCTGATGCCGCGGCGACCGCATTGGCCACCATCGGCGATGCTCGGGCCGTCGAGCCTCTTTTGAAACGAAGCGAACTGTACACGGCGGCCTTGTTGACGTTGGCCGATCGGTTGGTGATCAGCGACCAGGCGGCGGCAGCGGGCCCAATCTACGCGCAATTGGAAAAGGTTTCTTCCGATGTTGTGCAAGCGGCCGTGCTGGCCGGCCGGGTGGCAGCGGAGCCGGCGCAGGCTCCATTGCATCTCGTCGGGGCATTGCGAGGTGAGAATGACCGCCTGCGCGGCCAGGCTGCGGCGATTGTCGCCCGAGAGTGCTCGGAGGCGGTTGCTGTTGAGGTACTGGGACAATTTGCCAGTCTGCCGGCCGCGGCGCAACAGGTCCTGCTGGGACAGCGCTGGACGCGGTTTCCAGCCCAAGGGCGGTTGGCCGCGCTGAGTGGAATCGCCAGCCGGGATGGGGCGGTCCGCTGCGACGCGTTGAAACTGCTGGCCCTGGTCGGGCAGGCCGATGACGTGGCCCTCTTGAGTCGCATCGCGGCCGATCGGGGCAAGGAGGTGGAGAGCCAGGTGGCGCGTCAGACGCTGCGTCACCTGGTGGCGGAAGGCTGCGACGAGGCCCTTCTGACGCGTCTGGCTGCCGCGCCCGATGCAGAGCAGATCGAGCTGATTCGTACTGCCCGGGATCGTCGTACGGCGGGCGCGGTACCCGGCTTGCTGGAACTGACAGGCTCTCCCGAAGTTGCCACTCGAATGGCCGCTCTGGAGGCCCTGGAGACCTTGGGAGATGCCTCGACCGCGGGCCAGTTGATTCCGAGATTGCTCACCGCAAAGACGGCGCAGGAGCGATACGCGGCCGAACGAGCCGTTTGGCAGTGCGCGGAGCGAGGCATAGACGTTGAGCACCGGATCGACCCGTTGCTGCAAGCCTACAGGGAAGGCTCGGCTGCCGAACGCGCCGTGCTCTTGCCGGTGCTGGGAAGAATGGGCGGCGGCAAGGCACTGGACCTGATCCATGCGGCAGGCAAAGACCCGAACGAGGG
>CAYSCH010000278.1:1823-2572 GCA_964429355.1 uncultured Planctomycetaceae bacterium | reverse complement strand
TGCAGCATCGGTCCAGGCTCTGGCGAACTGGCCTGATGCCACGGTGGCGAACGAGCTGCTGGAGTTGGCTCAAAACGCTGACCAGCCCTTCTATCGGATCTGGGCTCTTCGCGGTTACATCCGCACCATCACCTTGCCTGGCGCACGAACTGCCGAAGAGACGCTGGGGCTCCTCGAACGGGCCCTCCCGTTGGCCACCCGCCCGGACGAACTCCGATTGATTCTGGACCGCCTGCCGGCCGTGGTGACTGGCCGATCGCTTGAGATCGCGATGAAGTATGTAGAGGATCCGACTCTCGGTGCGTCGGCGGTTGTGGCAGCGGCCCAGTTGGCTGAAGCGTTGCTCCCCAGCTCTCCCGACCTTGCCCGCGAGGCGATTCCGAAGATTTTGAAAGTTACCAACGACCCGATCGTGCGAGCCAGACTCCAGCGGGCGATCAGCAAGCCCATGTAGTCTCGACGGTTGCGGAACTCCCTAATCAGGAGGGGTTTGTGTTCTCTGGCGGCGATTTCGGAAGGATGGGGGGGACCTTCGAAAAACGTTGACATCTCGACAATTGTCGTGTAGGATCTTCAGACGTTCTCTTCCGGGTACGAGCAATAAGGCGCAGAACCAATGTTGCACAAATCTCCAGGAGGTCTGAAGTTCGTGGTTTTGGCGGTGATCGCCCTGGGGTTGGCTGTAGCCACCGAGGGTGCCGAGCTGCGAACATGGTCCGACGCGACAGGGCGTTTTACTCTCAGTGCGA
>CAYSCH010000278.1:0-1800 GCA_964429355.1 uncultured Planctomycetaceae bacterium | reverse complement strand
CGTCTCACTTGACGGCGATCAGGTGCTCCTCGACCGGGAGAACGGTGAGAGGGTGGCCATTCCGCTGGCCAAGCTCAGCAAGGCGGATCAGGATTACGTGGCTGCCCAGAAGGAGGAAAGCCCCTTTCAGTCGCTGGGCAGCAGTCCGTTCACGCCGGTTGCCCCACGAGTGGAGGCACAACCGATGGCTCCACCCGTGGTGCAGCAAACCGCTCCACGGACCGTCAAAGTCAATTGGACGCGTTCCCAGGTGGTCCCGCTGGATGGAACCGGGGCGGAGTGGAGTGTTGAACCGCCCGCGGCCTTCGAGTTTCGCCCTCGTCCTAATCCGACGGGTCTGCCTGCCAAGGCGGATTTCTTCGAGAAGGTGGCCGGTGTCGCCATCAACACGGCGGCGAAGAGGGCGGTCGTCGGGTATTCGCTCGGAAGGCCCGGAATGACGGGCGCGACCACGCGAGTGGTGATGTGCGACATAGAGCGTGGCCAGGTGCTGGATGCCGCTGCGACGGAGGGACAGATGGCGCCGCTTGCCCTGCACGACAATGGTCAGCATATACTCATGCGGCGGGACGAATTTGGATTCGGCAACCTGGATCGGCTGGAAGTCTGGGCCATCCAGAACGGGCAGATCGTCCGATCCATCACCTGGATACCGTACGACGGGGGTTGGGGAGGATCGAAGGACGTGATGTGGGCCGAGTTTGTGGATGCGAAGACGCTGGCAACCTCGAGTCGTGGCGGAAAGGTCGTTCTCTGGGACATCGGCGACATTCGCCCGATATGCCATTTCGACCTGGTTGACGGAGCTGTGCCCGCGATGAGTGCCGATCGCAAGTGGATTGCGTTCTGTGCCAAGGATCGAGTCGGGCTGTTCGATATTGCGCGGAAGAAGGTAACCTGCATCCAGGCGACCCCCAGCGATCTGACGTGGCCCTACATGGCATTCAGCCCGTCCGGCAAGAGGATGGCCTGTATCGCCAACGACAGGATTCTGGTCTGGGACACGGCAACCGGAAAGCTCGAGCAGGATTTTCCGACGCCCGGGATCTCGATTCACGGGGCGATCGATTTCCCGCACGACGAATACCTCCTTGCGGCCAATCAGTACCTGATTGCGCTGGGCACTCGCATCAAGATGTGGCAGTACCAGGGTGCGGAGTACGTTCGGACGCTGGGAGGAGTTACCTTCATGGTGGTTGCGCCACACAACGAGCAGGGTGTGCTTGCGGCGACCACGGTGCCCCATGAAGAGGCAGTGGCCCTGTACGAGAAAGCGCTCAAGCAGCCCGACATCTTTGTGTTCCGTAAGGGAAGCAGCGTCAAGTTGAACGTATCGGGGGTGCCCGGGCCTCAGCAAGGTCGTGTCCGAGATATCTTGACAAAGAAGCTGCAGGCAATGAACTGCAAGATCGGCACCAACGCCGACGTCGAGGTAGTTGCCAGTGTGGAGGGTCCCAAGCAGAAGGAAGTCTCCTTCATGCATTCGGGCGACTACCAGGTCCAGGAGTACCTTACGTGGCTCAAGTTCATGTACCAGGGAAAACCGGCCTGGCAAGCCAGCAGCACCAACATTCCGGGTATGTTGACCCTCAAGGATGGCGAGAACGTCGAAGGCAAGTTGCGCGAAGCCAGCAAGCAACCGTCCTATAGCTTCTACGATCACGTCGTGCTGCCGGAATTCGTGCAGAAACCATCCGGCAACGGGGCCGCCGGCGGCGGGCAGACGCTGGGAACGTCTCGCGTGACGACCAGAGGATTTCAGTAGCGGCTAACAAAACCACCGGCTGTGCACATCCATGC
>CAYSCH010000277.1:10700-12916 GCA_964429355.1 uncultured Planctomycetaceae bacterium | reverse complement strand
TTAGCGGCTCTAAATAGTTCTTACTAAGAATTTCCTGTGTGGCACATCAGGCCGGGGTACCCCCTCGGATACTGCGGCACATCGCCACCAGTTCGTCGACCGCCTTGCGGATTTCCTCTTCTGGCCGCGTTTGCTTGACGGCGGCCTCCAGAACACCTGCACAAGGCGTGATTGAGGGAAAACCATAACTTCCTGCGGCTCCCTTCAACTGATGGGACGCGCGCTGCAAGCCCTCCCAGTCTTCCGACTCGAAGCAGTTGAGAATCGCTTCAATGCGATCGGGCATCTCGTCGACGAACATTTCGACGATCTCGGCCAGATCGGGATCCTCGGCCAGCGTGGAAAACAGGACTCGACTGGTTGCTGCGCTGGATTCCATCACATTCATCTCCAAGAAGCCATCACGCCTGAGCCAAAGGAAGTGCCCGGAACCGGTAACTCGAGCCCGGTGCGGCTGTGTTTTCGTCTCCATAATGGTAGCCCACAATCTTCGCTGCCGCGTGCCGCGAGAGGAAATCGCGACCCAAGCTGCAAGAAGACCCTGCAGGAAACCCGTACTCTGCGGTTTCTTCCGATCCTGACGGTTGTGCCCGAACGATGCTTTGCATGAGGTTCTTCCGCCTCCCTGCGACCGATCAAGACTAAGGGAAACGATCGACCAGCAGTCCCCGGCAGAACAGGCTGCGGGGGACAACACTGCCCCGAAAGTGCTGACGATCACAGCAATTGAGACCATCGTATCCGCACCTGTACTTCAAAGAGTTGCGACCTGGCACGTTCGGCCAGAACCTCAAGGACCCGCGATGGACAGCAGAACCCTATCCACCGATCGGCGGAGTGCTCGGCGGTCGGACCACCGACCCTCGATGGCACAGGAAGCCGCGGGACCGGGCAAACTTCTGTCCGCGATCTCCGGCGTGCTCGACCGTCTCCGCCATCGGAGCCCGCGATCACCCGGCATGGCGGACGTGCTCCGCCTCCGGGCGCTGATGGCTTCGGTCGCCGCCGATGCCACGGCTGACGAGTCTTCGCGAGCCAGCGTGTCACACGCTCTCGCCATCCTTGACGCGGTCCTTGACAGCCCATTGGATCTCGACGCATCGCTGTTTGAAACGATCCATTCCACCCTCGTGCCCACGTTTCAAGACCGAACCGCCGAACTGGCGCGAGAGATGCGAGAAATGAACCGGCGGATGCGGCAGCAGGCTCAGCGACTGCAGCCAGGCCGTTCCCCGAATTCCAGCCATCCGGTCAACGACGAACGTCCCGAGGCCTCTTGCCCGCCGTCACCGGCTCCCGCCGCAGACAGGTCGGCATCGCCAGTTCACGCAGTGATTCGAGGCTTCCACGTGCGTCAGGCGGGGCATGATTTTGTATTGCCTGTCAACCTGATCGAAGGTGCCTTTGCCGTCGACGTCGACAGCCTGCCCACCGTGTGCGGCAAAGCCGTAGCGCACTACTGCGGAGAGTTGTGCGATGTGATACGTTTGGCCAGCTTTCTGGGGCTCGCCAGCCGCGGCAACCTGTTGCCGAAGACCCTGATGGTAATCGCGGAATCGGGCGCCCGAGTCTGCCTGGCGCTGGACGAGGTCGTGGGCCCCGTCGAAGCAGCCGTGACACCCATGGCATCGGTTCTTCCCCAGGTGACCGGGCTGACGGGCGTCGCCGTTCTCAAGTCGGGCCGACTGGCGTTGGTGCCTGATCTATCGCGTCTTCTGTCGGACCGTGTTACCCACAAAATCGCTACAAAAGGTGAAGCGAATTGTTCGTGATGGAGAAAATAGGGCGTCTAGTTAAGAAATCTCTCCATCGCCGACGATACGATTCGCTAGATTGGCACTAGATTACGTATCTATGCCAGACATCCCAGGATCCGGAGCAGGAAAAGGCAACGTAAGTCCGATTGTGTTCGTCGCGTGGCACTAACCCCAATTAAGAAGCCAGCGACCCTCTCGGCATTCCCCCTGTTCCCATAAGAGTTCCACTTGGTTTTCCCTTACAAGGAGTTTCTCCCATGAAGCGTCGTGTCCTCCTCCCGGCGATCGCTCTGTTGTTTGCGGTCGTTGCGACGAACGCTGAGGCGGGGCTGCTCAGCCGGATGTCTGGCTGCTGTGAGCCCGCCTGCGCTCCCGCTTGTGAACCAGCCTGTGCGCCCGCTTGTGAGCCCGCTTGTGGCGATTGCTGTGCACCGCGCTGCGGTCTGTTTGCTCGCCTCC
>CAYSCH010000277.1:8144-10600 GCA_964429355.1 uncultured Planctomycetaceae bacterium | reverse complement strand
GCGCTCGGTTGGCCTGCTGCCGTCCGGCTTGTGAGCCGGCCTGCTGCGAGCCCGCTTGCGCTCCGGCCTGTGAGCCCGCTTGTGCCCCGGCCTGCGAGCCCGCTTGCGAACCGGCCTGTGAGCCCGCTTGTGGCGATTGCTGCGCACCGCGCTGCGGTCTGTTTGCTCGCCTCCGCGCTCGGTTGGCCTGCTGCCGTCCGGCTTGTGAGCCGGCCTGCTGCGAGCCCGCCTGCGCTCCGGCTTGCGAACCGGCCTGCGAGCCCGCTTGCTGCGAGCCCGCTTGTGGCGATTGCTGTGCACCGCGCTGCGGTCTGCTTTCTCGCCTCCGCGCTCGGTTGGCCTGCTGCTGCGCTCCAGTATGCTGCGAGACAGCCTGTGCGCCGGCTTGCGAGCCCGCCTGCGGTTGCGCCAAGTAGCTCGATACCGGTCCCGAGGGACCGGATCGCTATTACGCGAAACACCAACTGGCCCGCTTGGACGACAAGCGGGTCGGTTCATTTCTTGGTAACCCGTACCTACCGTCCGCCTCGCAAGCACTCGCCGGAGCGGTCGTTGCACCCGCCCTGGTGTCCACACCGATCACATTCCTGTAACGCGGCGTCTCACCGGTCTCGGCGGCGGGCGGTCTTTCGATGGGGACGGTAGCCCTGGGCCGGGGCAGACGACTTGCTGGCTGGGGTCTTGCCGGATGGCCGTTTTCCTGACGGCCGGGACGGCGCGGCGGGAATGAGGCAGTCGGGGCCGGAGCCGATCAGGTCCGTGCGGCCAGCCTCGTGGAGCGCTTCGCGGACGAGGGCGTCGTTCTCCGGCTTGAAGAACTGGAGCAGGGCTCGCTGCATGCGGCGCTCACGCATTCCCTTGGCCACGTACACCTCATGGCCCGTCATGGGGTCGATGCCGGTGTGGTACATGCACGTGGCCACGTCGAACGGCCCGGGGATGAAGTCCTGGACCTGCTCGGGGCGCTGGCCGCTGCGTTTCAGGTAAACGGCCACCTCGATCATGGCTTGCAGATCGCTGCCCGGATGCCCCGCGATGAAGTAGGGAACGAGGTACTGTTCTTTTCCGGCGTTGCAGGACGCCTGCTGGAACCGCTCGACGAACGACTCGTAGTTCTCGACCGGCGGTTTCTTCATGAGTTCGAGAACGCCGGGGTCCGCATGCTCGGGGGCAACCTTGAGATGGCCGCCCACATGGTGGCGAACCATCTGATCGAGATAAGCCTGGCTGCGTTGCGCCAGGTCGGTGCGAACTCCGGAGGCCACGAAGACCTTCTTGATGCCCGGCTGCTTCTGGGAGTCTTTGAGCAGGCCGATAAGCGGATCGTGGTCGGTGTTGAGGAGTTTGCAGATCGAGGGGTGGACGCAACTGAGCCGCTTGCACTTGGCGCGGATTTCGGGGCGGCTACAGTTCATGCGGTACATGTTGGCCGTCGGACCGCCCACGTCGCTGATCACGCCGGTGAAAGTGGGGTCTTCCGCAAGGCGGCGGATCTCTTCGAGAATCGATTGTTCGCTGCGGCTCTGAATGACCCGCCCTTCGTGGGCAGTGATCGAGCAGAAGGTGCAGCCGCCAAAACAGCCGCGCATGATCTGGATGGAATGGCGGACGACCTGGAGGGCCGGAATGGGCTGGTCGCCGTAGCAGGGGTGAGGCCGCCGCGTGTAGGGAAGCCCGTAGACATGGTCCATCTCGGCTTCTTCCATCGGCAACTGGGGCGGATTGACAACGATCGCTTCCCGCCCGTGGTACTGGACGAGCCGCCTGGCGTTGAAGGGATTGGTCTCCAGGTGGGCAAGTTTGGTCATGCGGGCAAACGCCCGCCGGTCAGTCGACACTTCTTCGAAGCTGGGGAGGCGGATGGCGTCGTCTTCTGGGGGCGACTGGCTGGCGCCGAGGCGGTAGGCCGTGCCGCGAAGGTCGTGGATCTGGTGGATCGGCTCGCCCCGGGCCAGACGCTCGAGGATCTCCAGGAGGCAACGTTCGCCCATGCCGAAGACCACGAGGTCGGCCTTGGAATCCAGAAGGATGGAGCGGCGGACCTTGTCGCTCCAGTAGTCGTAGTGGGCCAGTCGCCGCAGGCTGGCTTCAACCCCGCCGGCCACGACGGGCACGCCGGGGAAGGCTTCACGGGCGCGCTGGCAGTAGGCCAGGGTGGCCCTGTCCGGGCGCCGGCCCGGCTGGCCGCCCGGGCTGTAGGCGTCGTCGTTGCGGACCTTCTTGTTGGCCGTGTAGTGGTTGATCATCGAGTCCATGTTGCCGGCGCTGATGGCGAAGCAGAGCCGCGGCCGCCCGAACTGGCGCCAGGGCTGGCAGGTGCGCCAGTCGGGCTGGCTGAGGATGGCCACGCGGTAGCCGGCGTGTTCCATGACCCGACCGAGCAGCGCCATGGCAAAACTGGGGTGGTCCACGTAGGCGTCGCCGGTGACAAAGACGACGTCGACGGCGTCCCAGCC
>CAYSCH010000277.1:0-8134 GCA_964429355.1 uncultured Planctomycetaceae bacterium | reverse complement strand
CTCGGCGGACGGTAGCTGGGGGGCGACTGGAGCAATGTTTGGACATATGAAAAGGGAGTGAAGTTCCTGGAGGTAAGACATAGCTCGACCCTATCATTCTACGCAGGGCTGGGGGGTGCGTCACAGGAGCCACGTCCAGAGGGTCCGATCTCAGAGCATGTGAATCTTTCGGTCAGGGTGCGAAGAACTACCCCTGTTTCGTTCAGAAAGCATAGTCTCGACATCGAAACATGCCCATTTATGAGGGCCGTTTCGAAAGACTCACATCCTCTCACTGATCCTGTGCCACGGCGATTCGTATTCTCTCCTTTCGAAGAATTGGATAGCCTACTGATAGCGGGGTGTCAGGGGACGATTGGGGTTCGTGTTTGTGCAAGGAGATGGAGCCATGCGATTCAGTCGACTTGCGGTGCTCGTTGGCCTCCTGAGGGTTCTTTGCGGCGAGGGGGCGTGGGCCTCGGAACCGGTAGTGAGCGATCTGCCGCCGGAGTATATCGTCCAGCGGATCAAGGAAGTGCGACAGGGGTGGGAAGTGGTGGAGGTTGAGTTCGCCCAGTTCGAGTATCACCCCGCTTTTGACTTCCCAGACGTCAAGTCACGATTTGTTGCCAGAGGGCGGTTTGTGCTGACGCCGCCAGATTGCGGGGAATTGGAGACATTTCCCGTGGAAGCCAAAGGGCGCAAACGAGAGGACAAAGCCCAGGATCGATATGCCTGGACTGCGGATGAGTTTCAGATTCGTTTGCCCGATGGGCATGTTGAAATGGTTTCGCGTGCTGAACTCCGCAAGAGAAAGGCACTCATCGGCGCGAGTGATGAAGACGGGTCCGCGGAAAGACCAGCCGACCAGACCAAGAGCGTTGACAGGGAGCCGGGCGAGAAGGAGGAACCCGTCACGTTGGGCTCCCTGTGGGTTCAGTGCTTTCGGTCAATGTATATCGCCAGCTTTCCGCCGCTAGTATCCATGATGCCTGAATCGCCGAAAGACTGTCTCCCGCTTGTCTATGCAGACGACGCCGAGGCATTGGCGGAACGGTTTGAGCTCGCCGTCATGGAGAACGACGAGTTCTTCTTTCTTATAGCGTCGCCGAAACTGCTCCGCGACAGGAGACAATACAGCAATCTGGCAATCTGCCTCGATCGCGAGACATTCATCCCGATCGCGCAGCGGACGGTTATGCCGGGTGGCGATTACTACAGCTATGTCGTGACGTCGCTTCGGGTGAATGGGGAGGATATTACTCCGCCTGCGCAGCCGGAGAAGAAGCCGTAGCCTGGACTCTACCATTGGTTAGCCAGCAATTCGTTCCAGGTCATCGGCTGCACCTGCGACAAACAGTTTGTCCTTCTCAAGTACCGAACACAGGAAATGATTCTTGGCCGCGATCTTCTTGGCGAACTCGCTATTCACGTCTATTCACGTAAGCGTCAACCAATGCAGAAGGGAAGGCTGCCGCCCCAGGGCGTTGCCTTCCCTTCTCTCGCCCCCGTATGTCTTGGAGCCGGGCCTTCGGCCGGGCGTTAAACGATTCCGTAGCAGTGACTTGAGTCTGATGGACAGAATCAGCGTTTCGCCTTGGTCCAGCCCGAGGCCTCATCGGTTGACGCGGGCGACGGGCTCACAACCGGGACACTCTTCTTCTCCACCACGGCAGGCTGGTTCGCAATCAGTTTGGGAGGGGCGAAGTTGAGCACCGTCGAGTCGCTTGAGTCCGTGTAACTGGCCTGCTGAAGCTCGGGAGCTGCCTGCTCGCTCACGGCCTCGCCGCCGGCGCCGAGAACATCGAAGTGCTCGGCAATATCGAACTTGGCGGCGGTCGCCACGGCTGGCGTCTTGGGGCTTGCCAGGCTCAGGCGAGGAATTCGCAGCGAGGGGATGCGAGTTTCCTTGTAGGCCGGATCCGCAGTTTGTTTCGAGGGCTGGGGATCGGGGGTGGGGATCAGTTCCATGTCGGGGGTGGAGGTCGTTCCGCTTTCGAAGATCGTCTCAGGCTGGTTCGCGTGCTGCTGGTAGCTGCCGCGGCTGATGACCCCCGGGCGGGTAAAGCCGTAGTCGAGATAGTAGCTGGCATCGCGAGCCCGGGCACGACGGACGGCGTCGAATTGGGCCTTGTCGACCCAGGGTCCTTCGGCCAGGTGGACGCCGTTGTATTCCAAAAGTGATCCCTTCCGGTAGTGGATGTTCATGATCGCCAGGTTGTAATCCTTGAGCGAGTTGAAATACTCGTTTTCCGCGTCGGCCAGTCGCTGGAGGGAGTTGAGGTAGAGGTTGATCGTGTCGCCTTCGATCTGCTTGTCGACACCGGCCACCCAGACCGCACGGCGTCCGTCGACTTCGTCGCGTGCGGCGAACATGCGGTCGAGGTTCGTTTTGGTGAGGGTGTAATGTAGAGCGAGGTCGCGTAAGGCGCTGGAAAGCTGGTGCGTCAACTCCAACTCCTGCTCTTGCAGGACCGCTCGGTCGCGTGCCAGGATAAGCTCTGCCTGCCGGACGCCGGCCATTTCCTTGCGGAACCCGAGGGGCATCGACATCTCCAGGCCAATCTGCCATTCCTGGAAGTCGCCGCCGGTCATGGAACCGTAGCCGTTGGTGATCACACCGTCGGCATCGACGGTATTGCTGCCGGCGATCAGGGTGTCGCCCAGGCCAAGCCAACGATAGAGGCCGACGGCATCCAGGCGAGGCAGGAGGTAGTTTTTCGACGAGATCAATTCGAGTTCCCGTTGTTTGATCACCCATTTCTGGCGCCGCAGTTCAAGACTCCTCGCGAGGCCTTCGCCAAGAACCTCGTACCAGTCAAATTGGGCGAAGGCGCGAGTGGGTTCCTCCGACGGGCGGAAGAGGCGGCCGTCCGTCGGTGCCAGGCCCATGACGTAACGGAGCGCGTTTTCGGCGGCAAACAGGCTGGACTGCGATTGTTGAACGATCGCCTCGAAGGCCCAGTACTGGTTTCTCGCCTGCGATTCGCTCTGGATCGTGCCGCCTTCTGCATTGGCCATTCGTTTGGCATAGATCACCTGCCAGGCCCGCAGGGTGCTGTCTCGTCCGGCAATAGCCGTATCCAGGCGGCGGTAGGAAAAGTGCAGATTCCAATAGGCGGTCTCCACGTCGTTGACCAGGGCCCGAACACCCGATTCAAACTCGGTCAGGGCGATGTCGGTGCGGATACGGGCAATCATGATACCGTTGTTGAAGCCGGGAATGGCGCCGAGGCCGGCAATACGGTTGAATTGCACGCCGGCCCCCTGCATCAAAGGTTGCCGGAACTGGGCTTCGAGGTTGACGGCGTAGTCGCTTGCCCACTTGCGCGACGCGGTTGCGTTGTTCCACTCGTAGTTCACGTTGTGGCCCAACGAAAAAGTGCCGCCCGTGGCCGCGGTCTTCTGCAATCGGGCCTGGAATGTTCCCAGGTCTTGCGCGAAGACGTCTGGACGGAACGAGCGCACCGTTGAGGTCACGTTCTGGGGAGTGTCGTTCTTCTCCCAGAACATGCTCGTCGTAAACTCGGTGTCGAAGGCCGACAAGGCCGCCTCCGTACCGTAGCGAGGATCCGATTCAGTAATCGCCGGGGCGTAGGTGGTAATAGCCCCATCAGGGTTCGAGAGCAGCGCCCCTGGAGTTCCCTGCGTTCCCCCCGATCCAAAGGCGACCCCGCCCAGATTTCGCATCACTTTCGCGTTTTCCAGAGCGTAACGAACCGCTTCTTCGAGGGTAATGTCGGTGATCTTGAACGACTCGAAGTTCATCACCGTAGCCGGCGCCATCGCCCCCTGGACCTCGTCGAGGCTGCACTGCTCCAGGTCGGGATATTCGATCTCCGTGGCTTGGCCAATCCAGTGCGACATGTCGCCGTCTTCGTTGATGAAGAACGGTTGCTGAGGATTGCAGCCGACGAGCAAGACGACCAGCGCCATGCCAGCCAGGAGTCCACCAATCTGAGGGAGCTGCCGAATCATAGGGTCGCGTTCCTGCTACAGGTTGCCGCTAACACATACGAACTGCTGTGCCGTCTCCCCCCGGATGAGGACCGAGTGCATACCATGCGCGTGCCCAGAGTCCTGACAATCGGCAGAAGTGGTATCGGCAGCCTAATCGGCAAACTTTCGTAATTCTCCGCAATCCGAGTAACCAGAAAAGTTACCCAGAACATCGTATACCACCCAGAATCGCCATAGTGATGACGTCAGCCCTCGCATCGGGCGGCAGGGAGCGTGGAGATGGGCAGTGAGCGAGCCACCAGACCAACCCCAGTTCGCCAGGCTCCGCCCGTCCGGAAGTGGATCACGGTCCGCGATCGGCACCGATCGTGCCATTTCAGGCAAAGGCTTTCGCGGGGGGTGGGGGGAGCTTATTCTAAGAAGCGATTGGACGGCTCAACGATTGTTTCGCTTCACGCAATCCGGGAAAGAATACCATGTGCATGCACTGCAAGGGAGTTTCGCGGCGGGGGTTTCTGGGAGTGATGTCGGCCGGAGCGGCGGCCATCGGGTCGGGGACGCTGACGGGTATGGTTGGGGCCGGCGAAGAGCCTGCCCCAGTTCGAGCGAAATCCAAGATTCGGATTGGGAAGGTGTTTCTCGCCCGTCCGATCTCGGGCTGGCCCAAGCCCGACCTGGACCTGGCCGCCGACGTGAAGAAATATGAGGAGGAGTTTGCCCGGCTTGCGCCGCAATTTGCCGATGTGGAGTTCGTCGAGGGGGGCCTCGTCACCGGCGCCGAGCAGCTCGAGCCGCTCAGGGAGAAGTTCAAAGGGGTCAGCGGGATCCTGGCGATCCATTTGAACTGCGGCGTGACGGGATATTTGACGAACCTTTTGGAGATGGGCTTGCCGCTGGTGTTCTTCGCCATGCCTTACTCGGGCCATGAGTGGCACACGATCGCGTCGATGCACCGGCTCGACAAGCGGATCGAGATGTTTCCCACGAGCAACTACGACGATCTGGTCGCGGCCGTCCGGCCCTTCCGGGCCATCCAGCGGCTCCAGGAGGCCAAGATTCTCTGCATCCGCGAGCCGGGTCCCGATCCGGAGTACGTCAATGCGATTCGGGAGAAATTCGGCACGGAGATCCTCAACACACCGGCGGCGCAGCTCGTGGCCGCCTATGAGGCCATCCCGCTGGCGGAGGCCGAGGCCCACGCCGAGATGTGGATCCGGGGCGCAGAGAAGATTGTCGAGCCGCCGAGGGAAGACATCGTCAAAGGGGCGCGGATGGATTTGGCCCTGTTCAAGCTGGTGGAGGGGGCCGGTGCCGCGGCAATCACGATCGACTGCCTCCGTATGGGGCTGATCGAGCATGACATGGGCTACCCGTGCCTCGGTTTCTGCCGCCTGAACGACGTGGGGCTGGCCGGTGTGTGCGAGGCGGACCTGAAGTCGACCATGACCCACCTGTTGTTCTCGAACCTGGTGGGGAAGCCCGGCTTCGTGACCGACCCGGTGATCGACCTGGCCACGAACACCGTGATTCATGCCCATTGCGTGGCGGCCACGAAGATGGACGGCCCGGACGGCGCGGCGGCACCCTACATCATCCGCAACCACCTCGAGGATCACAAGGGCTGCGTGCTCCAGGTGAGGATGCGGTTGGGAGAGAAGGTCACTGTGTCGCGACTGATCGGCAACGACGTGCTCCTTTACTCGACGGGCGAGATCATCGACACGCCCGACGTGGACCGCGGTTGCCGCACGAAGATCACCACCAAGGTGGCATCTGCGCAGAAGTTTCTGGACAACTGGTCCTGCGGGCTGCACCGGGTCGTGTTCTACGGCGACCACACGGCCGACCTGCGCCGCTTCTGCCGGCTGATGGGAATCCGGTTGGTGAATGAAGAGACCGACGACGTGCACCAGGTTCCCGGCCTGGAGTGGGATCCGGTCATTCATGCGTGAGAGGCTGGTATCGCAGCGGGCCCGGAAGCGGGGCCAATTTTGCGGTATCCTGTTGGTTTCAAACTCGACGCGCGAGCGAGGAGAACTTCAGTCTTCGCTTACGCGTCGCTTTTTCTGTGTGCTCGTGAATGTCCGGGGCTGACCGATTGCGTCCCGGAGCCGACGGTTGACATGAGAGGGGGGTTTGACGTAACATCCGGTCCATGAGCGGACAGACAGGAAAGCGACTGGCTAGACTGCAGGAAGTCTGCCGCGAAAGGGGGATTCCTCTCACCAATCAGCGGCGGACGGTGCTGGAGGTGCTGCTCCAGCGCAGCGATCATCCCACGGCAGATCAAGTCTTCGAGGCCGTCAAAGCCAGCAGTCCGCAGATCTCCCGAAGGACCGTTTATCGGGTCCTCGATACGCTCGTGAAACTCGAGTTGATCCGCCGAGTTCATCACCAAGGTGCGGTGGCGCGGTTCGACGCCCGGATCGGCCGGCACCATCACCTGGTCTGCATCCGTTGTAACAAGATCGTCGACTTGGAGAGTGCCGAGTTGGACAGCATCATGCTGCCGAGGGGAAAGCCCGGCGGATTCGAAATACGTGAACTGTCCGTTCAGATCATGGGGATTTGTTCGGAATGCCGTGACGGGGAAAAGAAGTAGGCGGATTGCGACCCGAATCAGGGCGTTTCGAGAGTGGTAGAGGAGGATGGCAGGAAGCCGTATGTCCACGAATTGCCGATTGTGCACATTTCACGGCCATGAGAGACTCCCATGTTCTGTCCAGTCTTCTAAGATGTTGTGCCCGAAGTTTTTTCCTCTCGAAGTTGACTGCTGATAGATCGGTGATTGGATCATCAAGGTAATGATGCAATGCCCGGAGCCCGAGCTCATCGCTATTGACACGTATGGCTGTTTGACATAAATTGTCATCTACTTCATAAGGGATCCCATGGTATAGCTTCCTGGCCGGCGCCGGTACAAATCCGGAAGCAACAGCCGGAAAGTCACGATTCGAAGTCTGGAGCGAATGGGTGACAAGAATGGCAAGGTACGTATGCCCCGTTTGTGGTTTCACCTACGATGAAGGTGGCCAGGACGCTCGCTGGTCCGAATTGCCGGGTGACTGGCTCTGTCCGGTTTGTGGTGCGGGGAAATCCACGTTCGAACCGGAGATTGACGACCCAGTCGCCGGCGCAGCAAGCGAGACGGCTGGGGTGGTCGGCGAGGTAGCGGTCGCCGAGAATCGACTGGTTTCGCTTGAGCGGCTGGAAGAAACGAACGGCCTCACGAGCAAAACACAGCCGCCCTTAGCAAGAAACACCCCTATCGAGCCGACGGTTGAGTTCATCCATAGTCTGGCTCGCGACGGTTTGGAGAAGACCGGGCACCACGGGCCAGTGAGGGCGATGGGTGTTCCGCGGACAACGCTCCCTGCATGGGACGACATCCAGATTCTTCCGGCCCAGTTGGCCACCAGACCTCCGCCCGAAAGCGCCGAAGTGGGCACCGAGCTTATTCTTGGCCCGAATGCCAAGAGGCCCCTTCGGTTGAAGATCCCGATCCTCGTTTCTGATATGAGCTTCGGGGCTTTGTCGGAGGAGGCGAAGACTGCGCTGGCCAAGGGCGCCGAACTGGCAGGAACAGGAATATGTTCGGGCGAAGGCGGGATGCTGCCGGAAGAGCAGGCAGCCAATTCGCGCTACCTCTTTGAACTGGGTTCCGCCAGGTTTGGTTTCTCCGAGGAGGTGGTCTCCAAGGTCCAGGCGTTTCATTTCAAGGCAGGGCAGGCTGCCAAGACAGGTACCGGCGGCCATCTTCCTGGAACCAAGGTCACGGCCAGGATTGCCCAGGTACGGAAGATCGCTCCGGGACAGGCGGCGATTTCGCCTCCCACGTTCCCTGATCTGGCGACCCCGGAAGACTACCGCAGGTTTGCCGACCGAATTCGGGATCTGACGGGTGGCATTCCGATCGGGATGAAGATGTCGGCACAGCATATCGAGGCAGATATCGAGTTTGCCCTGCAAGCGGGCGTCGACTACATCATCCTGGACGGGCGCGGCGGCGCGACAGGGGCCGCCCCGCTGATCTTCCGCGACAACATCTCGGTGCCGACCATTCCCGGCCTGGCGAGGGCTCGCCGCTACCTGGACGAGCGCGGCCGGCACGACGTGACTCTGATTGTCACCGGCGGATTGCGGACTCCGGCCGATTTCATCAAGGCCCTTTGCCTGGGGGCCGATGGCATCGCGG
>CAYSCH010000276.1:0-13076 GCA_964429355.1 uncultured Planctomycetaceae bacterium | reverse complement strand
TCGACCGGCCATCTTCTGAAGGACGCAGAAATGGTGGGTTTGATTCTCTTTCAGGCAGTTGCGGCCGTCCCGCTTATCGATAAATCCCCGTACCGTACCGTCGCTGCCAAGGACGTATTTCAGGTGTTCCGTTTCAAAGACAAAGGAATCCGGCTCCGCGGAGAAAACGGAAGCCCCCGCCGTAAACAGCGAGGAGAACACAAGCACGGAAAACAGACGCTGTAAAGGCGTTTTCACGGGTATCTCCCTTGCTGGCCACAACGGCGAGGTGCGTCGTGGCCAGCGATCAACAGGTCGGCGGCCTCGGTAAGCCGGTTTGCGGCTTGGGGTCTGGTGGTGAAACGATCAGTTGCCTGTGGCCGCGACTGCCGGCTTGGGCTTGATGAACATGACGTCGGCCTGCGTTACCCAGCCGGTCCGCAGGTCGAGGCGGAACCACCCTTCGCTGTTCTTCTCGTGCAAGCGGGTCCCCGATCTGGGACCGAATTCCGCCAGGTCGTACTGGGCCCAGGTCTTGCCCATGTCGGTGGAAACGATGATTCCGTTCTTCATGGGGGAGGCTGGCGCGCAGTGGGTGGCCAGCATCACACCGTCCTGGATGATCATGTTGCCCGACTCCACGCCCGGATTGAACAACATCGTGTGCTTTTCCGGATTCGGGATGTCGGCCGGATCGCAGCAGAAGATGCCGCGGTCGTAGGGCTCTGGGCCGTTCGCGTCGCTGATCCAGTAGCACTTGCCGTCGACGAAGCTGATTCCGCCGCACTTGTAGCGAGTGTTGAGGCTGGCGGTGACGATCACCTTCCATTGCCATTGGTCGTTCACGGCGTCGTAGGTTCCGCGGAGCCAATGGCACTCCTTGCCCTCCGGACGATCGCCGTCGCCGGTGGAGGCATAGAACGCGTTCTCCGCCAGGTTGTAGGAGACGCCGTGGAGATGCCGAGCGATGATCGGGTTGTCGGGATCGCCCAACAGGTTGCCCCCTTTCCCGCCGCCGCCCGAGCCATCATCGCTGAAGTTGGGGTTCCGGCCAAACGTGTAGGCGAGCTTGACGGTTTGCCCGTTGTCGGTGGAATAGTAGATATTGACGGGCGTCGCGCCGCCGATCACGTTGCAGTAGTTGCCCCAAACCAGGATCTCTTTTCCGCCGATGTCCCAAGAGATGATGCCCGGCAGCGTGTGGAAGTACCATCCCGGGTTCTCGGGATCCTTCGGCGTGTGCGGCAGATAGTCGCGGCCCTTTGCGTCCTTCACGGTGATCGGCTTGTAGGACTGGAGGTTGTCGGTGCTCAGATACAGGGTTGCCCCGGTGGCGAAGAGGACGTTTCCGTTTTTCAGAATGTGGCTGAACGTGATCTTCTTGGCGTCGGGAAAGGCAGTGCTGTGCGGCCAAGTGCGGGCGTTGTCCTCCGAGAGGAGGATCTTGCCTTCGAGGTAGCCAAAGGCCTTATTGTTGCGCTGGCAGTCGATATACGGCCCGGGGGGCTGCGGTCGATACCAGAAGTGAGGCGTCGATGGGAAGTCCTCAAGCGACTTCGCCTCTTCGCCGCGGGCCGTGCAAAGCAGCATTCCAAATAAAACGGTCAGCGCGACCGAAACGAGATGGCGGGAGAAGAAGAACTTCATAGGACTTACCTCCGGTTGAGTCGTTGAAGCGGGTGGTGGGTCACGCAGGCGGTGCCGGACGGACCGGCGCTGCCTATTGTAGTCGCGCGCAGGGAGCCCGATCAACTTATGGCCTCGCCGGTTCCTTCTGGATGATCAATGGCGGCAAACAGCGCGCTCAAGAATCCCGCGTGGCCGATCTCTCCGCCGCCCAAAAGGAGGAACATCACGAAGCCTCGCATGGCATCGAGCGACACGAGCCGTTGCTGGCTGAAATTCGTCTCAGCCATCGGTACTTCTCCCCGTGGTAGTTGTGTTGTCTAAATGGCCTTGCGTGATTCCCAGAGGGAATTGCGTCAAGGCAATCAGGAACTCGATGGGCCGGGAGTGACAGGACTGGCGGGCAAAACACGAAGGCAACCCGAGCGCGGGGCAAGCCCACGCGGCTATCTTCATAACAACTATTTCTCAGGGAATCACGCAAGGCCATTTAGCCTCGCGACCTATGTTACCAAGCCGCCTCGCCGATAGCCAATGCCCGCGGAGCTCTTTCCATTCGGCAAGGGGGTGATTGACAAGGACAGCCGGGCGGAGCAACGGAACTGTCCACGGCGTACTTGCGAAGCCGCTTCGGCACCGACAGAATGGGAGGAGTGAGCCGGCGCAGCCCCGGTCGGCCCATAGGGTTAAATGGCCTGCTAGCTGCCCAGCGAGCAGGAATACCTGGCCGGCGGCTACGAATCGGCAACCACGCCCTTTACCGCCTCGGCCGCCAGCCACCTGAGTACGGCCGTTGACCGCCATTTTCAGGAGATGCACGCCGCGCCCTGATGATGCCGGTGCAGACAGATGATCCAGATGCTCGTGAAACAGACGAAAGGGGAGTCAATGGCGAAACCAAAGTGGTGTCTTCTTGCGATACTCGGTTTGCTGGCGACTGCCGTTTGCCTTCACGGTTCTTCTTTCGCTGCGGAAGCGAAAGAAGAACCGCGCGCCTGGCAGGAAGAGGCGGTCCAATACGCTCGCATCCTGTCGGGAGTGAAATGGACCCCAGTTGCCGGCGGAATGCCGAACCGTCGTGGTGGTTCTTTCAAGGAAGGGACCGAGTACACCGGCGTGCCGTACTCGAGTGTCAAGTCGGTGGGGCGGTGCATCGGCTTTGATATTTATCTGAAGACGTTTTTGGCCGCCGTGGAGAACCCCCGAAGCGTGCTATACACGGAGAACCTTTCCGGCAAGGTCTCCAACGCCGCGACCTACTACGGAGAGGTCTGCTCGTCGCTGACGAGCTATGCCTTGCAGTGCGCTCTTCCTTACCGGAGCTCGCATCACGGCCCGGAGTTCCGCAACGGCGTCGTTCTCGTCGAGCCGCAATCGGCTCAGGCTGCCAGAACGGGCGATATCATCTATACGCCGCCTGCGAAAGTCGATGGGGGCTCTCACGTGGAAATCGTGACGGAGGTGGAAAGAAGCGGAAATCGTGTGACGGCCGTCCGTGTCGAGGATAGTTGGCCGCCAACCACGCGAGACATGATGCGCAAGGCGTCGGACTTCGATTCCCATATATCGTCCCTAGGCAGAAGACTGTATCGGATCACCGACTTCGATGCCTGGCGCGAGCACAACAAGGCGGAATCGTTCTTGTTTCCGAATTACCGGGAGGATTCCGCGACGCCTGCCATCAACCGTGTTTTGCTGCTCGACCGCGGAGACTGGGTGCCCTACTTCAAGGACCAGGCCGTGAAGTTCCATGTCATGGACAGGGACTCCCAAGGCGTCCAGGCCCTCGTCGTCAGACGCGGCGATACGGTTGTCGAGGAGATCGCTTTGCGGGGCAGGGGCGTGATCGAACGCTTGTTTTCCGACTGCGGCGACTATACGGCGCAATGCGTCATGAACGACGGTTCCCGGAGTCAGGCGTGCGAGTTTTCCGTGTGCGATCTCGATCTGCGCCTTCCCGCGGAGACGCCAACGCGGGACAAACCGTGGGAAATCGATTTTTCCGCCAGCAACGTGAGCGTCATTACCGTGCAGCTCATGAACTCGAAGCCCCCTTACGGCCGCTACAACGCGTGGCTTACCGAGGAAGACCGCCGCAGCCGAAAAGTGACGGTGCCCGCCGGCCTGATTCAAGATCCAGGCCTCGTACACGTGTGGCTGATCGGTGAAAACCGATACGGCCGATTGACCAGGCAAGAAGAGGTCGTCTTTGCCGACTAGAGGAAGACGTCCGGGGATCGAGCCGGATCCAGCACCCTGCGCACGCGGCCACAAAGCTGATAGAGTCCTCCGTCGCAGGTTCCATGACGGGGCCGGCATGTCGTACGACACTGGAATTGTGCTTTGTCTCGATATACATTGAGGATGGCAGATGGCTCTCTCCCCGGCGGGCCAACTGGTTCCCTGAGAACCCAACAAAGGCCTCCTATGAGAAACGCTCTTTTGTTCACCCGAGCAAACGTGCTGTTTACGTTGACCGGCGCGGCGGTCTTGTGGGTCATGGTTGACCGCCCGGCTTCGGCCACGTCGCCTACCGCCGACGAGATGGCCGAGGCCCAGAGATGGGCTGCGGCGAAATTCGAGGAGGGAACGCCGGACCTCGGACAAGCGGACCGGCCGCCGTCCAATGCCGAACCGTTCTTTTCGTTCACGTACAACGGTCGGCCGTCGGCCGAAGTGCTCAAGACGTGGACAGTCCAGCGCACACGTCGGCTCCTCGATGAGAAAAGAACACAGCACACACTCACCTATCGCGATCCGGAAACCGGGGTGGTGCTGCGCTGCGAGGGCATCCAGTACGGCGACTTCCCTACCGTGGAATGGACGCTTTACTTCCGGAATGGCGGCGACAAGGAGACGCCAGTCCTGGGCGACATCTGCCCATTGGACATCCAGGTCGAGGCGACTAGCGCACAGGGTGGCGCCACGCCCGCTGGAGAATTCCGCCTCCATCACCACATCGGCAGCCCGTGTTCCGTGGAAGATTATCGGCCGCTGGAGGCGGTCTTGGCGCGGGGGACGGCGAAGCGTATTACGGCTGCCGGCGGGCGGCCGACCAATAGCCACCTTTCGTATTTCAACCTGCAGCGGCCCGACGATGGGGGACTGATCATCGTCGTCGGCTGGCCGGGGCAATGGGCGGCGGACTTCCTCTGCGACGAGGCGGGCCGCCTGCGAATCCGCGCCGGCCAAGAGGCAACGCGACTGAAGCTGCTGCCCGGTGAGGAGATCCGGACACCACTGATGGTCCTCCAGTTCTGGAAGGGCGACCGCGTTGGCGCGCAGAACATCTGGCGCCGCTGGATGCTCGCGCATAATGTCCCGCGGCCCGGGGGAAAGCTGTCGCCGCTGCTTCTGAGTGCTTCGAGTTCCTACTATTTCGACACCATGTACCGCGCCGATTCCACATCGCAGAAGTTTTTCTTCGACCGGTACTGGGAAGAAGGCATGAATCTGGACTATTGGTGGATGGACGCGGGCTGGTATCCGTGCGATCCGATCGGCTGGCCGAAGACGGGCACCTGGGAAGTCGACACACGGCGGTTTCCGAAAGGCCTGCGCGAGATCGGCGACTACATCCAGCCCAAAGGCGCGAAAACGATCGTCTGGTTCGAGCCGGAACGGGTGCATGCCGGCACGTGGCTGGCCGAACACCATCCCGAATGGATTCTTGGCGGCGCTGAGGGGGGCCTTCTGAACCTGGGCAACCCGGAAGCCTGGGCGTGGCTGGTCGATCACGTCGACAAGCTGCTCGTCGAGCAGGGCATCGGTCTGTATCGTCAGGATTTCAATATCGATCCCCTCAGCAAGTGGCGTGCCGCCGACGCGCCCGACCGACAGGGCATGACCGAGATCAAGCACGTGATGGGCTATCTTGCCTACTGGGACGAGTTGCGCCGTCGTCACCCCGATATGTTGATCGACACCTGCGCCAGCGGCGGACGGCGCAACGACCTGGAGACCCTGCGACGCGCCGTGCCGCTGTTGCGCAGCGACTATCTGCAACCCGGAATCGGCCAGCAGTGCCATACCTACGGCATCTCCTCCTGGATGCCCTACTTCGGCCAACCCATGCAAGACGTCTGGGACAACATGTACCTGATGCGCAGCGGGCTATGCCCCGAGCTGACCTTGCGTTTCGACATGCGCAAGAAAGAACGCGATTACACATTGGCCCGACGTCTGGTCAACCACTGGCGGCAATTCGGCCGCTACTACCTCGGCGACTACTATCCGCTGACGCCGTACAGTCAGGACCCGAAGGTGTGGATGGCCTGGCAGTTCGATTGCCCCGAGACGGGTGAAGGCCTGGTGCAGGCATTCCGGCGCGAGGAGAGCCCTGAGGCGTCGGCCCTGCCGCGACTCCGCGGGCTGGATCCGAATGCGACCTACACGTTAACGAACCTGGACATCGCGGGCGCCACGGAGATGACCGGAGGGGAACTGCTCGAAATCGGTCTTCCGATCAGCATTCCGGATCGGCCTGGCGCGGTGATCATGATTTACGCGAAAAAAGGAAGTCCCTGACAACCAGAAGGAAAGACGGAGTTGACCATGAAACGCTTTGTCCTCGTCCCACTGTTGCTGCCGCCGCTGCTCAATCTGTGCGCTGCGCCCTCGCTCGCAGCCGACGCAGCCGACGAGGCCGTCGACGAGGCCACCGTCCGCGGCGAGCCGACATTCAAAGAGGATTTCGATCGCTGCACGCCACGAGACAAGGTCTTGTTCGACGAGAGCCGGCCCGGCTTCTGGAATCTGCGCTACAAAACCTGGGGCGACCACCCTCTGCTTCACGGCGGCCCGGAGTCGCCCGACATCACGTACGACCCGGCATTGAAGGGAGTCTATGATATTGAAGTGGAATCCCGGGCGACGGATTCGCCCGGTGGCTTTGGCATGAGACTGGAATCCGACTCGGAGTTCACCATCCTCGATGTCCCCAACGAAGGCGCCACTGCGACGAAGCACTTCAACGTCTGGATGCCATTCCGGAAGAGCGTCAGGCTGGATGATGAGAAGCTGGTGTTCCGCTGCATCGGCAAGGCTGCGTACATCGACGCGCTCAAGTTCATTCCCGTCAGCCGCTTCAAGAAGTTCCGGCCCTTGGCTGAGAATGAGCTGGGTCCCGTGACCGGCGTCATCTGCAAGCAGCCGGGCCGGTACATCGGCTGGCCGACGATTGCCCGGACAAACGAAGGCGAGCTGATTGTGACCTTTTCCGGCGACCGGGAGGCCCACGTCTGTCCCTGGGGAAAGACCCAAATGGTCCGGTCTTGCGACAACGGCAAGACGTGGTCCGACGTTGTCACCATCAACAATACGCCGCTGGACGACCGGGACACGGGCGTCATCGAAACGTGCAAGGGGACGCTGGTGGTCAGCTGGTTCACTTCGCTCTACTTCGAGGAGCCGACCATCATACGCCATGCATGGCAGCATCATTCGTCGAAGATTGGTCCGGAAACCAGGGAGCAATGGCTCGGCCACTGGGTGCGCCGTTCAGAAGACAACGGCAAGACGTGGGGTGTTCCATGCAGGACAGGCGTCACGGCTCCGCACGGGCCAATCCCGTTGAAGGACGGCCGGTTGATCTACGTGGGCGCCGGAGACGGTATTGCCGTGGAGGAATCCAGAGACGACGGGATCACGTGGCAGCAGATTGCCAAGATCGCGTCGCCACCCTCCATCTACGCGGAGGAACCGCACGTGGTGGAGTGCAGCGACGGCCGGCTGGTGGCCATGTTCCGCAACGAGCACCCGGACCTCGCCCAACGATTCCTCGGCCAGTCGGAAAGCGAAGACGGCGGCCGGACGTGGACCACGATCCATCGCACGGAGATTTGGGGTTGTCCGCCACACTTGACCCGCTTGAGCGACGGACGTTTGTTGCTGGTGTACGGACACCGCCGCCCGCCCTACGGACAACGAGCCTGCCTTTCCTGCGACAACGGCCGGACGTGGGACCTCCAACAGGAAATCACCCTGACCGATGCACCAGACGGAGATTTGGGCTACCCGGCCTCCACGCAACTGAGCGACGGCTCCATCCTGACCATCTACTATCAGAAGGACAAGCCCGACGAAAAGCCGTGCCTGATGGGCACGCACTGGCGTCTGCCGAAGCAACGTTGAATGCGTCTGTTCTTTACCGAGATCCAAGAAGATGCTTACCGTTCTCATCGTGTTGGTCATGGTAGCCCTGGTGCCATCCGCTGCGGCGGAGGGGGGCGATTCTTCCGGCCGTCCGGATTTTGTAGAGTGCAGAGACTTTTCCTGGAAGTCGTTGAGCGAGCCGGAAAACCTGTTCTGGCCGGCCTACTTCTGGTATTGGAACGGCCCGCCCACGGCCGACGTGCTGCGGCAGCAACTTGCCGACATGGCCGGGCACGACGCGCGGAGCGTTTGCGTAGTCCCGATGCCGCACGAGTTCCGTCCGGTGACGATGAACACGTCGATGGACGTCGACTATCTCTCGCCCGAGTTCTTCGACCGGGTGAAGGTCGCCGTCGATGAGGCAGCGCGGCAGGGAATGCACTATTGGATCTACGACGAGGGGGGGTGGCCGTCGGGGCAGGCCGCCGGCCGCGTGGTTGCGGCGCGGCCGGACGTGGCCGTTCGCGTGCTGCGGTGCAATGCCGACGGGACGTGGACTCCGGACATCGTCGCCAAGTGGGCTCCCGGTGAGATGGGCGTGGCCGACCTATTGAATCCAGAGAGCACGCGGACTTTCATTTCGCTGACGCACCAGCGCTATGCGGCCGCGGTGGGGTCCCACTTTGGCAAAGCCATCAAGTTGACGTTCACGGATGAGCCGAAGTACCAGGCCGTGGCGCCGGGGAGTGTTGTTCCCTGGCCCCTCGGCGCGGAAGACGTCTTTCGCCGCTGGTTTGGCTACGACGCGATGGAGGCGCTCGATGCGTTTCGCGTCACCAAGATGCAGAACCTCACGACCGCCCAGAAAAAGGCTCGCGTGGACCTGTTCGACTTCTGGTCGCGGCAGTTCCGCGACGCTTATTTCCTCGAGTTGCGCGATTGGGCGCGGCAGCACGGTCTGGCGTCGGGCGGGCACCTTGACAACGAGGACGACACCTTCGCGCCGGTTTCCCGCGGCTTCGGCAGCGTCATGCGGCCCCTGCGGGCGATGGACGTGCCGGGCGTCGACGTGATCTGGCGGCAGATTTGGCCGGGCAAGGAGAACCACCACTTCCCGAAGTTTGCCTCCTCGGCCGCTCATCAGAACGGCACGGCGCTGGCAATGACGGAATCTTTCGGCGTCTACGGCAACGGATTGACGCCGGCGCAGATGAAATGGCTCGTCGACTATCAGTACGTCCGCGGGCTGACGCTGCTGGTCTGCGGCGTCTATCCGCTTTCGACGCGCGACCACCTGATGCTCGGCGAGCGGCCGCACTTTGGACGGGTCAATCCGCTCTGGGACTTCCTGCCCGACTTCCATCGCTACGTGGCCCGCCTGGGCTACGTATTGTCGTGCGGCAAGCCGGCGATTGACATTGGCCTTTACTATCCGGCTCGCGATCTCTGGGCCTCCGCCAACCCGGCCGATGCGGCGCTGCACGACGCCCTGGCCCGGGCCTTGTTGCGCCGGCAGTGCGATTTCGATATCGTCGACGACGACGTGCTTTCCGCTCCGTCCGCCCGTGTAAAAGATGGTGCTTTGATGGTCGGGGCCATGGGCTACCGGACGATTGTTGTAGGACCGGCGAAGCGGATGACGCCAGTCGTACGAGATCGGCTCAAGGCGCTGGAAGCGGCCGGAGGGCAAGTCATCCGCGTCGACGATCTCAGCCAGATCGACGCTGCTCTGGCCAAGATCGCACCGACGATCAGGTGTGATCCACCTTCGCAGGATCTCCGCGTGCTGGTACGGCGCTGGCCTGGCGGCGGCGCGGCCTTTCTGTTCAACGAGGGACAAGATGTCTACCGCGGCGCCGCGTCGTTTACGCTCGACGGCAACCTGCACGAGGTGGAACCGGCCACCGGAGTGACGCGGCTGGTGCGCACAAGTCGCTCATCCGACGGTGGAGTGACCATCCCGCTGGATGTGGCGGCTGGGGAGTCGATGTTGCTCGTTTCGAGTTCACAGACGCCGCCGGCCGGCGAGACGCCGGCCGCAGCAGACACGGTTATCCGGTCGGTCGAATTGGCCGACGGCTGGGAGGCACGTGTGGATCGGCAGTACGCGGCCGGAGAGCACGACTACGAGATTCGACCGTGGGACAAGGGCGAGTTCAAACCTGTAAGCCTGGGCCCGTGGGCCACGACCCTGAACCTTGGGGAGGATTTTTCGGGACACGTGACCTATCGCCGGACGGTAAAGGTTCCCGAAACCCTGCGCGGCGGACGTTTGATATTGGAGTTGGGCCATCTGGAGTATGCCGCCCGGGTGCGTGTTGACGGTCAGCATGTGGGCTGCGTTCTGTGGAGCCCGTGGCGTCTGGAGTTGCCGTCGCTCGCAGGACGCAGCGAGTTCGAGCTGGAGATCACGGTCGCCAACACGCTGGCCAATGAACTGACTTCGCAGCATGCTGGCGATGCCTGGAGCAATCACAAGGGGCCCGGTTGGCCGGGCCCCTATCACGAGCGAGCGTTGGCGTTCGAGACGGAGTCTCGCGGAGGCGGTCTGCTCGGCCCCGTACTCCTGCAACGGGCAACGCCATGAGCGACATCGATCCGGTATTTCCTGGAGGGATAACATGAAACTGGCAGCGTTGATCCATGGACTCCTGGCGATCACCTCGGCAACCGCATTTGCCGGCTATTCTGTTGACGTTCGTCTGGACAAGAGCGACGGCTACTACCGGGTGGGTGACGAGGCGGTCTGCACCGCCACACTGATGAAGGACGGCAAGCCGGCCGTGGGTGAGAAGCTGCGTTGCACCGTGAAAGGGGAACGCGAAATCTTGCGCCAGGATGAGTTTCTCTGCGATGGTAAGGCGGTGACCGTCAGGGCGTCGATGGATCGTCCGGGCTGGCTCTTCTTCGGGTTTGAAATCATCGGCCCCGACGGCAATCCGCTTCAAGGCGAGGGTATTTTCAAACACCGGATGAAACCCACGATCGTGGGCGAGATTGGCGCCATGTACGATGCCGACAAGATCACAGCGCTCGATTCGCGCCCCGCGGACTTCGACGCGTACTGGGCTTCCTGCCGCTCCAAGCTCGATCAGGTGCCCCTGGACCCGACGTTGGCCGAGGTCGATGTCCCCCAGGCTTTACGGGGCAAGGTCAACTGCTACCGCATCGAGGTCAAGTGCCAGGGCCGCACTCCGGTGACGGGCTATCTGGCCGTGCCCGTGAAGGCGAGGCCCCAGAGTCTGCCTGCCTGCGTCGATTGCCTGAGCATGGTGTGGCAAGATGCGAGCCGAACAGTTCCCGTGGAAATGGCGTCCAAGGGGGTCTTGGCCTTGTATGTCAGTTGGCACGGTTTGCCGACCGGCAAGACCGAGGAGGAATACAAGCGGATATCGCAGACCTGGTATGAAGAGGGCGGAAAAGCCGGCGATACGGATCGCGATACCTGGTTCGGTCACGACATGTATCTTCGGGTGATGCGCGCGTTGGACTTCATCAAGAGCCGTCCCGAGTGGAACCGCAAGGAACTCGTGGTGCGCGGCGGCAGCCTGGGCGGGATCCAGTCGATCGCCGCGGCTGCCTTGGACCCTGATGTCACGCTGGCGATCGTGAGCGTGCCCAGTGGTTGCGAATACAACGGCCACAAGCAGGGGCGTGACGCGGCGGCGCTGTACCGCGGCAAGGAGGCTGTTGCCCGGATTGAGGCCGATCCGCGCCGTGCGGTTACGCTGGCTTACCACGACGGGGTGAACTTTGCTCCGCGCATCCACTGCGACATTTACGTGTGCACGGGCTTTGCCGATGAGCTGTGCACTCCCAGCAGCGTCTTTGCCTTCTACAATGCACTACCCGCCACGACCAGGAAATTCATGAGCACCGATCCCAGCACTGGGCACTACGGAACCACGAAGAACACGGCCGGCGACAAGCGGGTTTCGGACATCCTCCGCTCGGTGACCGTGTACGATTGAGCCATTTTCGCCGCCGACTGGCCGCAGAGCGTTCGGGCCGGACCCCACGCTTCGTGGCTACGGTGACGCAAGGCTGCGGTTCAGGGCCTGGTGTCCTGTGAAGGCTTAATCTTGGGGTTGGCAGTGCCGGCCATGACCGGTTTCGACCGCATAGATGCGGCACGACAAGCCCGATTTTTGGATTTGAGGCGGCGCTAGCCTGGAACCTCACGAATCTCTGTGTTGCCGCCACCTTGGAGTGTGAGGCTGAGTGGGGGATTCGTGCTCCAGGCACCGCAAGTGAAATCCGGAACGTCGATCGGCGACGAACGGTTCATCACCGACCAAAGGGTCAGCGGCGTGATCGAACTCCAGAGCGCGGCATCGTAAACGTCGACGTCCATCGGGCGGCCGTTCCGCAGATTGTCGACGAGCCGCCAATCGACGGTGAAATCCATACCGCCGTGCCCGCCGAAGCGCTTCGCGGTTTTCTCGACAAAGCGGACCAACTCCGGCGTGTATTTGGCCTCGAAAGCCTTCATTTCCGCTTCGCTTGCCTGACGCTCGCCGTCTGGATAGATTCGCGGCGGAAGCGGGTATTTCTGGGCAAACCCCTGGCTTCCCGCGAGCTGGAAGATGCGCGAATAGGGTCGTGGGTTCACGGCGTCGAACTCGACCAGCAGCGTCCTACCCTTCACGGTGCGAATCATCGTCGTGTTGACATTTCCGGCGTGCCTTTGGTTCTTGAACTGCTGATGATAGACGCTTCCCGACGCCGCGAGATCGTTCGCCGTTTTTGCGCGGATGAAGTCGTCGGTTTCCATCGACGTCAGGTAATCGAGGCGGTCGCCCCTTCCGATCTTCATTGCCTGACAGATCGGCGCCGTTCCGTGCGTCGGAATCCGGTTCCCCGGCGCCATCGCCAGAACCGAGCCGTACCAGGGAGCCGACTCCTTGCTGTGCGGCGGTTTCGGCTCTTCGAAAAGCGGACGCTCGGGGTTGATATATGCCCCTTCGGCGTGGATGATCTCGCCGAAGACCCCCTGATGCGCCATGTTGATCGCCATCGACTCGAAGAAATCGTAAACACAGTTTTCCAGGATGACGCAATGTTTTCGCGTCCGTTCCGAGGCGTCGACCAACCGCCAGCAGTCGTCGACGCGCTGCGCCGCGGAGACTTCCACCGCCGCGTGTTTGCCCGACGTCAGCACGTGAACCGCCATCTCGGCATGATAGAACGTCGGGGTGAGCACATAGATCAAATCGAGGTCGTCGCGCTCGCACATCCCTTTCCAGGCCTCGTTCGAGCCGGTGTAGACCGCCGGTTCGGGGCAGCCTTTCGACTTGAGGAAGTCTTTCGCCCGCTGAATCGGATAGTCGTATACGTCGCAAATCGCGCGGATTTCGACCGCATTCATCCGTCCCAGC
>CAYSCH010000275.1:0-13219 GCA_964429355.1 uncultured Planctomycetaceae bacterium | reverse complement strand
AGTCTCGTCGGTCATGTTCTGAGGCCACAGAAAGGCGGCCAGCCAAGAAAACAGCAAAACTAGTAATGTGTCCCCGGATTTCTCCAGCCTTTCTCCGCGACGGTTCATTCCGCAAGGCGGTTGTCCTTCACCACGGGATCGAGTGCGCCGTCAAGACGGACGAAACCGTTTTTGAGTCCGCGGTAAGTGTTACCGGTGATTTCCAGCCCGCGGTGCACCTTCGGCGTCGCCGGATCACCGGGATTCCAATTGGTGACGCCGGAGAAGATGAACGCATCGCCTGCCCGGGCGTTGAAGTTGTCGAAGCGGTTGCCGCGGATCTTCATGTCCGCGACGCGTCCCGCCTCGCCCCAATAGCCGGCGAGGTCCATAATGCAAATGCCGATGCCCCGTGTGAAACGGTTGTGCTCGACAACGTACTTGCCGCGGCCGGAAAGACGGAGGTGCATTGTGTCGTGGAAATCGCAGCCGGAGATGGTGACATCCGGAATCCATGTCAGGTTCTCGACCAGAGTTCCCTCGACAATCGCCGCCACTTCGGAATCGAACGTGAGTTCGACGCTCTTCGAATCGACGCCGTATTCCCCGACCGCGGCGATCTTGGCCGTCCCCAGTACCTTGCGCGAGGCCTCTTCGGCGAACTCAACCGTGTCGCCCGGATGATACGGGAAGAAGCCGGGATAGGCCCTTTCGAGAATGTTGACGACGGTCGCCTTGCGGCCTTCGGCCTTCGCGATCTTCGTGTAGTTGCCGTGGCAGTTCATCGCGTCGTCCATCGACCAGCTGATTTCGCAGTCCTTGACCGCCACTTTGCCGCGGCAGTTGACGATGAACATGCAGTCGGCGGTAAGCGAAACCTTCTCACCGGGATTGGGAACGACGTTGTAGCGTTCCAAGGTGACGCCGTCGCAAAGCTGCGCGACGACGCCCATGCCGCCACCGCGATGGACGGTCACATCGTGGAACCTGACGTCAGAACAGGAATCGAAAAGGAAGTTGGAACGGAAGCGGTTGCTCTCCAGAAGGAACGCGATCGGCTCGCCGATATTAAAATGCAACTGCGTGGCATTGGAACCGTCGTCGGGACGGTAACGGAAGAAGACCATGCCATCGCCGCGGTCCTCGGCGTCCGTCACCATGTGCCCGGCCGGCAGATGTACCTTCGACGCCTTGGTGTCGCCGGCAAATAGATACTCGATGCAGCAACGGTCGAGGGCATGGACGGAAATCTTGTCGTCCGCGGTGGAGAATCTGCCGATATCGAGGTCGAAGACAATGCGACCGCTCTCGACCTTGTAGCATTTCGGATCGAGGAACTTGCAGAGGAATCCGTCATCGCGTTTTTCCGTCACCGTCAGCTCGGCCACGGTCGGACGATCCATGGTGGTGGTGAAATTGCCGACGTTCAAGCCGCGGCAGTTCCGGAACGCGAACGGATACACCGGACCGTGCCAGACGAAGGTCGAGCTGCCGCCGTCGACGGTGATGCCGCTGAAACCCTCGAACGGGAAGACTACGTTCTTCTCGCCGTTCTTGCCGCCGCAGGAGACGATGTATTTGCGTGTCGTCCCCTCGGCGTGAAAGTGATACTCGCCCTTCTCGAACTTGAGTGTGTCGCCGTCCTTCATGGACGCGATTGCCTTCGCGACGGCCGGCGAGGCGTTTTCGCCTTCGGCGCAGTTCGCCACCGTCACCGTAGCGGCGGACGCGGCGGATACCGCAAGCATCGACAATGCCAAGAATGCCATTTTCATTTTCATAAGCAGGATACCTTCATTTTAGAGCCGATCCCAAAACTGCTGCCGCTCCTACCGTTTTCCGCCCGTGGGAGACCTTTCTTGTGGTTTTGGGATAGGTCCTTAGCTGGATAGGAGATTTGATTACTGACAGGAAGTTCGGTCATATAAACTTTCGTCTGTAAACGGAAAGTGGCTTTCAAGTTTACCGTGGTGACTTGAAGACTGGTAGACGGTTTGAAAAAGCGTGGGCAATCGGTGCAATACTGAACAATAGCGGCGGCGACTTTCCTTGATGCGCCGGAATCAGCCCGAGCAGGCTTCGCCTTCGATCAGGATCGACGCCATTTACCATTCGCAACATGCGACTCTCGCAGTAGTTGCAGTCATTGCAGCTTTTTGGCCACACGCGGCTAGCTCGCGGAGGTGCGCGCCAACCATGGCATCAAAGCCCCTGTCTTGGTTCAGCGTGAAATGGAAACGTCGATGAGCGGGTCAGGATCGTTGGGATGTTGAAGTTGTTTCGGAAGTCGTTGTGATGGACATTCGGGACGGTTTGCGGTAGGTTGCGTGTATGCCAGGACGAATTCGCGTCACTGCCGGGGGAATGGTCTACCACGTGCTCAATCGTGCCGAAAACGACGTCCGAACCCTTTGCGCGTTTTTGAGAAAGTGCAGAGTTCAACATGAATCGGCGAGACTTCCTTTATCAGGGCATGGGCATCGCTGCCGGTGTCATCGCGTACCCTTACCCAGTCTGTGAGGGGACGGGTTCACCCTCCGTTCCCAAGCCCTGCTCTCCTGACGCCTGGCACAAGCACGGCGTCGTCCTCAAACCGACGGAGGAATGGGAAGGCGGGACCATTCAGAACTTCACCTGTCCCGCGGAGCCCCTCGGGAACGATCGTTGGCGTCTGTGGTATTCCTCGCACGGCAAGGATGGCAGATATAACATCGCCTATGCCGAGGGCATTCCTGGTCGGCCGTTCAAGAAGGTTCTGGCCCAGTACACGCCCGGCGATCCCGGGCAGGGCGAGTTGGTCATCGGCCACTTGCCGGCTGGATGGAACCCGATCCAGGTCGTGCATATTCGCCTTCAGAATGGCAGTGACCGCATCTACTTCTGGGCACATGGTCCGAGGATCTGCCGCTACCTGGCTGCGGAGAGTGCTGATGGCAAACGCTACACCGTCGTTGACCCGCTACGGCCAGTGCTCTGGCATCCCAGCGATCGGGCCGCCCACGGCGTGTCTTCTCCCGATGGAGTGACGATGTCCCACGGGCCAGTCAGCCGCCCCGGCGACGAGCCGCCGGCCGAGTCGCGTCTGATCTCCAATGATGCCACGAATGTCTATCATCTCGCCGATGGCACCTTCGAGATGTACTCCGTCGCGCTCGTCCAGGTGCCCAGCAGCGATCCAGCCTACGTGGCGTCCGACAATGCGCCGGGCCTGCTGCGGGTGATTGACCGCTACACCTCCGCCGACGGTCTGCGTTTCGAAACCCGGCAGCGGGTGATCGAACGGGATGCGCAGGATCCCGTGGATCAGCAATTCTATTACCTGTCGGTGACCCACACACCTCAGGGGCGCGTCGGCATGCTCGGCCATTATCGTGTCCAGGCTCAAACCATGGATCTGGAGTGGTGCTTTTCGGCGGACGGTGTCCAATGGAACCGGCCCCAGCGCAAGGCCTGGCTGCCGCGGGGGGACCAGAGCCAGGTGGATTCGTACGGCATTTACGCCCCGAGCCGGATCGTTCACCATGGCGGGAAATGGCACCTCTTCTATCACGGCGTGAACAGCGCGCATAACGGAAAAGACTCCTTCGGCCCGCCCCGGTCGGAGATCCTGTATGCCACGACCCAATCCATCTGGGCCACATGAATGCTGTCGCCGGGGCGAAGGAAGAAAGGACCGTCGATATGACAGCTGACAAGCAAGAAACCATCCGTCTTACGCGTCGTGAGGCTTTGCAGATCGGGTTCGGGTTGTGCGCGGCGAGCACCCAGATGCGCGCTGAAGAAGCACCCAGACGCATGCCAGCCAAGGACGCATTCGCCGACACACCACCGATGGGGTGGAACACCTCGGGAAGCTATAATCTGGCGGGCGAGAATGAAGAGATGGTCAAGCGCGGCGTGGATGCGATCGTCCAGGAAGGCTTGAAGGACGCCGGATACACGGTGGTGCTGATCGACTACGGCTGGTACCAGGACGAACATGGGACCACGACCGGAACAAACCCGCTGACGCGCTGCGATGCCTTTGGCCGCTACATCCCCAATGCTGACCGTTTCCCCCAGGGATTCAAACCGCTCGCGGATTGTATTCATGCCCAGGGCATGAAACTCGGACTGCACTTGATGCGGGGAATTTACCGTGGTGCACTGTTTAACCTGATGGAGCAACCGTCTGACGTAGAACAGTCCGTCGTTGAGCTGGGATTCAAACAAGGGTGTCGCGTTCGCGATATCTGGCAACAATCCGATCGCGGAACGGTCGCCGACAGGTTAACGGCCAATATTCCCGGCCATGGCGTCGCGTTCCACGTATTGTCACCGCCGTAATCCGTCGAAATCAAGGAAACTGCCATCATGAGACGTACCGCGCGACGAGTTGTCGGCTGTTTGGTCTACACCGCTTTTTGCTCGACGGCCCTGGTGCCGATCGCACGGGCCGCCGACTGGCCCACCGCGGGGGGCGACGTCCGCCGCAGCAACGTTTCGCAGGACGTGCTGGACCTGCCCCTGGTCGAAAGCTGGCGCCACAGGCCAGTCCATGCCCCGAAGCCGGCCTGGCCTGAAGAACCGGCCAAGTTGGACGTCTACCGCAAGGTCTATGGGCTGAGCCCGACGGTTACCTTCGACCGTGCCTTCCAGCCGGTTGTGGCCGAAGGACGACTCTACTACGGCTCGTCGGCCGACGACGCCCTCCGCTGCCTCGACGCGGCCACCGGAGAATTCCTCTGGGGCTTCGGCACGGAAGGCCCGATCCGCCTGGCCCCCACGATCCACGAGGGGCGCGTTTACTTCGGCTCCGACGATGGCTGCGTCTACTGCCTGAGCGCCGAAAAGGGGAGCCTCGTCTGGAAATATCGCCCCGTCGAGCCCGATCGCCGCCTGCCGGGCAATGGGCGGATGATCTCTCTCTGGCCGATCCGCAGCGGAGTGCTCGTCGACGCCGGCACAGCCTACTTCACCGCCGGGCTGTTCCCCTCGCAGGGAGCCTGGCTCTGCGCTGTGCAGGCCGATAGCGGCACGCCGGTCTGGAAACACGAGGTTGACATCTCCCCCCAGGGCTACCTGCTTGCCTCCACCAACCGCGTGTTTGTTCCTACCGGACGTGCCGCGCCGCATATCTATCTGCGTGGCGACGGTCAGCAGGTGGCCCCCTTCACCGGCAGCGGGGAGCAACGGGCGGGTTTTCCTGACGGCGGCGGTGCCTACGCCCTCGTTGTCGACGATGTGCTGGTCCACGCCGGCGGCGAAAAACGAGGCCTCCAGTTCACCGCCACGGAAACGCGAGAGAAGATCATCACCGCCCCGGGTATCCGCCTGGTGGCCCAGGGGGACAGGGCCTATATCGTCGACATGGATCGGTTGCAGGCCATTCACCGCGCCCGTTATGTCGAGTTGCTGCGCCTGGAAGGGAAGAAGGAGAAGACACCGGCGGATAGCGAACGGATCGCCCGTCTCCGCGGTCCGGAAGAACCGGCCGTGCTCTGGAATGTGCCGTGCTCGGCTCCCTACTGCATGGTGCTGGCCGGCAACCACGTGGTCTGCGGGGGTGAAGGAACGGTTGTGGCCTTCGACACAGAAAGGGGCAAGCAGGCCTGGCAGGCCCCGGTCGAGGGCAAGGCCTATGCCCTCGGCGTGGCGGGAAAACGTGTTTATGCGGGCACCGATCGCGGAACGATCTACTGCTTTGGAAAGGAGGCGGCCGTCACACTGCAGGCCGACAAGACCGCTTCGGTAGAATTTGCTCTTTCGGATTGGGATCGCGATACCACCTGGTACCATGGGCCTCTGCCTGACGCGGGTTACTGCCTGGTATTGGGATCGGAGAGCATCATGTGTGTCCCCGGGATCCTAAGACGTACGAAGATGAGTGTTGTCTGCGTCTTACCTGAGGAGGAGCAAGCGGCCGAGCTTCGTGGCTCCAAGGCAAAAAGCCCCACATCGTGGAGTGATCGAATTACGTTTCATGTCGGTCCGCTACAGAGACTTCCCTACCAGGGCAAGACCTTCGATCTGATCCTCGCCGGGATCGACTCCGATGGTCAGGAACCGCCCACGCCCGCCGACGAAATACTGCGTCTCCTGCGTCCCGACGGAGGAGCCTTGGCTGTGAGTATCGCGGCCAAGCGCGATGTGCAGGAGGTGCAAGCCGGGCTGAAGGCTTGGGCGGGCGAGACGTTTCCCAATCTGGCATTCGGTGACAGCCAGTCCGCGATGCCATGGCTCGCCACAGCCTCGCGCGGCCCCCTGGAGGGCGCGGGCCAGTGGACGCACTTCTATGCCGATCCGGGGAACTCCGCCTGCAGCGGCGACGCGCTGCGGTTCGGGCCCGTCGACATCCAGTGGTTTGGCCGGCCGGGCCCGCGGCGCATGGTCGATCGCCACGAGAAGAATATGGCCCCGCTATACAAAGACGGCCGTATGTTCATCACGGGGGACAACTACCTTGTGGCGGTCGACGCCTACAACGGGACGATTCTGTGGGAGCGAGATCTGCCCGAATCGATCCGACTGGGGGCGTTCAAGAACTGCGGCTCCATGGCGGTCGACGAAAAGTTCCTCTACGTTGCCTCGGCCGACAAGTGTCTGGGGCTGGATGTCCGAACGGGCAACACAACCCTGACCTTGGGGTCGGCTCCCACGTCGGATGGCAAGACGGGCGAGTGGGGCTACGTGGCCACCCTTGACGGACTGCTCCTCGGTTCCACCACCAAACCCGGTGCCAACTGGCGAATCCAGGATGTCGACACTCAGACGCTCATCTGGCGCGACAACCAGCCCCTGGTAACCAGCGATGCCCTGTTCGCCGAGGACCTGGCCGGCGGCAAGAGGGCCTGGACCTACCGGCCGGAGAGCGGTGTGATCGTCAATCCCACGCTTGCGGCCGGCGGCGGCCGCCTGTATTTCGTGGAGAGCGGCAACCCGGAGACGTTCGCGGTCGCTGACGGGCGCATCAAGCTGGATGCGCTCTTCGACCAGGGCGCCCGGATCGTTGCCCTGGATCTTCGAACGGGCCAGCCCGTCTGGCAGACGCCGGTCGATCTCGCGCAGCTCGAGCACATGGTGTTCATGAGCCATGCCGAGGAGACGCTCCTGATCACGGGCACAAGAAACGTGAAGATTGAGGGGAGCGACAAGCCCCGAGTGCGCTACGACCTCTGGGCGTTTGACGCCGGGGGCGGAAAACCGCTCTGGAACTCGACGCAAACGCCCGTTCCCGACCACATCCTCGAAGGTCCCCACGGCGAGCAGGTCCAGCACTCGGCGATCGTGGGCGGGGTGGTCTACAACACGGGCTTTGCCTGCGATCTCCGCACGGGCGAGCCCCACGGGGGCTGGAAATGGCAGAAGAGCGACAAATGCGGGACCCTGTCGGCCTCCGCCTCCTGCATCTTCAGCCGCTTTGTCACGCCGCGGATGTTTTCGATCCAGTCCGGAGAGTATCTGCCGCTGACCAGCGTCACCCGTCCCGGGTGCTGGATCAACATCCTGCCGGCCGGCGGCCTGGTACTGATCCCGGAGGCGAGTGCCGGCTGCACATGCTATTACCCCATTCAGACCTCCATCGCGCTGGCACCAAGTGAAACGGATGTGGTCGCGTTGCCGGCGACAGGTAGCGAGTGATCGCATTGGGTATCGCGTCGTTTCACGGGCTCACCACGCCCTTCGTGCCTCAGGGACGTGCCACCCAAGTTTGACTCGGCACGGTACGTCGAAGGGCCAAAGCCTGGCGGCTTCAGCTACGGGAAAGGGATGCGGGTGCGTTGGGTCGAAGGGCCAAAGCCTGGGGGGCCTCAGCTACGGGAAAATCGCGTCGTTTCACGGGCCCACCACGCCCTTCGTGCCTCAGGGACGTGCCACCCAAGTTTGACTCGGTACGTTACGCCGAAGGGCCAAAGCCTGGGCGGCCTCAGCTATGGGTTACCCAAAGCCTGGCGGCTTCAGCTACGGGGTACCCAACAGCCTGCGAATTGATAGCTCCGCGAGCAAGGCCACCAGGGCCGCCAGAACCAGAAGATGACTCAGAGGGTACGTCTCTGTCGGTGGCGGCCCCAAGGAGGCAACCACGTCTTCGGCCGACGGATGGAACCGCCCACCGGTTGCCGCAGCCATCTCTCGCAAGAGCGGTTCGTTTGCCGGGCGGGGTATCGATTCGGCAGGGCAGGCCGGACAGGCCGAACACCGGCCCGAAAACACAGTCTGGCCCCGCAAGGTGCAGGTTGCCTGGAAATCGTAGATGCCCGCCTCGGGGGTTGCCACTTTTGCCGTGTATTGCCCGGGTGCAACGCGCGGCATGGTCGTTAGCTCCTTCCCAGCGGCGGGGAGGGACACGTGGAGGGCTACCTGGGCGTCGTTCTCGAATTTGCCGGTGCAGGGCAAAGCATCGAAGGTGACCAGGGCCACGTTGCCGTCTCGCTTCGCGGTCAGGCGGTAGCCATGGCTGCCGGCAGGCCGAATTGTCTGTCTGGCCAATGCGATCCACACCGCTTCCAGGCCCGGCCAGGTTTGCCAGGGACGAGTCCAGGCCCCCTGCAGATCGGAGGTGAACACGGCGGTCCGCCCGTGTCCATACTGCCACCAGGCAATCAGGGGATCGCCGCCCTGGAGTGTCATGCCGACCTGGACGCCCGGCCTGGCCCTTGTCTGGACGTAGCCCAGCAAGGTAGGCGGTTTCTCCTCGGGGACGATCGATGCGAGCACCGGAGTGACCTGGACCGGGAGGGGCTCCTCCCGAATTCCCATCCGCGCTGCCTTCGCCGCTTCCCTGACGAAGATCTCGGGGACTTCGGCTGCGCTGGTACAGTGGTGGTAGTTGCCACCTCCCAGTTCGGCGATCGATCGGAGGAGTGGCTCGGCCGCTTCCGAGCCCACGCCCACGGTCGAAATCGTGATGTCCGACGCGGCAACGTCGGCTGCCAGACTGTCGAAATCGCCGGGGTACGAGATCCCGTCGGTGAGGACGATGATGTGCTTCAGATCCGCGTAGGCTTCACGCAATGCCAGGTGGGCCTTGGCGATCGCGGGATGCATATTCGTGCCGCCGCCCGCCACGAGCGTCTCGATCTCGCGGAACACGCGCTCTCGGTCATCGCAGGGCTGAAGCGGCACGATCCATTGGGTCGTATCCTGAAAGGCGATCACTCCGAGTTGGTCCTGGGCGTCGAGCAACTGCACCGTCTGTCGCAGGGCCGTCTTGGCCAGCCCAATCGCGTCGCCATCTTCCATCGATCCGGACTGGTCGATGGCCAATACCAGGGCGAGGGAAGGCCGTGTGGCATGAGCGTCGAACTCGCACGTGACCGGCAAGATCCGCTCCAATGCCGTTCCCCGATAGTTGCCGGCCGTGAGTGAATCCTGTCCCCCGAAAACAACGAGCCCACCGGCCCGCTCCCGGGTGCAGGTCTCGATCGCATCCAATTGGCCGGGGGCAAAGACTCCTGCCGGCACGTCCGCCAGCACTATCAGGTCGTATTGTGATAGTTGGTCCACGTCTTGCGGAAACCGATCGGCCGGGATGGCTTCCACCTCCAATTGTTCTCGCCCCAAGGTCTGTGCCAACTGCGAGAAACGGTTCGTCTCGCGGCCGACCAACAGCACTCGGCCGGCAGGCCCGTGCCAGACCGCAACCTCCGCCCAGTTGTTGGCCTCCTCCCGATCATGGCCTGACTCAACTTCGACGCGATAAAGGTCGCGTGGGCCCGGCCCCAACTCCAACTGGAAGGATACGGTGGCGAGCCCTTGGGCCAGATTGATTTCCTTGCGGCCGACTTCCCCATCCTTGCCGGTAACGCGAACGACGGCCTGACCGGCATGGTTCGATGCCACCAGGACCTCGATGCCAACGAGATCGCCGGGCCGCACTTCCGATGGCGACGCGATGGACTGGATCCACAGGTCGTCGCCGGCCTGGACTGCCGGGGGGACCGTATCCACGGGCGTCTCGAGGGAGGCGGCCCAGGAAATGGCGTTTTCTGGCAGCGTGGCATTTCCGTCGCTGAGGAGAACAATCCGGGCTGGCCCGGCCGGCCTGGCGATCGACGGCACGCCGGCGAGGGCTGCGGCCAGATCGGCTGCCAACGGATCGATTCCGGTTGGCTCGGGCCATTTCCCTTCCGCAGGTCTGCCGCCGGTTGCAGCAAAGGGGAGAACCACGACCCGGTCCGGAGCGGTCTGGGCAACCACCTTGTTGACGAACGCCTCGGCCGCAGCCGCACCTTCGGCGCCAACACTTGCGCTGCGGTCGACGAGGATCGCCACCCAGGGAGCCTTGCCGGGACGAACCACGACCGGAGAACAGACCGCCCCAATCAAGAGGGTGAGGGCGAGCAGACGCAGCGCGAGGGTCGCGATCCGCGTCCACCCCGACTGGCGTGCCAGGCTTCCGCGCACCGCGACCACAACCAGCGGCAAGAGCAGTAGAGCCACGAGCCACATGGGCGACAGCAGTCGGGTATTTCGGTACAGCTCACTCATCGTGCGTTTCGAATTCCGGTTCCTTCCCTACTCGGTCCATCGCCGATGCTACAGTGCCCATTCCACGGCCAGAACCGCCACTGCCGCCAGCACCAACCACCGCCAAAGTGGCACTACGCCAGATACCCTGGGCCCCGGCGGCTCCCCGCACCACGACTGCGGACTGAGCGTCTGACAGGCGTCGTGGGTGGCGAACCGGGCCTCCGGCCAGGCGGCGGTTGCCAACTGGTCGCTTTTCGGCGCGTCGGGCAATGTTGTTGCCAGACGATTATCTTTGGGCAAGGCATCCTCCCACTGGAGCGTTGCCTCGATGGGGCCGGCCGACTCCGATTCCAGGTCGGCGATGATTGTGGCCTTCGAACCGGCGTCTGCCCGACATTCCACCTCGTGAATCGGATTGTCGGAGAGCAACACTCGGAGAGGCGCGGCCAGGGCCGCCTCGCTCCGATTCGTTACCTCTACGATCAACTGAAAACGCCGTGCGTCGTGTGGGTAGCGGCGTACGGCCACGTGAGTGATGGCTGCATTCCCCACCCGGCTTCCCAGGGGATGGATCACAACGTCGGGCCCCAGGTCGGCCTGACCGACTTTCGCGAAACAACCGTCGCTGAAGACATGAATCTCCGGTTCTGTGCCGCGGGCTGCCAGGCCTCTGGCCAACTCGACCGCTTCAGAGACTCGGGAAGGCAGATCCACGGCTTGAAGCCGCTGGATCCTGTCGGCCAGGTGCCGAAGATCTTGCCCGGCGGAAGCGACAACAACCGGCTCACCGGCCGTAGTGACGATCGCCGCGTACTGGCGAGGCCCGATCGCTTCGAGAGTTTTTGCCAGGAGCTCTTGCGCTCGGGCAAGCCGGCTGCTGCTCCCATCGACGGCCTCCATGCTCCGCGAATTGTCGACCACGAACACCAGCGTTTTCGGCGGTCGCAGGCACGGATCGGCCGCCGCCAGGGCCAGCAACACCATAATAGCTATGTGGGTTGCCGCAGACACGACGCGGCGACGGCGCCAGGCGGAGGCTGACGGGCGAGGTTCGCCAAGGACTTCCTGCCAGAGATAGGGACGCGATATCACCACCCGCGGCGGACGAATCGTCCGCACATAGAACACAGCCACCGCCCCGGCTGCGAGAGCCCAGAACAGAGCCGATGGCCGCATCAGAATGAGGGCTGGACTTATCACGGGGCGGGTGTTCTCATAGCAATGATTCTGCCCAGTTCCGTTCGACTTGGACCGGCGATTCCCGTCAAAACGTAGGGCACGCGGTACTTCCTGCAGTAACGCCGCGGGCGGTCGCGATCCTCCCTGGCCAGCTCGCGGTAACGCTCGAGGTGCGAATGGCGGAGTGTAACCTGCCATATCATCCCGCTTTCCGCATCGACCAGCTCGATATCGCCGGGGGTCACGGCGGTGTGCTCATCGACATCGACCAGATGAATCACCCGCAGCCCGTGACCGGCAAGACGCAGGATGTCCATTCCCGTTTGGAATGACCGGCAGCCGCACAGATCACTCACAATCACGACCGGACCGGCAGCCGGCTCCAGACGCACGAAGGTCTCCACAACCGGCCGAAAATCCGTCGCACCCTCGGGCGGCGGCAAGGTGGCGAGTTGCCGCAAGAGGGCGCCCGCTCGCGACTTTCCGCGCCACGGGCCCATGGGGCGATCCAACCGGTTGGAGAACGGATAGACGGTCACCTGGGACTGCTGATCGAGGGCCAGGTAGCCGACGGCCGAGGCGATGCGCCGCGCGGCCTCGAAACGCGGAAGGGGCATGCCAAGTCCCATGCTGGCGGAATGATCGAGCAGAATCCGCACATGGCAGTCTCGTCGTCCGCCGAAAAGCCGGACCCGCAACTCGTCGTGACGGGCGCACACGTTCCAGTCCACATGGCGGTGGTCGTCTCCCGGAGAGTAGTCGCGGTAGCCGATAAGCTCGGTTCCACCCATGGGCAACTTCGACGCCGGCTCCTGGAGGATCCCACCTCGGCATGCTCTCGCAGCCACAGCCACTGCTTCAAGATCGGTCAGACTCTCTGGTGGCATCGGCCCATCCATCGCGATCAAACCGTTTCCAACTTCTGGCCGCAAGCAATCATGACAGAACCCCAATTCCACTCTCAAATCTAATCTTACTGTCAGATTGTCCGACAATCAGAAGTTCACCCGCCGATCCCGGCTGTCTGCGAAACGATCGTCTCCAGCAGCCCCTCAGGCGAAACACGTTCGGCCTCGCCGTCGAAATTCAAGACGATGCGGTGCCGCAGGGTCATGGCGCACACTCCTCGGATGTCGGCCGCCGCCACCTCACTCCGACCCGCCACCAGGGCCCTGGTCTTCGCCGTCAGAATGAGGGCCTGGGCTCCGCGGGGTCCGGCTCCATGGGCAACATAGCGCCGGATCGCTTCGGGGGCCGCCGGATCACTCGGATCGGTCGCAGCCACCAGCCGGATTGCCTTGCGCCGCAAATCAGCCCCGATCTCGACGTGCCGCACCAACTCTCCCATTTCCAGAATCCGCGGGCCGTCTACGACCGGCTGGACGACGACGGCTTCCGCCTCGGTTGTGCGGTCGAGAATCGCCTCCATTTCTTCGAGGTTCGGCCGCTGCATGGTGAGTTTCAGGAGGAAGCGGTCCAGTTGCGCTTCCGGCAACGGAAAAGTCCCCTCCGCTTCGACGGGATTCTGCGTGGCGACCACGAAGTAAGGCTGTGGAAGGTCGAACGTCTCTGTGGACACGGTCACCGCGGTGTCGTCCATGGCTTCCAG
>CAYSCH010000274.1:12891-13283 GCA_964429355.1 uncultured Planctomycetaceae bacterium | reverse complement strand
CATCACCGTGCGAAACGGCTCCTGCTACCTCTGCCACAACTGCGGCGCCAGCATGGGCTGCTCTTGATGTGAAAGATTGTAACAAGATACGCCGGTCCCCCACGGGCATCGACGTGCACGACCGGTTCTCGGTCCAGAAATGACGGGTTGCCCGTAATGGATTGCTGGGCTGGAAGCCCGCGGGCAACCCCGAAACACCCACCGGCCGCCGAGCCCCTCGGCGGTATCGGCTCACCGGCGGGGCGGTAACCCCTGGAGGTTGCCGCCCCGCTTTCCTTGCAGTCCAGGATAGCCGCCCCTCGCTGCCGTCCGGACTTCCGCCCCAGCCCGAGAACGTTTGCATCCCTGCGATGTCGCCGCCGGGCTCGCCGCACTCCGCGCTTCAGTCCGTG
>CAYSCH010000274.1:0-12873 GCA_964429355.1 uncultured Planctomycetaceae bacterium | reverse complement strand
CTCTGGGTTGCCGCCCCGCTTTCGTTGGAGTTCAGGATCGCCAGGGGCTATCATTGGCGTTGCGGTGCAGCGCCGCAGATCCGACTGGCCGGCTGCTCCCGTTCACCAGAGCCCAAGGAGACTTACCATCATGGCCCTGACTTCCGCTCGTTTCCACAATTTCACCCCCCGTCGGTTCCGCTGGAGAAGAGCAGCGATCGCACTCGGCCTCGCCTGGTTCCTCATCACCGGCACACTGCCCGCCGGCGACTTGCCACGTTTCAAAGAGCATGTCGTCACGGAATCGATCCGGTTCGGCTACCAGCTCGTATCTGCCGACCTGACCGGCGACGGCAAGAATGACCTGATCGCCATCGACGAACGGGCCAGCGAGGTCGCCTGGTTCGAGAATCCCGCCTGGACGCGGCACGTGCTGATTGCCGACGTGCCCCGCCCCCTGAACATCGCCTGCTGCGACATCGATCGCGACGGTGCTGTCGAGGCCGTGCTGGCCTACCGGTTCGAATCCAGCCCGGAAAAGAGCCAGGGCAATCTCGCCTTGCTCAAGAGCGGCCCTGATGTGCGGCAGCCCTGGACGGCCCGCGAGATCGATCGCGTCCCCACGGCGCACCGTGTCCGCTGGATCGATCCGGATGGCTCGGGCAACCAGGTCCTGCTGGTCGGTCCTCTGGTCGGCCGGCGGTACCCGCCCCAGGAAGGCGACCAGGTGCCGATCTACCTCTACCGACCCGGCACGTGGAAACGCGAAACCATCTCCAGCACCCCGGCCGGCGTGCTCCACGCGATTCATCCGGTGAGCTGGGATGGCGGACCGGCCCAGCAACTCCTCGCCGCCAGCTTCCTCGGCCTGCACCGACTCCAGTTCATCGACGGCCAGTGGCAGGCAAGCCACCTGACCGCCGGCGATCCTCGCCCCTGGCCCGAGTGTGGCAGCAGTGAGGTGCGGCTCGGGTATCTGGGCAAAGATCGCTTTCTGGCCACTATCGAACCCTGGCACGGCAACCAGGTGGTCGTCTATCTGCCCGAGGGCGACAGGCGGACGCGCACGGTCATCGAAGACCGGATGGAGAACGGTCATGCCCTGGCCGTAGGCGATCTGGACGGCGATGGCCGCGACGAAATCGTTGCCGGGTCCCGCGGCCAGGGGCACCAGTTGTCGATCTACCAGGCCGCCGATGCCCAGGCCGCCCGCTGGAACAAGACGGTCGTCGACGATGGCGGCATGGCGGGCGCCGACTGCCTCATCGAGGATTTCACCGGCGATGGCCGTTCGGACATCGTCGCCATCGGCGCCTCTACCGGCAACGTCAAGCTCTACGAGAACCAGGGGCCGTAGCTGAAGTCGCACCTGTAACACAGGCTGCCTGGTGCCCGGCTATCCCGAACTGCATCCCTGGCTGGACGACTACTGGAGCCGCTTCTGACGCACATACTCGTATCTTCAATACCAACGGCCTCTTCCGAGGCAACGAGCTATCCGAGTAGCTGTAACGAAAGGGCCAAACTCTGGCGAGTTCGGCTACGGTTTGGCGGCTTGAGTTGCGGGCGAAAGGGCCAAACTCTGGCGAGTTCAGCTACCACGCGCGAGTTCCGGTACCAGGGGCGAGTTCAGCTACACCGTCTTGGCGATCTCGGCGCTGTGCTTTTGAATCTTCCGGATGGCGTCGAGGATCTGGTCCATGCTGCTGCGCTGCGCCAGGAACGTGTTCTGCGAAAGTCCCACCGTCGTTTCGCACACCTGGCGGTTGCCCTTCAATTCCTTGAAACTCTCGCGATACTCCTTCAACCGCTGCTGACCGAACAGCCGCTGGAAACCTCGCGAAGCGATCGCCTCGTCCAAGAGGCCGTCGTTGTACTGCTCGCTGTACCCATCGCTGCTGGAAATCCCCTCGGCCTGCAGGGCCTTCATGAAACCAGCTCGCGGCAGGCCGCTGAACTGCTGGGCGTCGTAACGCATTGGGAACAGGTGCCAGACGGCGCGGCTGTTTTCCGGGAGGCGTGCCGGGGCGAGGCCCGGAATCTCCTTGAGCCCCGCGATCAGGTAATCGGCATTCTCTCGCCGGATTTCGGTCTCTTCGACCAGCTTGTCGAACTGTTGCAGGAGGATCGAAGCCTGGAAGTGCTGCATGCGGAAATTGTTTCCACGGGCAAAACAGCCCGACCCCTGGAAGGTGCCCCAGGCACGGCCGCAGTTGTGATACGAATAGCAGCGATCGACCAACTCCTCGCGGTTACTGGAGATCGCGCCCCCTTCGCCCGACGGAATGTGCTTCGAGTTCTGGAAACTGAAGCAACCCAGGTCGCCGAGCGTGCCGCATTTCTGTCCCTTGTATTCGGCCAGCCAGGCCTGGCAGGCGTCTTCGACGACTCCCAGGTTGTGCTTTTTGGCGATCGCGTTGATCGGGTCCATGTCGCACGGCATGCCGTAGATGTGCACCGGCAGAACCAGGCGGGTCCGGTCCGTGATCCGGCTCTCGATCGTGGCTGGGTCCATGGTCAGGGTCTCGGGGTCCGTGTCGGCGAACACGGGGAGGGCCTTCTGGATCAGGATTGCGTTGTAGGTAGCGATGAAGGTATAGGGCGACACGATCACTTCGTCGCCGGCGTCGACCCCCATGGTGTAGAGGCTCGTGATCAGGGCCGTCGTTCCGCTCGAAGTGGCCAGGCAACATTTTGCGCCCAGAAGTCTGGCGTAACCTTCTTCAAACTCGGGCACCTTTCCGCCGCCGCTGCCGCGGAACCAGTTGCCGCTCCGCAGGATCTCGAGGATCTGCGGCTCCCACGACTGGCGCCACTCGGGCCACTTTGGCCAGCCGCCCGTGTGTGCGGGTTTACCTCCCAGGATCGCCGGCTTGTCCGATTCGGCCGCAATCGCCATCGGTGCCCGCCCCGCCCCCAGCCACGACAAAGCAGCCGACCCGGCCGCCGCCATCCGTACAAAGCCTCGCCGCGTCACAAGATTCTTCATGGCCGCAAATCTCCTGCTGTGTTGCGCGAAAGTCCGATTCCTGACCGGAAACCAGCAGCCAATCGCAACGAGGCAAGTGGCCGGCTGCCATCACCGGCGACCAGTATGACGAAGGGGGCCGAACTCTGGCGAGTTCAGCTACGGGGGGCGAGATTGTCGTCTGACTTCTCGTCGGGCAACTTTTCGGCACCGACTTCGTGGACCGCCTTTTCCAGGTCGGGCGTCTCCGCCTTGAGCTCGCCAATGAGCTTGTCGGATTCGGCGTCCGTGGGATTTGCCTCATGTTCGTCGATAATCACCTTCTTGCCACGAGAGTTGGCCCAGGTTATCGCGGCCAGGAAATAGACCACCGTGATCCAGACCAGGTGGGCAACAAAGTCGCTGTGGAGAATGTAGTTCTCGAACGTGCAGTAGGCAAAAAACAGGGTCAGCACGAGGCACGCGATGGCCAACAGGCCGGCTCCATAGGCGGGTGTCTTCTGTCCGCCGATACGCTTGGTAAGTATCGTGCGGCGCGCGGGGGTGATGGGTCTGACGGGTTCGACCAGCTCCGGCAAGGCTTCTCTTGCGCCGGATCTGGCCGCCAGCACGATGTAGAGCACAGCCGAAAGGACCCACACCGGAATCGCCACGAAGAACAGGTGAATCCAGCCCATGAAATTGCAGAATAAGGCAAGAACGACGGGCAGAACCCAGGCAATGAGTGCCGGCGAGTTGAGGACCTGACCTTTCCTGGACGACCAGAACTGCGAGTAGCCGATGCGGGGGAAGATCCAATGTTCCACGACCACGATCGCACCGACCGGCATGAGCAATAAATTGTAAAGTGCGACGAACTCGGTCAGTCTGACGAACACGAAGGGGAAACAGGCCACCGCCGTGGTGACCGCACCGGCCAGGAGCGTGACGAGCCATCGGGGCCAGCCGGGGGTGATCGTCTGGAGGGCCAGACCTGCGCGGTAAAGGGTGGGATTCGACGTGGTCCATCCGGCAAGCACGACCGCCAGCGCTCCGGAATAGCCGAGGGCTGCGAAAGCAATCTGTCCGGTATCCAGAGCCGTTTTTGTGATTGGGTCGTACAACGGTCTGCCAAGCATCTGGGCCGCCGCCGCCCCCATGATGCCCGCGCAGATCCAGGCCAGGTAGTGCCCAAGGAGCATTCCGAAGGACGAGTAGATCCCGTACCAGGACCTCTTAGCGAATCGCAACAGGGCCATATCCGACAGGCCGATGTGCATCGCCAGGTTGCAGACCCAGGCGAAGCTGACGATGTGCCAGAATCCGATCTGGCTGGACGGATCGGGGGCTTTACCGGTCCAGACGGTCGTGTCAGCCAGCTCCCAGAACGATTCCAGACTCGTAAACTGCCCGAGTTGCCGGGCGGTGACCATCGCGCCCACGATGAACATCAGAAACATCCACGGCGAGCACAATGCAGCGAACTGGGCCAGGCGTTTGAAGCCAAGGATAGCCAGCAGGACTACCACCGCCCCCACAGCGATCACAACCAGCACAAACCAGGGATCGGTCGGAATCATGCCCGTCTGAGGCTCGATGCCGAAGGGAATCCGTACCGCCGAGGCAGACACTGTGATCATGCATCCGGCCAGCACGCAGAAAAGCACGGCGTTGAGCACGTTGTAGACGACCATCAGCACGGGGCCGCCGATCTTGCGGAGATACCAGTAGAGAGTCAACCGGGTGCTGACGGCGATCGGGGCGCAGACGAGCGTCCAGGAGAGGATGGCCAGCAGGTTCCCCACCAGCAGCCCGACCAGAACGTCGTAGGCCGACGCCCCCCACATCACGAAGGTGGCGCCGATCACGAATTCCGTGGCCGCTACATGCTCGCCGGAGAAGTTCCCGGCGAAGTACACGCCCCCGCAGAGCTTGTCATCGGAAACGGGTTCTCGGTCAAATTCGTTGAGCTGATCCAGTCGCCGAAAAACGCCCGCCTTGCCTTGAGTCGCCGCCATACGTCACTCTCCCGTCAATGGAGTCGTCGTGGTTGCCGGTCGCCTCTCCTCCGTTCCAAGCGTGTTTTTCTGGTTTCTTTTCCGCAGAATACTCCGTCTTCGTCCGCTCGCCCGTTCCCAGCCGCTAGCTGCGCCGGCTTGTCACTTCGCGCTCGTAGGCACGAACCTCTTCCAGCCATGCCGCACCGACGGGCACGTCCTGCTGGAGGCAATACTGGTCCCAAACGGCGCCGAAAGGAAGCGTCTTCAGTTCTTCGATCGTTGCCAGTCGGCCGGTGAGATCGCCCGACTGCTCCAGATCTCGCAGGCGATCGGTCGGCTCCAGCAGAGCCAGGAGCAGGGCCTTGATCATTGCCCGCGTACCAATGACCCATGCAGCGACGCGATTGATACTTGCGTCGAAGAAGTCCAGTCCGATATGAACTCGCCGCAGAAGATCGTTGCGGACAATCTCCTCGGCAATCGCCCGCAGATCGTCGGTGAGAATCACCACGTGGTCGCTATCCCAGCGAATTCCGCGGCTCACGTGGAGAAGAATCTCGTCGAGGAACAGCAAGACCGAGGAGATCTTGTCGGCAATCGTCTCGGTGGGATGGAAATGGCCCGCATCGAGGCAGACCAGCTTCCGGTTGGCCACCGCATAGGACAAGTAGAACTCGTGGGAGCCCGGCACGTACGTTTCCGAACCGATCCCGAAGAGCTTGCACTCGACGGCGTCGAGGTTGAACTTCGGATCGATCGGTTCGGCGAAAATCTCATCGAGAGATCGGATAAGACGCTGGCGCGGTGATTGCCGGTCGATGGTCACGTCCTTGTATCCGTCGGGGATCCAGACGTTCGTCACGCAGGGTGAGCCCAGCGCTCGTCCCATGGCCTCCCCGATTTTTCGGCAGGCGATAGCATGGTCGACCCAGAACTTGCGGATCCCCTCGTCGCGGTGAGTGAGCGTGAACCCATCGTTGGCCTTGGGATGGGAAAAGAAGGTGGGGTTGAAGTCCATTCCAATCCCCAAGGTCTTAGCCCAGTCGATCCACCGCTGGAAATGGCCCGGCTCGATCGCGTCGCGTTCGATCCTCTTGCCCCCCGCCTCGAGATAGATGGCGTGAAGGTTCAATCGGTGGGTGCCCGGGATCAGACTGTAGGCTTTTTCGAAGTCCGCACGCAACTGATCGGCGCTCCGAGCTTTGCCCGGGTAGGCCCCGGTGGCCATGATTCCGCCGCCCGTCAGCCCCTCATCGGTCTCGAACCCGCCCACATCGTCGCCTTGCCAGCAATGCATGGAAACCGCGATTTGTCTCAGGCGGTCCATGGCGATGTCGGTATCGACACCGTATTCTGCATACCGTTGTTTTGCGATTCTGTAAGCATTGTCGATGGTATCCGTGGCCACGTGCGAAGCTCCTCGGTGGATAAGGGCTGAACTCGAAGCGCTGTCCGCTGGTTGTCCGGGGCAGATGAGGTTTTCACGATTGTCGCCTCCTGGCGGGAGAAATGCCAGTGGGGGCCTGCGAGCTATTTCGGCTCCCAAGGGTGTTCCTGGGGAAGATTGTCGCAAAACGTATGCGGAACTGCGCCAAACCTTCCGCGAAGGGGCCTTGCCGGGCATAGTTGAGACCCAAGTCCAGCATTACCAAGAAAGCCTCCCACGTCGGAGATTGCCCGGGGGCGGCAATGGTCTTGGGGATCCGCTCCAAAATCGGCCTGGACGCGGTGCGGTGGTTCTGCGACAGTGTCCCCTCCAGATTGCGTGCGCCCGGGGTCCAGGCGAAACGCGAAGACGGAGGACGGTTGCGATGAATTCTCGTTGTGCCCCAAGACTCGCCGGGAGGCGACTTCCAGGCGTTGCGGGGCGTTTTTCAATGCCCGCTGGGCCAGGCAATAAGAAGCCCTCACAAAACATATGAGTTTCCCACGGGCATGGATTTGCACAGCCGGTGGTTTCGTTAGCGGCTCTAAGAACCCTGCTTCGACCATCTCATCACGGTCCTGGCCCGAAGTGGCCACGTAGGTGTGAAAGGGAAGTGCCATGTTTCATATGGCAGATCGATGGAAGTTCCGATTCGGCTCGATGCTTGCCGTTGCCTTGTTGGCGGCCGTGCTGGGATCGGCCGGTTGCAGCACGTTTCACGAAAGACCTGGGCACACGCCGTATTCGGTGCCCAAGGCGAAATCCGGAAGAAACAACAGGAAATCGTCGACCAATCCGCTCTCGCGAATGGGATCGATCTTTAAGAAGGATGAGCCGAGGCTGGCCGACTCTCCCGACGAGTTTGTTGGATTGCCTCGTCCCGATTGGTAGCCTTCGCGTACCCAGTTGACCGTTTACCGCACGGGCTCTTCTGACTGCCTCCAGGGGCTGAAAACAGCCACGAATCTGCCCGTCCGCCCAACTCGTTGCCTCGCAGGCCAGATCATGAGAAAGCAAACCGGTTGGATCGTCGTGAGCTGTTTATTGGTGCTAGCGATCGGAGGGTGCGCCTCGAAAGGGGGTATTCTCCAATCGCGACAGGGAAATCGCACGGTTAAGAAACAGGCCCAGGAGAATTCTTTCCCAATGGCCTCCCAGGTCGGATTGGCAAAGACGGCTGAGAAGTAGAAGAGCCGGTCGAATCCCGCAGGGGTGACTCAGCCGGAGCATCGAGTCTGCCGGATGATCGGCGACCTACGCTCCCGCGAGCTCCTCGCGAAGTCGCTTGAGAACGCGATACTTTGCCTGCCGAACCGCACTCTTACTCATGCCCAGGGATTCGGCGGTTTCCGCCGAGGTGCGGTTGAGAACCGTCATTTGCCAGAAGGCATCCCAGGTCGTATCGTCGAAGTCAGGACGGACGTTATGGAGCACCCGGTGAACCATGGCAACGTCCGGCGACGGAGAATGGAGATCGTCGGGCTCGGGAAACTCGGGCTCGTGGGCGACGGTGGCTTCAAAGGCATCATCGCCGCTGGTAGGAGCTCCCCCCTGTTTGCGAAAGTGGTCCGTCAGGGTGTTCCTAGTGATCGTCCAGAGCCACCCGCGAAAGCCTTCGGCAGTACGTTCAGCCTCGAATTCCGCAATGTAGAGTGCTACGGCGCGGAACACTTCCTGGACCACGTCGGCCGAATCGGCCGACTGCAGGCCTGCGCGACGAGCCCAACGGTAAATGATCGGCCCGTAAAGCTTGACAATCCGTTCCCACGCCCCCGGATCCCTCGCCTTGACCTGCCCGAGAACCTCACTCGACAACGATTCGGGATCGGTCGTCTCAGACGGATTGGCAGGTGGAGAATCGCTGCGGTCGGTTGGCTCGCCCCTGGTCACGTTGGTTTTGTCCGGCGGCCCTGGGTCGGTTGAGTCGGGTCGATTCGCAGAGTCGGAGCCATTCACAGATTGAGTCTCGCTCAACGGATTCCCGCAGGATCTGAGGATTCGTCGATAGGTGTCCAAGCCGGGTAGACTCGAACGTTCTCTCTGTTCGTTCGTCACCGCGGCTCTCCCGAGAGGGTAAGGTTCCATGATAGCAGAGACATCGGTAAATCTAAAGCAACTCGCCCTGTGAAGCGAAGATTTGTGGGGCCGGCCATGCCGGAAGGCTTAACCTGATCCGAACGGGGGGGGAGCTTGACCTGGCCCGGAAGTGTCGCGTGGTGTTCAGTAGGCGCCCCGACAAGCCAGAACCGCCAAGGGAGTCTTTGCCAGAAGGACAAGGTCGGTCCAAAAGCTCTGGTTCTTGACATACCAGAGGTCCATGCGAACCCATTCGACAAACGCAATCTCGGATCGGCCACTGACCTGCCAGAGGCATGTCAGGCCCGGCTTGACCGAAAGACGGCGCTGTTGCCACCACTCGTACTTGGCCACTTCCTGGGCAATCGGGGGGCGGGGGCCAACCAGCGACATCTGCCCCAACAGGACGTTCAGCAGTTGGGGCGTCTCATCCAAGCTTGTGCTCCTCAACAGCGCCCCGAAGAGGGTGATCCGGGGGTCGCGGCGATTCTTGAAAATCGGGCCATCCTTTTCGTTCGTGATCGCGGCCTGCTTCTTTTCGGCGTCGATGACCATCGTGCGGAACTTGATCATCCAGAACGGTTTGCCCAGGTAACCCAGCCGCTTCTGAAAGAACAGAGGTCTTCCCTTCGTCGTCACCGCGAGAATCGCGAGGATCGCAACCATCGCCGGAGCGAACAAGGTGAGCAGTACCAACGCACCGGCCAAATCGAGACACCGCTTGGCCAGGAGCTGGCCCCGGGACTGGCACCGGTCGGCCGGCACGAAGGCCTTCTCATGCTCGATGGCCAGACGGGATAGCGAGACGCTTGGGCAGGACACAGGACGGACCCGGCGTCGGGCTTTTGCCGGGACGTTTGTCGTGTGGGCGAGAACCTTGCTGATGACGACCATCGGGGGAACTCCTGGCAGCGTTTCGACTCGTGAAGGCGAAATCCAGAGAGAGCAAACGCTGCGCCGTTCCCGCCCAGACGGCCATGATCCGCCAATTCGCGACAGTTGGCGCGGATCGTGCCGATAATTCGGCCATCCCTCGGCATCTCAACGACCGACCCGCTGAGGCGTCGCATCAACTGCGTGTTGCCGTAAGACGACGCAGCCAGTGGCGCCACTCGAAGCCGGGCTGCCCGGTTTGAACGGATGGATGAGCGCTGCCCGGCCGGAAGCGGAAGGGTCGGAAGGTGGGTTTTTCGCGGCGCGACTACGACACTGCCAGAGGGGTCTCCCGAACTCCCGGAATGGCGAACTGGCCGCAGAATTCGGCGATCTCCGCCCGAATTCTTGGAGCAGTCGCATCCAGGTTATTCATGTTTCGGCAGACTTCGTCGATCCATGCAGCCACCTTTTCCATCTCCGCCTCCTTCATGCCCATGGAGGTCAGGGCCGGCGTGCCAAGCCGCACACCGCTGGTGATGAATGGCTTGCGATGATCCCCCGGTACCATGTTGAAATTGCCGATGATTCCCGCCCGGGCGAGGGCCTCGGCCACGTCCTTGCCGGTGTACTCGGCGCCGCGGAAATCGAGGATCAGCAGATGCGTGTCCGTGCCGCCCCCGGCGAGTTGGATCCCCCGGCCCATGAGGGATTCGGCGAGGTGCTTTGCGTTGGCGGCCACCTGGGCGCCGTATCGGCGGAATTCTTCCGTGTCGGCCTCTTTGAAACACGTGGCCATGGCGGCGATCGTGTTCATGTGGGGCCCACCCTGAAGCCCCGGAAAAACCGCCCGATCGACTCGCTTGGCAAGATTGAACTTGCTTTGGGAGTGGTACTTTTCCTGGTAACGGTCTTCTTGTTTCGAGAGGACGAAACCAGCCCGCGGCCCGCGAAGCATCTTGTGAATGGTGCTGCTCACCAGATCACAGTGCGGAACCGGATCAGGATGGACTCCGGCCACGATCAACCCGTTGATGTGGGCAATGTCGGCCACGAGGTACGCGTCAATTTCGGCGGCGATTTCTGCGAATTTCGCGTAGTCGAGCTTGCGTGGATAGGCGGTTGCGCCGACCCAGATCATCTTCGGGCGTTCTTCCAGGGCGATGTTGCGAATCTTGGCGAAGTCGAGCAAGCCCGTCTCGGGGTCGGGGCCGTAAGGAATCTGCACGTAATCAGAACCGGAGAAGTTGACTTTCCATCCGTGCGTCAAGTGGCCGCCGGCGGGCACAGGCATGCCCATCACTTTGTCGCCCGGCTTGAGCACAGCCCGGTACACCGCCTGGTTGGCCGGTGAACCCGAATAGGGCTGCACATTGGCGTGTTCCGCGCCGAACAGCTTCTTTGCCCGATCGATGGCCAACTGCTCGATCTGGTCGACGACCTCGTTTCCCTCGTAATACCTTGCGGCAGGGTAGCCTTCGCAGTACTTGTTGGTGAGGATCGATCCACTGGCCTCCAGAACGGAGAACGATGCATAGTTCTCCGACGCAATCATCTTCAGCGTCGTGGATTCTGCTTGAATCTGCTTCTCGATCAGGGCGCAAAGATCCGGATCGGTCTGTTTCAGGTGGGGATGACGCTGGCAACAGTCAGGCATTTTTCGGATTTCTCAAAGGATGCGGAAAACCAGGGCCATGGTGGGTGGGCCCAGACTCTTTAGCATACTAGTCTCGACTTGCGGGGGCAAGCCGCGGCGGTTGCTTCCCCCTCAGCCTGAAGGGCCTGGGATCCCGCCGGGATTGACTTGCGGTGTTCGTTGGCTGCCCCAGCCGGCCAGTCCACCTTCCCTTCGACACGGCAGGGGTGGGGTTGTGCCAGCCGTGTGTCCAAATGAGAAGCCCTCACAGAACGTACGAGTTTCCCACGGGCATGGATATGCACAGCCGGTGGTTCTGCCAGCGACTCAAAGACTGCCCAAGCGGCAGGAATGGTGACCGGATCCACATTCTGCCAGGGGAACTGACGTGGTTACCCGCTCGATCGCGCGGTCAAGTGTATCGGTTGATCGGAAATGCCCTTTTCCGGCCCGTCGGCGAGTTGTGCCGTCCTCTCGCACAGAATCGGTTGACGCAGGAGCGACTTGAAAAAATCTTGCTGATTGCCTGGAAATCGAACAGGCCGAATTTCCCCCACGTCGATGGAGCTTGTGTTGAGAATAGCGCTCCCCAAACAAGTAGTAAGGAGATAGGAAAATGCGTTTGGTACGTGCATTGATGGCTGTAATGCCTGTGCTGATGCTTGCGGCTCCGGCGCAGGCGCAGTACGGGCTGTACGGCGCGCCTTCGACACTGCCGTTACAGCCCCCGCAGCCCACAGTTCAGTCGGTACCTTCTCAGTATCCACCTCTGTATGTTGATACCAGCGAGCCACGGGACCCGGTGGCCAACCCCACCGCGGCTTACCCCGTCTATGCCAATCAGGCCTACGCCTATCCGTCCTACGCCGCTCGGGTCAGTGCGGATCCAGGATACATGGCTCCCGTCTACTCCGGACAATGGCAGGCCGGCGCTGCCGTTCCGAGGGTGTTGCCTGAGACAAGTCGGATCCCGTACGATCCGGCATACACGACACCGGTGGTACCCACCTCGGCCTACCAGCCAGGTGCAGTGCCTCAAGTTCCCCAGCCGATTCCAGCGTCTGGCGTGCCCCAACCGGGGCTGCCGGGGCCGATCACACAGATGCTCAACAACGCGCCGAACGACCGCCAGCTTTGCGGCTGCGCCCCGCCTGCGGATTACGGTGCCGACTGCGGAGGCTGCAGCCCCGTTTCATGCGCACCGTACTGTCCAACGTGGTTCGGATCCGTGACAGCTCTCTACATGGGACGCAACGAACCAAACCGGCTATGGACCACTTTCGAAACCGATAACAATCCCAACCAGTTGCCCACCGACGCCCTGCCGGACTGGGCCGTTGGGGGTGAAGTAACCATCGGGCGTTTTTTCGGCTGCAACACGTGTGATCCATGCGATCCGTGCGGCAACTCGGGGCGAACGTTCGGCGTCGAGGCAAGTTACTGGGGGCTCGACTCGATGAACGGTTACTCGAGCCAGGCGATTGCGGGAGGCTCCGTCAGCACACCGCTCCTGGTCGACGAGATCGAGTTTGGCGGAGTCAACGGCACGGTCTACTTCGACAGTGCCGCGGAGCACGTCGTCCGCCGCAAAGACGAATTTCACAACCTCGAGGTCAACTTCCTCGCGTCGCCGGGCGGCAGCTACCAGACTTCGGGATGCGGCCTCTGCAACGGGCGCGGCTGCAGTCGATGCTGTGGATACGGGACGGGGCCGTTCTCAGTGGGATGGGCCCTGGGCGTCCGCTACTTCCGCTTTGAGGAAAACTACCTTTTCGGGTCGGTCGATACCGGCCGGACCTGGGGGGAGGCAGGGGGCATCTACGAGGCCTATCTGGAAGACAACGTCCGAAATCAACTGGTCGGGGCCCAATTCGGATGCGATTTATACCTCACGCGGCCATCAATGAGACATCCTCAAAACGCTGGAAGTTGAGGG
>CAYSCH010000273.1:1496-13301 GCA_964429355.1 uncultured Planctomycetaceae bacterium | reverse complement strand
AGGGGTCAGGGGTCGGGGGACAGGGGGCAGGGGGAATTTGCGATCATTGAAGGCTCAGCGCACTTTGACGTAGAATACTGTGTGGACGATCGATGGCTGGAGGAAGATCATGAGGACTGTCAAAGTCAGCGGTAGCGTTGACGAGAACCATCAGCTCTTGGCAATCGTTCCTGCGGAAATTTCCCCTGGACCGGTCACGGTTCTGATCGTTCCCTCTTCTCACGAGGATGAAGCGGGAGATGCCTGGGCAGATGCTATTGCTCGGGAGTGGGCTGACGACCTGAGCGACCCGCGTCAAGACATCTACACCTCGGTCTCTGACCCAAGGAGCAAGTAACTATGCCAGCAGTGACCGACATTGGCTCGCTCATTACCCAGACTCCCGGCGTTTGTGGCGGGCGTCCCTGTATTGCCGGAACCTCAGTCTCCGTCCGCCGAATTGCCGGCTGGTACAAGCAGGGGCAGACTCCTGAAGAGATCGCCGATCAATACGGGCATCTGACTCTGTCGCAGGTATTCGCCGCCTTAACCTATTACCATGCCAACCGCGACTTGATCGACGCGGAGTTGGCGGAGGAAGACACCGAGTTTGGGCGGTTGGCCGATCTCCACGGGGCCCGTAGCAGGAGTCGCGAGTGAGTCTTGTTCGCCTCTACTTGGACGCGGACTCTGGAGAACGTGGGCTCCTGACGGGGCTGCGTGCCAGAGGTGTCGACGCGACGACGGCCCTTGAATCTGGGATGACTGCCGCGACCGATGAAGAGCAGCTCGAATTTGCCGGTTCGCACGGTCGTGTTTTGGTAAGCTTCAACAGCTCTGACTTCTGTCGTATTCACACAGAATTACTGTCCCAAGGGCGCTCGCACGTCGGGATCATCCTTGTAGCCCAGCAACGATATTCGATCGGGGAGCGTTTGCGCCGCCTGCTCAAGCTGATCGCTGGCAGAACGGCAGAAGAGATGCACAATCGACTGGAATTTCTCAGTGATTGGACATGAATGAGGCAGGAAGAAGGAAGAAGAGGTCAGGAGCCAGGAGACAGGGGTCAGAACGGCAGACCACTCACTCTGACGGTCCTCATTTTCCTCCGAATAGTCGGTGATCGCGAGGCATCTATACCTCGACCAATTCAAGACGCAGTCCGAGGGCTTTGGCCACGGCCTGCAGACTCGACAGTTTCGTATCACGCCCGTATTCGATATCGCGCACAGTGCTCGGATTGGGAATGCCAGCGCGTCTGGCGACCGCGTACCAGGTGAGCCCCTGCGCCTGGCGAGCTGCATGAATCTGTGCGGCGATGCCTTCAGTCGCCGGCTGAAGACGCGGGGGCTCACGCGGCGGAAACTCCTCTGGCACCTTTTCGCGGATTTGCTGCAGCCGCCTCGATTCCTCGGCGCTTCTGGGCCCCCGACTGCCGGCGCGACCACCCATCTTCTTCTTGGCCATGCTGTGAACCTCCTTCGGGTTCGGATACCTCTACCTCGTACGCCGTCACGGGATAGATCACTGCTTCTTCGATCTCTTCGTAGGTGTATAACCGAAACAGCAGGGCCGTCCGGTGCTGGCACTGATAGTTTCCGTGGTCGGATACTCCAAGACCTGTTCGACGTCTTCGATCGTCAGACCGTGCGCGCCGATGTGCTGAACGTTCCCGTCGGGCTGGTCCTCGTCGTCCCAGATCACTTGCACAGGGCTCATGGGAAATTATATCATTGCGTTGCGATATTGCGACGGAATGCTGCACTCCTTTGGGGGCATGACGAACAGCCTCCGTGCTCTTCTTCCTGTCCCCCGTCCCCCGTCCCCCGTCCCCCGTCCCTGCTTCCCTGCTTCCCTTCCTGTCCTCTGCCGCTCTGACCTCCGATCTCTGACCTAGGGCAGGGGGCAGGAGTCAGGGGACGGGAGGCAGGAGACAGGAGGGCGCGGGAATTTGCGATCATTGAAGGCTCAGCGCACTTTGACGTAGAATACTGTGTGGACGATCGATGGCTGGAGGAAGATCATGAGGACTGTCAAAGTCAGCGGTAGCGTTGACGAGAACCATCAGCTCTTGGCAATCGTTCCTGCGGAAATTTCCCCTGGACCGGTCACGGTTCTGATCGTTCCCTCTTCTCACGAGGATGAAGCGGGAGATGCCTGGGCAGATGCTATTGCTCGGGAGTGGGCTGACGACCTGAGCGACCCGCGTCAAGACATCTACACCTCGGTCTCTGACCCAAGGAGCAAGTAACTATGCCAGCAGTGACCGACATTGGCTCGCTCATTACCCAGACTCCCGGCGTTTGTGGCGGGCGTCCCTGTATTGCCGGAACCTCAGTCTCCGTCCGCCGAATTGCCGGCTGGTACAAGCAGGGGCAGACTCCTGAAGAGATCGCCGATCAATACGGGCATCTGACTCTGTCGCAGGTATTCGCCGCCTTAACCTATTACCATGCCAACCGCGACTTGATCGACGCGGAGTTGGCGGAGGAAGACACCGAGTTTGGGCGGTTGGCCGATCTCCACGGGGCCCGTAGCAGGAGTCGCGCGTGAGTCTTGTTCGGCTCGACGTGTTCGCCTCGACTTGGACGCGGACTCTGGAGAACGTGGGCGCCTGACGGGGCTGCGTGCTAAATCTGACGGGCCTTACGTGATTCGCGGAAGGTTAGTCGTCATGAAGATCGCCGCGTGGGCTTGCCGGACTTGCCCCGCGATTGGCTGCGCCCGTGTCTTGGGCGCGAACTCGGTCGGCCCCGGCCCATCGAGCTCCTCCAGCGCCTTGCCGCAATTTCCTCCGTGAATCACGCCAGGCCGTTCAGATGTGTCGGCTCAGGAGGTGTCGGCTCAGGAGGTGTCGGCGCGACGACGACCCTTCAGTCTAAGATGACTGCCGCGACCTCTGATTTCTGATCTCTGTCCCCCGTCTCCTGCCTACTGTCTCCTCTCCACGGCAGTCAGTATTTTGGCAATTCTCTCCGCGGCATGGCCGTCCCAGAGGGCGGGGATGCCGGTCTGGTCAAACTGGCCGGATCGGATTCTTTCGTAGGCGGCAAGGATCGCCTGGGTGCTGGTGCCGACGAGCTGGTTGGAGCCGACCTGGCAGGTGACGGGGCGCTCGGTGTTGTCGCGGATGGTGATACAGGGCACTCTCAGAATCGTCGTTTCTTCCTGCAGACCGCCCGAATCGGTGAGGACCAGCTTGGCATTGGCGTTGAGCTTGCGGAAGTCGAGGTAGCCCATGGGATCGACCAGGCGGAGGTTGCCCATGGCCTCGATGCGAGTCTGAAAACCGAGGGCCGTGACGTTCTTCCGGGTCCGTGGATGGATGGGGAACACGACAGAGAGGTCGCGCTGGATCAAGTCAACCGCGTCGAGAATTCCTGCCAGGGCTGCCGGGTCGTCGACATTGCTGGGCCGGTGGAGGGTCATGGTGGCGTAGCCGCCGGGCTCCAGGCCCATGTCCGCCAATACGGTCGACTGCTCGGCCTTGGCGCGGTTCTTCAGCAAGGTGTCGATCATCACGTTGCCGACCAGATGCACCTTGCCGTTGGCAATACCTTCGCGGCGGAGGTTTTCGACGCCGGAGGGCTCGGTGCAGAAGAGCAGATCGCTGATCGAATCGGTGAGCAGGCGGTTGATCTCTTCGGGCATGGTCCGATCGCCGCTGCGAAGGCCGGCCTCGACGTGGATCAGTTTGATCCCGAGCTTGACGGCCACGAGCCCGCAGGCGATCGTGCTGTTCACATCGCCCACCACGAGAACATAGTCGGGCCTGTGCTGGAGGCAGACCGGTTCGAAGGCCTTCATGATCTCGGCTGTCTGGACCGCATGGCTGGCACTGCCCACTTCAAGATTGACGTCCGGCTCGGGGATACCCAGTTCGCGGAAGAACAGGTCGCTCATCTTCTCGTCGTAGTGCTGACCGGTGTGCACGAGGAGCGGCTCGATGTCAGGATGGGCGTGGAACGCCTCCATGATCGGAGCGATCTTCATGAAGTTGGGGCGGGCACCAGCGACGCAGAGGATTTTCATGGGAAATTCTCAGTGTTCAGTTTTCAGTGTTCAGCTCGTAATCGTCACGACCGATCAACCCACAAATCGTGTGCACGAGCACAAAGTGCGCCAACCAGCACTTTGTCCATCGCGTCCTCATCGAAATAGAATCGGATCATCACGTGCCTGCTTGGCTCGCGCGGTGCTCTCGCTCCAGCCGATCACACTCGGCTTCTTCCCTAGCGATCTCGGCCTCCATCGCCTCCTGATTGGCGTGGTAGTATGCGAGTGCCGCGTGGACTTGAGCCAGCGAAATGTGCCCAATCCGGTCGGCAATTTCCTCGGGCGACCAGCCGAGTTTATACCATCCTGCAATCCGCCGGACGGAAACCCCGGTACCAGCCAGGCAGGGACGCCCGCCACAAACTCCTGGCGTCTGGGCGATGAGCGAACCAATGTCGGTCAATGTGGGCATGGTCAGGGGACAGGAGTCAGGGGACAGGGGTTCAGCAATGCTCGCAGTTTGTCATGGATCTCGCAACCCGTGTCAGGCGAAACTACACCCGGACGGCGGACAACATGGCGTGCGTGAATCGTGGCCAGTTTGTGCAGACGAAGCACCGATGTCGTTCGGATTCAACGGACGGGCTCTCCATCGGCCAAAGTGTAGATATCCTGATGAGGGTCACTCAATTCGTCTGCCCACTCCCGAGCAATACCATCTGCCCAGGCATCTCCCGCTTCATCCTCGTGGGTCGCAGGAACGATCAGAACGGTAACCGGTCCAGGGGGGATATCCACAGGAACGATCGCCAAGAGCTGCTGGTTCTCGTTAACACGACCGCTGACTTTGACAGTCCTCATGATCTTCCGCCCACTAATTCCCACTGCTCGATGATCTGCTCAATATTCTACCTCATACTGCCCACAGCATTCAATGATCGGAAATCACCCGGCATGTCGCTGCCCCGTGACTCGCCTCTGCCCTCGGCCCTCTGCCCTCTGCGTCCTGTCCCCTGACTCCTGACTCCTGACCCCTACCCCTCTGCCGTCCTGCACCCGATGGACCTCCTGGATTTGAGCTATCGGGGGGGGGAAGTGTGAAGATTGCCGAGTCGCTGTACCAGGCAGCTCTGAAGACGGTCGGGGCGGCGTCAGGGGCCCGCATCACGTACACCGCCCGATGGCGGGCCGCCGGGGGCCAATCCGGCAGCCCGCCCAAAACAGCTTTCCAAGTTGTCAAAGATCAACGCCAGATACTGCGTGTTTGCTCTATGTGTACGCAGCGGTCAACGCCAAGCGGGCCAGTGCCGTGACGTAATTCACCGCATGCAGTGTGTCATCCTGTTGTGTCTCCGGATGCGTGTAGATAATCGCCCGCTTGTGTTCATCGTATTGCGCCGTTTCGCACCAGATGTCCGGGAGGAAGGAGCTGCAATCCGTCAGGCGAGGGAATCGCAGGAGTTCCTTCTTAATCCGGGTGAAAACCATTCCCAGCGATGGCGTTCGGCCGATCGTCCAGTTCCAGAGCCGACCCTTGTATTGCTGCGGTCTCTGGTCGGCCACTGAATAGAACACGGCATAGAGGCCCGAAACCTGCGGCAGCTTGTTCAGCAAGAGGTTATTATACACGCTGCCGTTGCCGGCCCCGTCGGCGGCGATCAGCTGAATCTTGAATTCTTTGCAGCGGGCGGTGATTGCGTCGAGAATCTCGTTGGAATCCGCCTGCGCCGGGTAACGTTCCATGAACACAATGTGAAAATGGTCGTCATCACGCATGTAGCCAATCACCAGGACCGTTCGTGACACCACGCCCCCGCCCCAGTCGACTCCCGCCATCAGGATCGATCGAACCGCGGGCAGAACATCGGAAAGACATTTGCTCATGGGTTGAGTGGTGCAACACTTTTCGACTTCTTCTCGGGTGACAATGTGATCACCAAGGCAGCTCGGCAGTCCGAGACATTCGTTCCGGAACATTGCCGGGTTGTAGGTTTGCTGGTGTTCCAGGAGTTCCGGGTAGTTGAGCCACGGGGTGACCAGATGATTGATGGTGAAACCGTCGCCCCACACGGAGCCCCGATTCCGCGGCACCCAGAGACCGCGATGGGGGTCAATCGGCTGCTGACAATTGGGGCAGATCGGCCCATGCTGCCCAAGACACTTGTCGTCCAGGAACACAGACTCACCGCATTCGCACGGCACCCGCCACTCATTTGCAGTGGATAGATTGAAGGCATCTTCAAGATGATTGTCGATCGTTTTGGGAGTTCCGGTCAGAACCACGCGCCGGTGCACAGAGTGGTTGAGAGATTGCTCCAGCACGGGCAGGTCGCCCCCCGCGATATCCTGATATTCGTCGACCAGCAGGAAATCCGCGTCGATTCCACGGGCAGCGTCGGCGGTGTGGTAGGCGGACCGGATGTACACCTCGGAACCGTTGCAGAACCGCATGTGATTGACCTGCGGCTCTCGCAGCCTTTTTCCGAGCAGGTAACGGCCGATTGCGGGACTTTCGAGAATCACCGCTCGTAACCGGGATTTGGCGAAGACCGACGCCTGCTCGTGCCGCGGGAAGACAACCACGATGTGGACGCCGGGAATCGTTACGGCCGCATGGCAGACAACGTTGCAGATGAATGTTGTTTTCTCCACCTGCCGGGAGCAGCGCAGGACGACCCGGCGGGCCGTCGAGCCGTAAATCGCCCGCAGATACGGACGGCCCTCGAACGACAGTGGTTTGTCTTTGAGATAGATAAGAGCCTGACACCAACTAAACCGGTCCATCGGGGGCTTCTCCTATCTCGCGCATCAACGCGTCGAGCGCATCGTCGGTCAGGAAGGGAGCCAGGATATTGATCGCCGTGGGATCACGCCGGCAGAGTTCAATCAGTGCCTCGTGGCCGGGACCACCCTCGTTCCGCTCTGCGCGTTTCATCTGCACGTCGAGGATCGTTCGTAGATTGCGATGCACGATGTTCGCGTCGCTCGGTGACATCACGCCGATTGTCACGGCGCTGTTCAGCTGGAGCAGCATCCGTAGTATCTCATCCACACTGGGAATGGTAATCTGTTTCCGTTGGCTACGGGGACCAGCGCGGCGCCCGGGGCCGCCGACGGAGTCGTCGTCATGATTGCCGGGTGCAGGTAGGAGCTGGGTCATCGGCTGCCCTCCTGATGCGAGCGCAGATTGACGTGTTTATACTATATACGACACACAGGTGCTCGGCTGAGCCAAGCGCCGCGATTGGAAGCGCGAACGGGCATTGTGCACCGGTCCACATCGAGGTAAGGATCTCTGTTGGGGGGTCGCAACTGGCAATCTCAGCGAACGTTGCGCACGATTTCGTCAGGTTTTCGGCGCGCCGTTCTGTCTTCCAGCCAGACGTTCGTTCTGCAAAAAATCCTTTTGAGTTACACATCTTTCAGCAGCCTCCTGAAACGTTCGGATCGGGATGACCGAGCGTCATATCGAGACCGGCCAGGAGCTGCGTGCGGTTTGGGCTGTTCTGGGCCGCGCGAATTTTCTGGGCCATTCTGCGGACGGTTCCCTGGCGGCCGAGTTTGGTTGCGGCCTGCAATTCGACAAGCGAGGCTTGCGGGTTCCGCTCCAGCAGTTCGATTGCCCGGAACCAGGCGAGGAGCGGGACCCGTGAGGCTGCCATCACCGTGCCCTGCCGGGCGGTCACCTGATACCTGCAGTGCCGGCACTGCAGGAGCCGCCGAGCCGAAAGCCAGGTTGCTGCCTGGCCCTCGCAGTGGGGGCAATGGAAACAGGCTTGTTGCAGGCGATTGACTAGGTAGGCCTCGCATACCTCCTCGGAACAGAATCTCGATTGTCGGGTGTCAGCTGCTGTGATTGTCCGCAACTGGACGTTCTTTTTGGTATCCTGTAAAGCGATCAACGTCCGAAGAAAGGTCCGCTCGTGATGCCGCCGGTAACGCGAAATCTTCTCGACACCGTCCGAGGTTCCTGCAGCGGCAACAATCGCGTCGTTTGCTTCGTCGGCGTTGCCGAAATTCAAACCGAGATACAATGGCTGGCGGGCACCGCCGCGAAGGACCGCCAATTCAATTTGCTCGATCCACTCGAGGGCGGCTTGGTGCCGTGCCAATTCGCGGACGAGAACCCGCTCGGTCGGTGTTGCCGGACACCATTCCTCGCGGAGGGCATCATGATATTTGATGATCAGCTCGACGTTGAAGATTTTGGGGAGCAGCGTCGTCGCGGAAAGCCCATGCGTGATGGCGTTGGCGCGAGAGACGGCCTTGCCCTCGGGGGTCCGCGGCCCGCCGCGGGGGTTTTTTCTGTGGCTGGCGAATTGCGTCATAACCTCATTCCTTATCGGGCACAAAGCCGATAGTCGGCTTTAAGGGATCTCAAAAGGCCCTCGTGGAGGGTAAGTATCTTGTTTGTAAAGCCGGATATCGGCTTTGTCAATCCCAGTGCGATTCACTCTTTGAACGCACTGGCCAGCAGCCCCGCAATGAGTGCCAAGTCAAGGCGGAGGACGACGCACGGCCGGAGGTCCTCGGCCGGTACACCCGGCTCGGCGATGCGGTGCCAGCTGAAGTACGTCATGCGGCCCCTGCTGCCGGGACTCGCGTCGGTGCCGAACCGAATGTACTGTAGGTCCGCTACTTCCACGACGTACTCGTGCTCGCTATCGAACCAGCCCTTCAACGGCAGGAACCGCCACTCCCAACCGAGCCGCTGGGTTACCGTATGCAGCGACTCTTGCGCGTAGTTGGCGATCTGTGCTGCCAGGGGTGTCGTGATGCCACCTTGTTTGAGTTTCAAGACCATTCCGAGCCAAAACGCCTGGCCCGGCCCGAACCGCCGATAGGTACCGCTGGCCGGGGACTCGTCAACTCCGTGGGGCACATGACCTTGCTCGAGGACATACCGAGCGTCGCGTTCCTTGACTCGGAGGCGTTCGCAGATCTCGCCCAATTGGATTGTCTGCTGTTGGGTCATACTTTAACTATAAGCCGATTGTCGGCTTTTGCAACCCCCTCTAACAGCGGCCGGTACGGTTCGCAGCCCACACTCGTTGGCATCGACGAAATCTGCGGACGCTTGCGCGTTCAAATGAGCGCTCCTGTTCTCTCGCCGATGCGCGATGGAGCCGTGCGGCCGACAGAGTTACACGGACCGCATGACACCGCTCCCGGCGGCTTCGCCGGGCCCGTTGTTCCAGGTATTCCATGGTGGCCAGCGAAGCCAGTTTCTCGGCAACGGCCGTGGCAATGAATTGATCCATCGAACTACGGTGTTCGTGCAATTGAAGATGCAAATGGCGATGATGGCTACGAGTTCGAAGCATTATCTTCGCTGGACGTTTTTCACGCCCTTGGCATTCTCCGCAACAAGATTCCGAACTTGCTTTCCGTCCGTCATCTGTTGGAGCAAGAGGGACGATTGTCTCTTACGCACCACCGGCTGCGGGGGCGGGTTAGTTATGGCGGGGTCGTGGTGGACGGCGTGTTTCTGACTTTCGACCAGTTGGCTCGACTCCTCCAGAGTTATGAGGGATTTCAGTTCGATCTGATGATCGTTGATCCTTCGGATGAGTTGGAGTACCCGCCACGTCTTCGACCATCCCATGGCGGTAGACTGGCATGATCACAGGCGTGAGCATCTGTGCGAACAGGAGAGGGAGGAAGAGCGGACCAATGGAACGCGCTAGACCGGCCCACCACCGGTCAAGAAACTCCTTGAAATCGCTCCACGCAATCAGGATAATCACATCTAGGAAGATGCGACCATCATCGGCCGTCTTCCCACGTTGCTTTGTGTCCCCGACAGTCCAAGCTGGTCGCCCAGTCAGAGAGAGCACAGCGCCGTCCCTCTGATCACTCCGATGCCTTCTGTTGAAGACAAATGACCACTCAACGCCTTGGCCTTCTCCTGCTGACCGCGATTACAATCGGCTTCTCGAGCCGCCAAACGGTCCAAGCTGACGATTGGCCACGCTGGCGAGGCCCGAACCGAAATGACGTAGTTGCCGAGAGCTCCCGCTGGGAAGATCGGCAGCAGTTGCCGGCCGAACCAGTCTGGGAAACGAACGTCGGCATCGGATCCAGTTCGCCCCTCGTTGTCGGAGATCGAGTGTACGTGATGGGGTGGGCGGACGAACGGGATTCGTTGTTCTGCATCGGGGCTGCTACAGGGGAACGCATCTGGGATGTGTCTTATCCGGCAGGCAGGTTCGGACGCCATGCGGAAGGCGATATGGGACTTTACGCCGGCATTATTTCCACGCCTGAATACGACACCGAGACCGGTTTTGTCTACACCCTGGGGCTCGACGGCCAATTGAACTGCTGGGACACCAGGCAGGAAGACAAGCACGTTTGGGAGCTCAATCTATACGACGAATTTGCGGTTCCCAAGCGTCCAAAGATCGGCCGTCAAGGGCGACGGGACTACGGATATACGACCTCGCCACTCGTTCACGGCGACTGGCTGATCGTCGAAGTCGGATGCAACCAGGGAACGTTGATCGCCTTCGACAAGCGAACCGGTCAGGAAGTCTGGGCGAGCCGTGCAACGGACGGTGCGGGTCACTCCGGCGGGCCTGTGCCGATGCAAGTGGAAGGGGTGCCGTGCGTTGCCGCCTTCAGTCTGCACCAACTGCTCGTCGCGCGGCTGGATGCGGGCCACGAAGGCGACACGGTTGCCGAATACCCTTGGGAGACCGACTTCGCCCAGAACATCGCAACGCCGGCGGTAGCGGGAAACCTGGTGCTGATCACGGCGGGCTATAATCATCGCTACTCCTGCTTGCTGGAAATCGGTCTGGACGGCGCGAAGGTGCGTTGGAAACAGAAGCCCCATTCGCTGGTCTGCAGTCCCGTGATCCACAACGGGTTCATATACTGGGTCCACGAGAAGCCGGTCTGTTTGGAACTCGCAACGGGGCGCACGGTGTGGACCGGCCCCGGCGGGTTTGGCGACGCGGGATCGTGCATTGTTACGTCCGACGATCGTCTGCTGATGCTTGCCGGACGAGGTGATCTTGCACTGGCTGAAACAGCGAAGCGGTCTCCGGACGCGTTTCGCGAGTTGGCCCGTGTGGGGTCTCTGTTTCACACCGACGCCTGGCCGCACGTCGTCTTGTCCGACGGCCGGATCTTCTGCAAGGACCGCGACGGCAATCTGAAATGTTTCGATCTTTCGGGTGAAGGGGTAGCTCCGATCGAGGTCACGGCCAACGAACGCGAAACGACCGCGGCGCCCGAAATAGCTCCGATCCGGGAGCCGACTGCCGAGGTTGACCTGGCGGCTTTGCGGAGTTGGCCTGGCGAGTTGCCCGGCATGGTCGCTGCCTGGCAGAGAGACTTCGGCCCGGATCGGTTGGTGGGCAACGTGACGGAGGACACGGGGGCATGGCGATTGAAGCTGAGCGACGGCGCTCGATCGGGCTTGCGTGGCGAGTTGATTCCGGACGGCGGAGCCATCCTTGTCGAAGGCCCCGCGAAGATGCTTTGCGACGCCTGTCGCCGGTCGGGCGAAGTGAGCGTGGAGGTAGTATTTCTGTCGCGGGCGGCGGACCAGACGGGGCCGGCGCGAATCGTGTCTTTCTCGACGAATGCCTATCAGCGCAACTTCACCCTCGGCCAGGAAGGCCGCGATTTGATTTTCCGGCTGCGGACGGCGGAAACCGGCGAGAACGGCATGAACCCGGAAACCAACCTCGGCCCCATCGAACCGAACCGCGTCGTCCACCTGATCGTGACCTATCGCCCCGATCACCTGGCGGTGTATCGAAACGGCGCCCGAGAGAACGTCACGTCGGGTGTGCACGGCGATCTAAGCAACTGGAGCGA
>CAYSCH010000273.1:0-1486 GCA_964429355.1 uncultured Planctomycetaceae bacterium | reverse complement strand
TGGGCTGATCGAGCGGTTCGCGGTTCACAGCCGTTTCATCGCCGAGGTCGAGGCGCGGCGGCGATTCGAGTTGGTACGTGGGGGTGGCAGCGGTCAATGAAGGCCGGATTCTGCAGGAAAGCTCTTCCTCCACGGTCATTTCGCATAGATTTCGAATTCCCGCAAGGTCATCTGGCGAGGGCCCGGCTGGCCGCTAACCTCGGTTTCTTCCTTGGTAGCGCCGCCGCCCCAGGTGACGTCGTGGATCAGTAGTCGGATCTTCTTTGGTTGCGATTCTACCGCGGAGGCTTGGCGTGCGGATGCTGCGTGCTCGGGGGGATCGAAGAGTTCTGCGGCGTCTTCCCTTTGATCTGCCCTTGCAGTTCCCGAAGCTCCGCTTCCATCGCCGCGATTCTGGCCAACAGCACGCGAATGATCGCCTGGGCCTCTGGCGGTTGACGATCAATCAGTTCTTCCGTGACGACTGGTTCCATGCCCATTGTTCTGGCATAAAACCAGCATTCAAGTCCAGGTCACTTTTCTTGAAAAGACCCCACCAGCCTATGAACGGTTACCCCAGTTCCCGAAAACTGCCTTGAGTGTGCAGGGGATATTTTTATCGTCGGTAAAGATGCTACACGTTTCAATCCCCTGGATGCCCGGGGCGCGTCTTCAGACGGGACCGTTTTTGCCGATCCTCCCCGGCCGCAGCCTCGACGGTGTCGTCCACGAGCCTGTCGATGTTCAGGGCAGAAATCTCCTTCTCCCGTACCCGGCGGCTGATCTCTGCAATCTCCTGGGCGATCAGCTCGCCCTCGCCGCTTATCGTTGGCCATGGCGGCCGCTTCGATCACCTTGGCCACCTGGGTGAGGATCGGCTGCAATTCGCCCACGACACTTTCGAAAGAGCTGATCCGCTCTCCGAGCCGCCGGTAGACCGTGGCCTCCACGGTGCCCGGTCTTCCACATCTTGTAGCCGCTCCGTCCATAACAGCTTCCGTAGCTTCACAAGACATTGGCGCTCAGAGACGCTATTTGTGCTCGCCCCGTCGTCAGGGAATGCCCAAACCCTCCGAGTATCTGGGGCTCAATCGAAGACCTGCAATTCCCGGATTGCATGGCCCCATTGAGTTCCACGCTGCGTGCACGAGACGCGGACATGTCGAGCCTCAGTGGCGGGGAACTCAATCTCGCTGGTGCCTCCCTGGCCGTCGGTGATTTGATAGACGTCGGTCCAAGTCTGGCCGTCCGTGGAAACCTGTACGGAGAAGGCTTTGGAGAACGCCGTTTCCCACAGGATGCGAACAAGCCGTATCCGGCCTTTCGTGCCGAGATCGACCGCCAGCCAGGCTGGGTCGGCAAACGTCGAAGACCAGTAGGTGGCGGGGTCATTGTCTACGGCGTTGGCGGCTGCGTAGAGCGGGGCGTGAACCGAGGAGGCGGACACAGGCCGCTGAAAGGCCAGTCCCAGCATTTCTGCTGTAACCAGTGTCGTGTTGCGGAGACT
>CAYSCH010000272.1:12121-13365 GCA_964429355.1 uncultured Planctomycetaceae bacterium | reverse complement strand
GAGCGTGCATCCTGCCTCCTTGTTAAGCGGATGGGTCATGAATACGGTTTCCCGCCCGAGATACTCTGCCCGCAGACCCGGGTCCATATCCGGTCCGCAACCGGTCATCTTCCAGCCCGGTGCAACCTTCTGAAGATCGGTCTGTTGCTGCTCGGCGACGCTCAAGGCCTCGATTTTCTCCTTTTCTTCTTCCGTGAAGACGCTTTCTGCCGTCGGGCCGGGTTCCCAGCACTGCTCCAGCTTGCTGGGTTTGGGTTTCGCAACCGGTATCACCAGCACGTCGCCATCGGCTGTCTTCTCGATCCGCCCGCCATATTTCACGACGGCCTGGCGTGCCAGCTTCTCGCAGACTTCCACGAGCATCGGGAAGTTGTAAGCAGTGTGACTGAAGACACCTTCCGGATTCAACTGCGAGACATATTCCGGAGCCATTTTCGATTGTCCCATGGTGGTACAGAGCACACCAGCGGCATTGGACGGGTTGCAGTCGGAATCTTGGCCGCATCGCATGGAAATCATGACCGTCTCGTCGATCTCGCGCTGGCCGTACAGCAGCCCCATCACGATATAGGCCCCGTTGATCTTGGCGTCGATATTGAACGCGTCCTGCGGTCCGCTGCAGGAGAACCTCCGGAAGGCCGGGTCCTGTTGGTACTTCTCCTCGATGAGTTGCCAGGTCTTCTGCCACTGGCCGGGATTGGCTTTCCACCAGCCGAGTGTGTCGCGGATGCACTGGGCAAACTGGCTCTCGGCAGGGATGCAGGCCAGGCCGGCCTCGACAATTCTGGCCGGATCGTCCTCAAAGAACGCCTCGGCATACATGCCGCCCACAAACTGGCCGCCGTACATGCCGTCGCCGTAGTTCATCAGCCGTCCGAACTTCTCGCCCAGTTCGATTACCGCGTTCGGCATGCCCGGCGCGATCAGTCCGGAGAAGTCGGCCTCAATCTGGTAGTCGATGTCGTCGGCATGGGAGTTGAACTTAGGATGTCCCGAATCCGGCGGGGCGATCCCGCCTCGGAGATTGTCCCGTCCCGCCTTATTGGCATGCCAGAGCGGGTAACCGCTGTTGGCAAAGTCGATTCCCGCCTGGCGGATAGAGCAGTCGAGCCCGTGGAGTTCCATCGTCCGCAGAAACGTCATCTCCACGTAGATGTCGTCCTGCTGGAACTGATTGACCATGCCGGGTGTCCACTTGGGAACATTGTCCTCGGGAATGATCTCGCCTTTGAACTTGAATTCGG
>CAYSCH010000272.1:3704-12111 GCA_964429355.1 uncultured Planctomycetaceae bacterium | reverse complement strand
GAATTCGGTCGGCGCTCCCCAGCCGACGCCGACCATCTGCCCAATCCACCCGGCCGCCATGCGGTCGCGGTATTCAGAAACAGGAAGGCGGCGGAACTCGTCCGCCCAAGCATCGCCGCCAAGCACCATTACCATGCAGGCTGCCAGAATCCAAGACCCGAGCGGGTTCCTTGCGACTACCGATTTCATGATTCATCTCCGTCGTTGTCGTCGAAGTTGCCACCGTCAAGACTGCTGGCTATTCTAAAGGCCGGCGAAGCGCCGAACCAGACCCGATGCAGAAGCTCCGGCTTCGGTGATACCCCTCCGTACGCCGGAACCTGAGACCCACCAGATCATGGAATGCTGGGCACGAGACTCAGTTTGACCTCACCCAGTACTCCAATCTTCCACCACTCCAGTATTCCTCCACAAATCGGGAAGCAACGTCCTCAACCGGTCCCAACACCGGTCAAGCCCGCAATCAATCTCAGGTGCAGACATGCGCTCCATAGCATGTACCGCCATCCACTCGGAGAGAAGCCAGGGCCACCTTTTCATCAGGGCCCTCGACCGCTAAAATTCGTCGACTATGGCGAAGAAAAGAGATGAGATCCTGCAGGCCGGCTGTGTTCCCTATCGCTTCCGAAAGGGGCGAATCGAAATCTGTCTGGTCACCACGCGGAAGGGGCGGTGGGGATTCCCCAAAGGAATCATCGACCCGGGCGAGACTCCCACGGAAACTGCCACCAAGGAAGCTCGCGAAGAGGCCGGTCTGGTCGGAAAAATCGTCGGAAAACCGATCGGCTCCTTTCGGTATCGCAAATGGGGTGTGCAATTGCACTGCACCATGCATGTCATGAAGGTCTCCCGTGCCGAGGAAACGTGGGACGAATCGTGGCGCCAACGCGAGTGGTTCTCCTTCGAAGCGGCTCGAGAAGTCATCGGTCGCCAGGAACTTCTGCCGTTTGTCGACGTTGCCGAGAAGCGGCTGCTGAAGGGCCCCGCGGCCGTGGACGGACGGAAATAATCCGCCGGCTGATTGACGCGATCCGGAAGACACCCGCCCGAACCTGCCTCGCCCCCAGTTGAGCCTCGTTCATCCGGTTGTCGCCGCCAGGCATGCATGCCGCCTGGCCGGATCGCTTTCCAAGACGCAAACGGCCCCTTCCGCATCCTGGCGAATAGCGACGACCGCTCCCGCCAGAAAATACAGAACCATGTTGATCATTGGCATGAGCGTTACGTCGTGAAACATGCCGTTCACGAAGTAATTTGCGAAGAACGCCACAAACAGAAGTGCGTATTGGCGCATCCAAAGCGGGTTTTGTCTGCAGTTCCACAGTCGCCAGGCATCGCGGAACCAAAGGGCTAGCACAAGAACGTACAACCCCACGCCCATCAGTCCGAGTTCAACCAGGTAATTGAGCAGCACGTTGTGCTGGATATACGGCCCCGCTTTTTCCAGCGGCAATCCCCACGGCCTCTCGTTCAAATACTGCTCGTGAGCTTCCGGATAGTGACCAAATCCGCATCCGGTCAAAGGGCGTTCGGCAAACATCTTCAGCGCTACGACAGCGAGTATCGGACGTAGCTTCACGGATTCGGCCGTATCGGCCGCGGTCTGACCCTTGTCACGTTGAAATCTCAGTAGGCTCTCCCATTGAGTTGCCCCCACTGCACCGGCGACCAGTAAACAGCCAATCACCACGGGCACACGCCATCGAGCAGGTATGGCCAGGCCGCCAATCGCAAGCAATCCGAATCCCGCACCGAGCCAAGCCGTCCTGGTCATCGTGCAGTAGACCCCCATGAGAATCAGCAACGACGTCGCTCCGAGGAGAGCTTTGCCTCTTTGGCCCGTGTTCGGTCCCAGCAGAACTGCGGCTCCCAGGCACAACCCCAGCAGAATCCCTCCACCCGCTGGATTCATGATCGGGCCGCGCGCCCGTCCCAGAAACTCCAGGTTGTCGGCTGACGCTATGTACCGGGGAAAGACAAGCCAACCGAGCTCGTACGTCTCCGCGACTGCGGTGCCTCCAAGGTAGATGCCGAACACAGCCAGCGTGGTCAGCAATCCGACCACCGTTTGCTTCGTGTAGACTGCATGCCGAGCGACCCAGTAGACTCCCAAAGGAAACAGATGGTAGAACAACAGTTGGGAAAGAGGCCGCGAGTCGGCATGGCGGAAGTCGAAAGCGAGAACACTGGCCACAACCACCGCATAAAAGGCGCCTAGCACCAGGTCGGCGCGATCCAGTGGCCTGGCGACCGACGCGCCCGTTGCACGAGCGATCGGGTAATAGGCGATCAGCGCCAACCAGAGCAGGCGGTCCAGCGAGATCTGCACGGGACCGAGCGAACGGTGAAAGAAGAACGGCCCCAGGCAGATACCCGCCCCGAGAACAAACAGGCAACTTGTGACCAGGCCGCCGCGGCGAAAAACAACGATTGCCCACACGGCAGCGGCCGGCGCAAGGAACGCAAGTGCGGGGATCATCTCGGCCTCGACCATGTCCAAAGTCCGTCACGCTGAGCCGATTCTCTGGAGTGCTTCTTTCAATGTCATGCCGGACGCGTCATCCAGCGCGAAATCGGTTTCGGGCATCCGCAGGTTTTCCTCAAGTGACGCCAGCAGTTCCGATTCGGCCGGCCGCAGCGGCCGTGGCTGTGCACTCCGCCTGCTCGGTTCCTTCCGGCGTAATGCTGCGGAGGCTTCGCCCGCTCCCATCTGCAGTGCTTCCGGACCGTGGGAAGACTCGACCACGACCACCACTTCAGGACCTTCCGCTTCGATTCCCAATGCAGTGCCGGGCATCGGAGTCGTCAGCACCAGGAGGCCCAGTCCGGCGAGCAGACCTCCAACGGTCCCAACGAGCACAATCACCTGGAAGCCGGGGCCCGCTGGACGCGTGCCTACCGTGGGCACGTCGATCCGACCGATCAGACTTGCGGCATCGGCGCCTACCTGGGACGCCTCGGCTTGGGACAGATCGTCCTCGGCCTGTCGCAATAGTTCCGCTCGATTGGCCACTTCTGCCAGGTTCGATCCGTAGGAGGCGCGGAGCGAGGCCAGACGGGCAAGTCTCGTGTCGAGGTCGTCCAGACGGGTCTGGAGCGTTTCCTCCTCATTGCCTTGGAGTCGCAACTCAAGTTCCAAACCCGAGATTGCCTCCGCCAGTTCCGCATGGATGTTGCGGCGGACCTCCTGCTCTGATTCCCGCGCGGCAATCACCGCCGGGTGGATTTCCGACATCGGCCCCAGCAGACTTGCTGTTCTCAGTTGGGCCTCGACAAGTCCTTCTTTGAGCTGGCGGAGTCCCGGTTGCGATTCGATCAGCCGGTTTGGCGTGGCCACCAATCGCTGGGGGTCCTTCTGTGCCTCTCTCAAGAGGCCGATCAGCTCCTCGGTCGAATGGCGTGAGTTGCGCACCTGGCGCAACTCGTTGCGGATCTCGATCGCGGTGCGCTGGAGCGAGATGTCTCCCGAGATGGACTCGTGGAGCATCCGCAAATCGCCCAGATCTTCGCCGACCTCGGCCTCCACGGCGGCAACGCGGGCCGTAGCTTCTTCCAGGTTCTTTCGCGCCATTTCCACGCCTTTTCGGAGCTCGATCGACATGCTTTTCGCCGTTGCGTCGCGCAACTGCTGATAGCGCTCCTCCAACTGGTCTCTTACTGCCGCCACCAGAGGTAGCGCGCGCTGGCGATCTCGATCCCGAACCGTCAAGTAGAAGACTTCCGTTCGGCCCAGTTCCGCCCCTTTCGGAGGCGTCAAGGTAACGTTCTCTCGGAAATCATCCACTTCCTCCTCACTCGGCCAGGGTGTCGCAGACGACTTCCGGGTCGCCGGAGGCCCAACCGTCTCGAGGGCAGTGGCCAGCACAATCCGGCTTTTTGCCAGTTCCAGTACGGTTTCCTGGGCCGTACGCCGCTCTTCCGAATGGCCAAACTTGCCGGGGCCATCCTCGTTGTTGGCTGCCTCGTTGCGAATCGTCAGTGCCTGCGATGCTTCCCATTCCGGAGGCTTGAGCAGGGCGAAAGCGATCGCGGCAGTCGCGAAAGCCACCGTCGGTACGATCCATCGCCAGCGATACCTGGAAAGCCATGCGAGAAGTTGGCTTGGATTGACATGGGTTGATCGGTTGTCGTACATCCTGGTCTCCGGTCGCCGTGAAACTACTCGGAAATTCCCATGAAAGTATGGCATTCGATTACGCGTTGGGCTCCGGGTGTCAGGCAATCCCCCTTGAAGCTATGGCGGGGCGCGTTGCGAAAAGGCAACACGATCCATTTTGCACTCGTCCCCGCCCGTTCCAGCGGAAGAACTGGAACAAGCGGCGCGGCGACGTGCCTCACGGCCGTCAACATTCACGTGGTGATCCCGGGGATTTTGCGGTTCGTTCGCCCCGCGAAAATACTCGAAAGAACTTGCCTTTGCCCGCCCGTGACGGAGAGTTGACTCGAATCACATGACGGCACGGCCGTCGGCCGAGGGGGACCGGCACCCGATGGACGGGCCCCGCCCCCGAACACATTTCGAGTCCTATCCCGGCCCGAGGGCGCTGATGGACGTAATCCGGTTCTCAAATCTCGATGAGCTGAAGGTGCACGCCGACGTATGGGATCGTCTGGCGGCAGGCGTTCCGTTCCGATCGTGGGTTTGGCTCGAAACCTGGTGGAGGTACTATGGCGCAATCGGGGAGCTCTACCTGCTGGGGGCCTTCGAGTGCGGCCGACTCGTCGGTATCGCGCCCTGGTACCGAACCAGGACTCCGTTACACGGCGAGACCCTGCGTCTCCTGGGTGACGCGGAAGTCTGCTCGGAATACGGAACCATCCTTCGGGAGCCCGGCCGTGAGCACGCGGTCGCGAGCGCTCTTGCCGGCTGGCTCGCGCAAGCCGACGCGGACGACTGTTGGGATGTCATTGAGCTGACGGCCATCGAGTTGGAGGATCCCATGCCCTCGATGTTGGCCCGGCAAATGGAACGCCGCGGCTGTTCTGTGCATACCCGTCCGGGACGGGGATGCTGGCGTGCGCCGTTTCCGCCCACATGGGAAGACTACCTGCAATCGTTGTCGAAGGAGCGTCGCAAGAAGATCCGGAGAATGCAGCGGCGCTACGTCGACAGTGGCGAAGCGATTCTGCACACCGTTCGAGACCCGGAACAACTTGCCGTTGCGCAGGAAATTCTGGTGGACCTCCACCAGCGACGCCGCCAGACGCTTGGCGAGGTCGGGTGTTTTGCCTCGCCACGCTACCGGGACTTCCAGAAACATGTCTTGCCGCGGTTGCTGGCCGAGTCACGACTTGGTCTCCACTGGGTGGAATTTGAGGGTCGCCCCATTGCGGCCGAGTACCACTTGCTGGGGAACAACATCGTCTACTGCTATCAAGGCGGCATCGCCCCCGAAAATGCCGCAGTATCGCCCGGTCAGCTTGCTACCTTGCTCACGTTCAAGCAGGCAATTGAATCCGGATATGAAGGTTTCGATCTCCTGCGAGGCAACGAGCCCTACAAGCAACAATGGCGAGCCCGTTTCCACCCCACGGCCGAACTGCGAATCGTTGCCGGCCGGATTCTGACGCGATTTCGGCATGGTGTCTGGGTCGCCGGACTGGACGTCAAGGATTGGGTCAAGGAGGCCATGGTGGCGATCGGTTTGCGCTGATCGATAACCTGCCGGGCCGCTCACCGAATCGGACGAAATCATGTACATTGAGAATCTCACTTGGAGCCGCTCTCTCCTGCTCCATGGGTACTACTGCAGCTCCTGGCCGGTACGTGCCTTGCGCAACCGCGCCGCGGCGATTGCCGGAAGGGCACCGGTACCGGTTCTCTTCTACCACCGAATTGCCGATGACGGTGCCAATCCGTGGACGGTGTCGAACGTCGACTTCCAGCGGCAGATTGCCTGGCTCCGGCGGCACTTCGAGATCATCTCACTGGATGAAGTCCAGCGGCGGATCTCGGGCTACGCCCCTTCCGATCGGCGGCTCGGCCTGAGCATCACCTTCGACGACGGTCATGCCGACAACTGCCTCCGGGCGATTCCGTTGCTCGTCAAGTATCGAGTTCCCTGCACATACTTCGTCGCCGTCGACCATATTGTCTCGGGAAGACCCTTCGCCGCCGACGGCTGTACGCCCAACACCATGGGGCAGATCCAGGCCATGGCAGACGCGGGGATCGAGATCGGAGCCCACACCTCCAGTCATGCCGATCTGGGCGCGACGAGCGACCGCCGGCTGCTTCGCCGCGAAATCCTCGATTCCGCACGCCAACTGGAAGATCTGATCGGACGCCGCGTCCGCTATTTCGCCTTCCCCTTCGGTCAGTATGTCAACCTCAGCTCTCTCGCCTTTCAGATGGCGCGCGATGCCGGATTCGAGGCAGTCTGCAGCGCTTACGGCGGCTACAACTTCCCTGGAGACGATCCCTTTCATCTTCAACGCATCCACGTCGATCCGGGCATGATTCGGCTGAAGAACCGGGCGACGATCGATCCGCGGATGGCAGAGACAGTTCGATTCTGTCCGACACCGATGAACGTTTCAAACCAGGTTCCCCACACCGAAACGATCGGTTGACGCTGGGACAGAACGAGTGAGATACCTGAGAAGACGTCGCGAAATGAACGAGCCGAGAGAACAACAAGATATTTCGCCGACAATGCGGTCGGAGACTCTTGCCGACGGAATCCTCATTCTATTGGCATTTACGCTCGTTCAACGTTCAGTAGGGTTGGTGCGATCGGTATTGTTCTGCCGCTGGCTCGATCCCGAGCAACTTGGCGAGTGGGATGTGACCTTCGGCTTTCTGATGCTCGCGGCCCCACTGAGTGTACTGGCCCTTTCCAGCTCGTTCCGGCGCTACGTGGAATACTACCGCCAGCAAGGCCGCTTGAAACGATTTCTCGCATATACAACCGTTGTCTACTTCCTGCTCGGCAGTGTGTCCGTGGTCTTGATTCTCCTGGCCCGCTCCTGGATTTCAACGCTCGTGTTCGGTGCTCCCGATCGAGCTGACCTTGTGATTGTGATTGCCTTCTGCCTGGCGGCGACCATCGCCCATCACTACTTTCTTGACTTGTTTGGCGCACTGCGCAGCGCCCGTATGCTCGCCAGTATCCAGATGGCAAACAGCCTGATTTTCGCCGTGGTGGGAATCTTACTGCTCGCTGTCTGGCGCTGTGATGCCACTTCGGCCGTGATCGCCTTCGGCGTCGCCTGTTCTGCTTGCGCTGCCATGGGAACGATCGCCATGTGGCGGATCTGGCACGGATTATCGGACAATTCCGATGCCCGGCAACCGCTGCTGATCTGGAAGAAGGTTCTCCCCTTCGTGGGCTGGATTTCCCTAGCCAACTTCATGGGATCCATGTTTGATGTCACCGACCGCTATATGATCATCCATTTCTCGGCCTATTCTCCCTCGGAATCCCTGGCCCAGATTGGCCTGTATCACAGTTGCCGGATCGTGCCGTTGCTGCTGGTCTCCGTGGTGGCCATGGCCGCATCGATCATCACTCCCCATCTGGCCCACGACTGGGAGGCAGGACGCCGCCATCTTGTCAATTTGCGGATGCAAATGCTCCTGAAACTGTTTGGCTTCGGTCTGACGGCCGCCTGCGTGTGCATCCTTTTCGGAGCGCCGCTGCTGTTCGGAGTTGCCTTCCAAGGTAAATTCCACGGCGCCATGGATATCCTGCCGTGGACGCTGGCTTACTGCTGCTGGTTTGCGATTTTCGGCCTGCTGCAGAACTATGTGTGGTGCTGTGAGAAGGCCTACACGGCCACGGTGGCCCTGCTGATCGGCGTGGTGCTCAATGTCTGTCTCAACATGCTTCTCCTGCCGCGCATGGGACTGCTCGGCGCCGTGCTGGCCACCGCCTCGGCGAATGTCGTGGCCTTGGCAATCCTCTTTTACTACTGTGGGCGTCTCGGCCTGAAACTGGAGCGATCCACGTGGGTCGCGATCGCGCTGCCCGTCTGTGTCTGCCTGGGACCTTGGTTGGCAACGCTCGTTCTGGCCGTTGTCGCACTGGAGGCGGCCACCGGAACATTCCTGCTCAACGGCGAGGAGAAGCAAGGAATTACCGACCTTGTCGAGCGGTACCTGGAGGGGGTGGCAGCCCTGGCGTCGCGGATGCGCCGCAGCCACGCCGGGTAGATCGGCACTTCGAAGTGAATTGCAGAAAACGATTGGATGCGCGCACTTGACGGCTTGTCGGCCGACAATCGGCCAGTACCGGCAGGAGAATCGTCACGCCGCCCTTGCCAATCGTCGCCGGTTCGCAACCTGCTCGAATACTGCCTCGATCGCCCTGACTTGCCTGGCCGTCGAAAATCCTTCGAGAAATCGGCTGCGCGCGGCAAATCCCATCTGGCGGCGCTTCGCGTCGTCCGCAAGCAATTCCGTTAT
>CAYSCH010000272.1:0-3694 GCA_964429355.1 uncultured Planctomycetaceae bacterium | reverse complement strand
TGCCGCAGGATTGCGCGGCGGAACCAACAAGCCGGTTTGATTTGGCACAATACATTCACCGATGCCACCAACATTCGTCCCGACAGATGGCAGTCCGGTTGCCATTGCCTCCAGGATTGCCAGTCCCAGAGGCTCTTCAAGCGAAGCGAGAACAAGTAGGTCGCTGGCCGCGAGCAATTCGGGTATGTCATGTCTCCGTCCCACCCAATGGACATGAGAACTGACATCCAGAGCGGCGGCCTCAGATCGTACTAGTCGACTGTAACGACGGTTCTGATCTCCAACAAGAATCATCTGTACATTCGAAACCTTGCGGATAATGGCGGGGAGGGCTCGGATCGCATACAGTTGCCCTTTGCGCGGGATTACATTGGCTACGATTGCGATCAATGGTTCAGAATCGGAAATCCCCAAGTTCTTCCGCACTTCGTGGCGAACATGCGGGCCATACCCCTCGAAACGCCTCTCGTCAATCGCATTGTGGACCGTGACGATACGCCGAGCGGGCACAAGATTGACCAGCCGGTGATATCGCCGACACGCTTCCGAAACGGCGATTACCATGTCGTTCAACGCCCAATGGGGCTGGAAGTGTCGGCAGTGTGCCGTCGCAACTCGAGGCACTCGGGTGAACAGGCGGAGCAGCACTCCGAAGAGACTGGCGCGGCTCATGTGCGTGTTGACAACATCGTAGTCCCCGTTGTCGAGAATGGCCGCAATCCGCCGCAATTCATCGGCGGGCCAACGCTGCAGGTCCGAGTGAATCACCTCGATCGGCTCCGACTTCACTTGCTCGCCGATCCACGCGCCCGGACGGCAAACCAGGCTCACCTCGTGCCCACGGCGGACCAGCTCTCGGCTCAAGAGCAGGCAATGCATGACTGCTCCATTGACATCCGTGCCCGAGACGATCTGCATGATCTTCATTGCTTATCTTTCCCTGCTTGCCCAGACTTCCGCTATGGGACACTCCAATCGCCAGGAATAAGTTCTCCCTTCTCTCTAATCGGTGGAATCGTCAAAGTTCTACAGCCCGATTCGCTGGGTTACCCGGAAGAGTCCCGTGGGGGGGCATCTTGTGTCGAGAATTCCACAACAGTTCGTCGGCCGAACTGTCGCAGGGCTGCCCGATTCCCACCCAACCCCTTGGCCTGCCGAAATTCATCCTCCCAGACTCGCCGGGGAAACTTGCCGGGTTGGTTGCAGGAACGTCGGAGGCGTATCTTCGGGCGGTTCGGCAATTGACGGCCTACTACATGGTCCGACCAACTCAGCGAACGACAAGTCGAGGATTACATTCTTTACGTCCGCGATGATTTGGGGATCGCCAAGCCGCATCAAACGTCCACACGTGGTCCGCCAAGGGATTCACGCCCGCATCGGTCGTGGTCGAGCCCAGTATCGAGTCCAAGCCTAACCCGAAGCCGGCCAATGGATTAGACTGACTGTCGGACGTGCTCACCTCCGCCAGTCCCCCGCCCTCATACGTCCAGGTGTATTCGGCCAGCGGATCGTCGCTCGTCTGGAAGTGGACGAGACCCACCAGACGCCCGAACTCGTTATACGTGTACCGGCTCACCGCCACCATCTGGCTCGTGTCCAGCGACTCGTAGCGCACGATCCGTTCCATCGCGCCGCTCGCGGCGTAGGCGATCGTCACATACTTGTCCGCCACTTCATTGCCGCCCTGGTCCGTCTGGCGGATGCCAACCACGCGATCGAGCGTGTCGTAGTCGTAGGTCGTCGGAGAATGGAGCGTCTGGTCAACTGAGCTTATGCCATTCAAGAATCTGCGCTTGCGTCTGAATTCTCGTTTGGGCTTCGGCGTAGCAAATGCTCCAGACTCTCCAATAACGGAAGAAGAGTGTTGGTAGCATAGGCTTTCTCTGCTTCATCCAACGGGCGAATTGACTTTCTTCGGGCGTACTCTTCGACCTCTTGGGTGACAAAGGTCAACGTTCTCTCGACAGTCACCTTGACGCCTTCCCTGGCTGCATCTGGCCGCGAGGCCAAGAACCCCCAGAGATCCGGATGGCGTGTTCTATCGGACAGCTCACCGAAGAGCCTCATTAGGTCTTGCTCGAGTTCTGCAAGCAAAGGAAACCGCCCTGATGCCACCGCATTAAGAAGCGAACGTACGACTCGCAAATCTCGTTCTCGATCATCATTGCCCTGCATAGTATTCTCACTCAAACAGCTTGCGACCCCGGCACTGCATAGCCAAGAGGCAAAGCGTTCAGTTGCTTCCCGATTGCCCTGCAAACCGATTGACTCCGTTTCGACTGTCCAGAGATAGTCAAACACTTCCTTTTCGGAAGCATTCTTGCTGAGCAAGTCGCAAAGACCAGGAACATACGAGTCATATTCACCCATCTGGTCGGTCAGGTCCGAAACACCGATTGGGTCCCAGTCGGAATGCACGGCTCTGCGGACGGTTTCATAAAGTTCACTCATCGCACTTTTCATCCACCCGGAAACCCGGGAACCAATTACTAGTTATTTGTACCGGGCGGCTGTTCCGGTCAGACAATTTGAGACGGAACAATTTGATGACAAGCCGATCCGAGCTCTCCGCTTCTCAATAGGTCCTCGATAGTCTGGCGTATCGTCTCCATTTGGAGGTCCTGTACGATAATCATGTTCGCCGCCCATAAATACGTCCCAGCGGCGCACTCCCCCGTCAACCTGTTCTTTGCGAACAGTGATGTGATGTTTTGCGGTGTCACAAACGTTGCAGAGTACCGGACCATTCCGTTTACTTCTATTTCAATGTCGACATTGTCATCGTCAATGTCCCAAGTCTGTGAACCTAGTACACGAAAGCTGAATGGAATCGACATCGAGTTTCTCTACTGAGTTCCAAACCTTTCTAGAATTTCGTCTATGACCTCTGCCTGATTGCTTTTCGTGGATTTACCGAGAATCTCGATAGTGCCATCGTGAAGTTGGCGAAAATCCACTCTTGCCCCATTAGTCCCCATTCCAGGATTAAGGTTTCCCTTAGAAAGCTGATCAACAAGCGTGTCGAGCGATCTTTGCACCGACCTGCCGGCATTCTCGGCTCTCCCAACCAGTCTTGGGCTGTCTTTGATCCTGGAAACAACTTTCCCAATCTGTTTCCCCGCGTCGCCTACACGATCTACACCCTTGAGGACATCGTGCCCTTTGTCGACGGCTTGAGAGCATTTTCTCAGGGTTTGCGCCTGGAGCGAGGGATACGGCGACCTCGGCACTGATCCGGATTGCACTTCTTCCTTCCTTAATGCCCGACAACACGCTGTCCGTGGCATCCACAAGGCCGGTTGGATCAACGTAGGCTCCTTTCCGAATCGCCTCACGAGCAGGGTTATTGCGGTAGGATTCCCCGGCTGCCGCCAACGCGTCTGGGACCTTTCCGTCCGAGGCAAAACCATCGCCCGTGTACAACCATCACCAGGGACTCCAAATCCGCAACCCGGTCGGATCCGTTGCCACCGTCACCTCATTCCCCACATACCGATACAAATTCGTATCGGCCGCGGCAAACCCACTCGGATCCACGCTGATCCACGTCCCCGTCTCCGCATCGTACCACCGATTCAGATTGTTTTGCAGCCCCGTGTCGAAATCGAAGGGCCGGGCGGTGAAGCCGAACAGCGTGGTCACGGTCGGATCGGTCTGCCCCGTGACTCGTCCGAAGGCGTCGTAAACCAAG
>CAYSCH010000271.1:0-13383 GCA_964429355.1 uncultured Planctomycetaceae bacterium | reverse complement strand
GGTTGATTCCGCACATGCCCGAATCGATCGCCAGGTTGGAGATTGTAACCCAGTCGAAGTTGATGACCCTGTTCACGCCGGCAACGGCCGTTGTGGCCAATCCCCCTTCGATGGCTCCCACGTTCCTCAAGATGAACTTTTCGCTGGCCATCGCCGGGCCGATGATTCCATTTATTCTGGTGTTCCTGTTCCTGAACCTGTTCGACACGCTCGGGACGCTCCTCGGTGTGTGCGAACAGGCGGGCTTGATCAAGGACGGAACCCTGCCGCGAGCCCGAGAGGCTCTGGTCTCAGACGCTGTCGCCACGGTGTTCGGTGCGGCTTGCGGTACAAGCACGGTGACAAGCTTCATCGAGAGCGCTGCCGGGGTCCAGCAGGGGGGGCGAACTGGTCTGACGGCCGTTACAACGGCCGTTCTGTTCCTGGTGGCGATGTTCTTTGCGCCCCTGATCCAGATGGTCGGGAGCTACCCGTCGATCACGGCCCCGGCCCTGGTACTCGTCGGCGCCATGATGATGCGCAACGTGACGAAGATCGAGTGGTCCAACGAGGCCGAGGCAATCCCGGCCTTCATCACGTTCATCTCGATTCCCCTCACCTACTCAATTGCCGACGGTCTGGCCCTGGGATTCATTTCCTATCCCATCATTAAGCTCCTCTCCGGACAGGCCCGCGACGTCAAGTGGCTGATGTACGTGCTGGCCCTGGTGTTGGCAGGGTATCTGATCATGGTCCGCGGCATGCTGGGTATCGGGTAGTAACCAGGTCGGCAGACCCCTTGACCGATCTCAGATACAAAGGTCTTGTTCCGCGGCGGCGCTGGGGGTACAACATCGCGGGGACCCACTATCCATGTTTGGGGGAGAAACGAAATGACCAAGACTGCGACCGTTCACGCACAACAGCGTTGGGAGTACATGTCCCTTTCACGAAAGACCGAATCGTATCTGGCCCAGGAACTCGTCGGCCTGGGGCAGGAAGGCTGGGAATTGGTCACGGTTAACTATGCCCGAGGCAAGAAAGAGGAAATGTTCTGGACCGCATTCCTCAAACGTCCGGCGGGCGCTCATGCAGCGTCTGGGGCGGCCCACGAGGCGACATCGGCCGGTCACGATCTGGCCCATGGCTCGGTGAGCCTCACGGAGGCCGCTGCAGGAGCAACCAAGAAAGACGCGGCCGAGTCACTTCGCGGGTTCGACTCGGATGGAGATACATTTGCCATTCACGAAGAGCCTCGCGAGCAGAAGCCAACTACGTTAACGAAGGGAGAAAAAACTTCCTGAGGGCGCCGTCCCAAGATAAGGAAGGCCTCCTCCCCGAGTTGACAGACAACCCGGCCGGCGATTGGCTTCGGAGCCTCTTCGAGATCCAGGTTTCGGTTTGGATTTTCGGGCCACGGGGCTCCCCCTGTTTCTTCACTCGCCTCCGCTCCGGATGGACTGGGCATACGCCTTTTCCTCGTTCGCGAGCTGCTCCCGTTTCGCCCAGTAGCGTTCATACTTGGCCACCTCCTCCTCACTCCAGGAGTTGGCCTCCCGGTAGTCGCCGCAGAACGGCACGCCCAGGTCGATCCATGCACAGAGTTTGTCCATCTCTTCTCGCGAGAGCGCCGCGCCCTGGTGTCTGGCGGCGAGAATTTGAATCAGCTTGCTGGACGCAGAACCGGCTGAGTACGGAGGCAGCATGGGAGGGGCCGACTGGGCGCTGACCCAATTGACCGCCGAGTGGTCGGCGTCGCCCACCCAGCAGTCTCGCTTCTCATCGGGGCGGGAATGGGTCAGGTTCAGATAGGCCTGACTCCACTGGCGTTTGGCCAGCAGGTCTGTCACTATTTCCGAGGTCAGGACCGGCGGGTCGCCGCCGGCCGTCGAGTGACACTTAACGCATTTCTGGTCCAGGATCGGCTGAATCTCTGCCGAAAAACTGAACCCGCGCGGCTGGCCGTAGAACGGCTTGAGTTCCTCCGCTCCGGCGGCGATTGCCGCGGTCAATGGCAAGCTCGCAGCCGGGGTGCTGTTCTTGTGCTCGTGACATCCCACGCACGACGCGTTCTCACCCGGCTGGAGGGTCGTCCAACTCCGCATCGTTTGAACCATCCGCCCCTCCTGGTCGAGCAACTGGAAGTAGACCGGCGTTCGGGCCGGCACAAAGAAGAAAACGGAGCCATCGTCGTGGACTGTCGCATCGCCGAGAATGGACTTTGGATCCCATGCTCCGTTGCCGATCGCCACGGGGGTGCTGATCAGCGCTCCGCCGCCGGGACCACCATTGCGGTTTTCACCAATCCCAGCCACGCGGAAATCGAGTTTCACGACCCGCAGCGTCTTGACCGTTCCCCTTGGCACGCCGGCAAGCCCCGGGCCGATGTAAACGTCCTGGACGTAGCAGGTACCCGTGTCCTTGCGATAGTCGACCAGGCTGGCCCGATTCCGCCGCACCTCGCGCGGCCGGAGTGGGATCGGCTGGCTGCAGGGAAGCGTTGCGTCGCGGACGAGGAGTTCCCGCCGGCCGTCGATCGTCATCAGATAAATGCCGGTCCCCAGCCCAAAGGGTCCTTGCCACTGCCATCCGACCGGATGGTAAGTGACAAGGAATTCCGTCTCGCTCAAGGGATAGGGGTACTGAAAAAGTTCCCCCTCCTGGCCGTAGGAATCTACCCGCACGGCCGGAGTCTTGCGCACCGGAGCGATCAATTGCGCTCCCTCGTTTTCCTGTCGCCCCCTGGCCGGGTCGATCAGGATCAATTTGCCCACCTGACGAGAATGGTGCCCTGAGGCCACCGCAACCGCCCTTTGCGTGCCCGGAATGCCACGGGCGTGGAGGATCGTCGTTGGGAACCAGGAGTTGCCCCCGTAGAAATCCGATTGGTTCGTACCGTCCGGATTCATCTGCATCAACGGCTGGGGGTAGATCTGCCCACGGTCGTTGTATTCCCATCGCGTGTAGAGAATCCGGTTGTCGTCCGTCACGGTGGGAAGGTTGTCGTGCACCTGGTCGAAGGTGAGACGTCGCATGGATCCCCCGTCTCCGTTGCAGCGATAGAGGTTGCTCACCTCGGTCCACCAGCAGTCGACCGTCTGCACGCACCGCGACGAGTTGAAGATAATCTCACCGCAGGGCAGGTAGACGCCCTCGTAATCGGCCACACCGAGCCCGAAAGTAAGTTGGCGAATATCACGCGACTCAACGTCCATCTCGTAAAGATGATAGTCGTCGTCCAGGTCGGATTTCTTCCACGAAAACAGGATCCGCCGGCCGTCGTAGGAAACATCCGGATCGCGAATCACCCCACCCGGATCGTCCAGCAGGGTCTCCACGTCAACCTGTGTGCCGTCATATCGCATGGCACACAACGCGGACCCCGGCGTGAAATGCCGTTCCGCCTGGGCGTCCGACTGGCCTTCCGTGTAAGCGTAGTGCGAGCCTCCCAGCGTGTAGTGCTTGACGAACACAATCTCCCTCGCCTGCTTCAGAACCGGCTCGAGCCGTAATCGTCGTCGCTCGCGGCACGCGTCGACATAGAGCTCCAGCCAGCGGGAATCGTCGGGCGAGGGACTCTCAGTCACCAGGCGATCGAATCTGCCCTGCAGCGGCTCCCGCTCGGACAGCTCGTCAAGTACCCGGACGATCAACTGGCGTTCGCCCGTCGCATCGCGATTCGGATCCAGGTACCACCCGAACTCCCGCTGCGCATCGTACTGGCTCGCCTCCGGTTCGTGAGCGGGATTGTCCTGCATGAACCAGTCCATCTCCGGGAAATCCTGCCAGAGCCGACGGCCGAGAGACGCAATCCTGGCCTCAGGATCGGAAGGGGGTGTGGTGAACTCCTTTCGGGCGGCAAGCATTTCTGCCACCCAGGTTGTCTCCCCGCTGGCGAGGCGGTCCTGCCCGGAAGCCTGCACGAACGTCAGTACGATCAGAATCAGAAGACCGCGTTTCATTTCCGTGCATCTCCTCTTTCTGTCTGCGGTTGCCCGTCTGTAGCCGAAGTCGCCAGACTTTGGCAATCATCCCTCCGCAACCCAAGTCGCAGCCTCCGGCAACCCTCGTGCTTGGGAGAAGTATGGAGGATGCGCGCGCAACAAACAATGGCTATTCGTCTCCGCCATCCGCCGTTTTGTGTACACTCTCTACGCGGCAAACCCGACCTTGAGCTTTACGCCGATATTCCGATGGCGTGTCTCCCACGATTCGCGTGAACGCGCGGCTGAAATGCTCACCCCCCGTGAACCCGCTCAGACGGGCGACTCGGTGCAGTTTTTCATCCGACTCCGCCAGCAAGGTCTTGGCATACTCCACCCGTTTGCGCGACAACTCCGCGCCGATTGAGCGCCCCACGTGCTTCTCAAACGCCCGATAGAGCCCGCACCGACTCATGCAGCATTTGGCGACCACGTCGTCGACTCCGATCGGGTCCCGAAAATGTTCCCAGATGTAACCCAGTGCTCGGGCCACCGCTTTGTGGGGCACCGCCAGGATGTCGCTGCTCTTCCGTACGACGACTCCTCGCGGTGCGATGGTCAAGGGCAATTCGGGCGCCGTCCCCCCAGCCATCAAGCGGCCGAGCAGGGACGCTCCTTCATAGGCCAGCCACTGCCGACCCGTGTCGACGCTGGAGATCGGAACGGATGCGAACTCGCAGGCATACTCGTCGTTGTCGACGCCAATCACGGCAACCTCTTCCGGAATGGCCACGCCGGCCGCCTCGCACGCATTGACCAATTGGGCCGCACGGTTGTCGCTCTGGGCCATAATCCCGATCGGAAGCGGCAACTGCCGTAACCGCTTCACGAGCCACTCGAACCATCCCTGCTCGCGTTGACGGCGCAGTTCCCCATGCCAGTCGAGCGACACATAGCGTCCCCCGGCCTTCTCCACGGCCTCTTTGAACCCCCGCTGACGCCCGCGAACGTCGCAGATATCCGAGAACTTGTAGAAGCCCAGATTCTCGAACCCCCGTTCCAGCAGATGCTCCGCACCCAGCTGGCCGATCCGCTGATTGTCGAGACACACCCGTGGGACTCTCACCTCCTCCACGTCCAGGCTCAACCCGACCACGGGAACGGTCTGCCGGCATATGAACTCCAGCACGTCCTCACGATGCGGGAGCAGGAGCGTAAGCACCCCATCTCCCCTCCAATATTCCGGCAGAACGCCGTAGTGGGCCATCGATGTGTCGAGGCTCCACCCGGCCTGGCGGGCATAACGCACGACTCCGCGGTGCAACTGGTGATCGTAGTAACCCAGCGCCATAAGGACGTGTGGACGCAATCTGCCGGTCTTCGTGTCAGCCACCGGTTTCGGCCCAAGTGTGTATACAAATCAACAAGACAACGATACAAAGGGGCATAGATTAGTGTAGCCGACCGTGATAAAAGAAATCAAGAGTGCACCCGCGCGGCCGAACCGTCGCGTAGGTGAAGTCGCCAGACGATGGCTCGTCGGGTAGCCGAAGTCGCTAGAATCTAGGCTATACCCGACTCTGATCATGAGCGTCGACCCTGTTTCGAAGGATGGTCACGTCCTTTTCCTGGAGAACTGACATGCGATTGCGGGGACTAGAATTCAGCGTTCTCTGTCTGGCGGCTTGCTCCTTTCTATCCAGCCCGCTGGCCGCGCAGCCCCGGGGTGAATCGAGACTACTGGTCGCGCTTCCCTATTTCTGCCCCACTCCCGACGGCATGGCCATCGACGTGGCGGGAAACCTCGTGCTGGCCTGCCCCAACTTCGCCGATCCGGCCTACCCCGGCTGTATCGTCCGCATCGCTCCCGATGGCAAGGTCACCAAGTGGTTCGACGTCCCCCCGCTCGCCGAAACAGGCAAGGCGTTTCCGATGGGCATCGCCTTCACAGACAATGGCGACCTCTTCGTTTGCGACAACCAGAACTGGCCCACCGGCAACGGCGACCAGGGGGAACTGAACCAGGGCCGACTCCTGCGACTGGCGATTCGCGATGGCAAACTCGAAAAGACCACGGTCGTGGCCTCCGGGATCAGCCACCCCAACGGCGTTCGTGTTCGCGGTGCAAATGCCTACGTGACCGTGAGCATGCTCCCCAAGGTGAAACGGGCCGACGGCCTACTTACCAGCGCCGTCTATCGATTCCCGATCGACGCTCAAGGGATCGAACTGACCAACACGCTCGACGACCCGAATCTCTTCGTGAGTTTCGTCACGCGGAATCCCGATTGCCAGTATGGAGCCGATGGACTCGTGTTTGACAGCCACGGCAACCTGTTCGTGGGTAACTTCGGCGACGGCGCCCTCCACAAGGTCACGCTGGACGACAAGGGAAACGTGAGCGGAACCAGCATCTTCGCCAAGACCAGTTTTCGAACCCCAATGTCGTCTTCCCAATTTGCCGAACGGATGGTCCAGGCCAGCATGCGAACCACGGACGGGATTTGCATCGACGAGAACGACAATAACTACGTGGCCGACTTTTCCAACAACGCCGTTTGCCGGGTCGATCGCCAGGGCAGTATCACCGTTCTGGCTCAGAGCCCTGATTGCGACGGAAGCGAGGGGGGGCTCGACCAGCCCGGCGAACCAATCCTTTGGAACGGAAAACTCGTCGTGTCGTGTTTCGATATCGTCACCGGCCCCGACAAGGTCAATACCAGGCACGACAAGCCATATACCCTGGCCTGGATTGACATCCGTCAACCGTAGTCGCTTTTCGCTCTGCGAAGCGACGCCTCCTCGCAACCAATGAACGACAATCGTGTCACCGGAATTCCCCAGGAGATCAGCCCGTGAGAGCGGTGAGCGTCCAACGACCGAACGAGGTAGAAATCGTCGACCTGGCAGCTCCGTCACCTGGTCCTTACCAGGCACTCGTTCGCACCGAGGCCGCCTGTCTCTGTAATGCCACGGACGGAAAACTGGTGGCCGGGCACTTCCCTGGTGTCGACGCTTACCCGCTGATCCTCGGTCACGAGTCGGCCGGCATCATCGAAACGGTGGGCGAGAAGGTCAGGACCTTTCAGGTGGGCCAGAGGGCCATTGGCGGACTGGTTTTCCAGTTCTGCGAACCAGGTTATTCCGGCGGGTGGGGAGGATTTTGTGAGTATGTCCTCGTCAATGACCACGATGCCATGCTGGCAGACGGTGTTGCAGATGCAGCCCATGGCTGGTTCGAGTGCTACGAGATCCAACGCCCTGTGCCAGACGACATTCCCCTGGCGGAGGCCGTCATGCTGTGCACCTGGCGCGAGGTTTACGGCGGCTTCGGAGATTTTGATCTCCAGCCCGGCCACGATATCCTCATCTTCGGCGCCGGTCCGGTGGGACTGAGTTTCACCCGGTTCGGGAAGCTGCTCGGAATTGGCTCCATCGGCGTCGTCGATCCTCTGCCCCACAAGCGGGCCAAAGCCCTGGCTATGGGGGCCGATGAGGTCTTCACTCCGGAGGAAATCGACTCCGAACAGTTTCGCGAAAAGTACGGACGGCGCTACGACGTCGTCATCGATGCTGTCGGCAGCGGGAGAATTGTCAATGCCGCGTTGCCCTTGGTGAAGATGGGGGGATCGATCGGCGTTTACGGCGTCATCGCCGACGGCACCATCACGGTCCAGAAAGGCCTGGGGCCTTACAACTTCAACCTGCTCATGCACCAGTGGCCCACCCGGTCTCGGGAGCGAGCCGCCATGGAACCGCTCTGCCAGTGGATCCGCGAGGGCAAACTTTCCGCCAAGGAGTTCATTACTCACGAGTTCAAGCTCCACCAGATTGGCGAGGCCCTCCAGGCCATCAAGTCCGGCGACGTGATCAAAGCCCTCCTCGTCTATTGAGCACGCACCATGGCCAATCAAGTCATTCTGGCAATCGACGTGGGAACCCAGAGCACTCGCTCGGCCGTTGTGACCGTGGCGGGCGAGATCCTTGGGATTTCTCAGATCGTCCACGACACCGACAGCCCGCACCCCGGCTGGGCTCAGCAACGGCCAGGCCAATGGTGGGACGAGGCCTGCGAGGCAACCCGGCGGGTGCTGAAGGGACCAGGGATCGACTCGGCACAGATCGTTGCCGTTGCCTGCTGCGGCCAAATGCACGGGCCGGTCGGCATCAGTTCGTCGGGCGAGATCACCACTCCGTGGGTCCAGCTCTGGTGCGACAAGCGGTGTGCGCCCCAGGTGGAAGCGATTCGCGCGGCCAACGATGAAAATGCCCTGATGCATCAGGCCGGCAACCCTTTGAATCCGGCCTGGACGGCCATCAAGGTCCGGTGGGAGAAGGAGAACCACGGAGACTGCTATGCCCGCACCCGCTACTATCTCGTTCCCAAAGACTTCATCAACTATCGCCTGACCGGCGTTGCCGCGGCCGACCCGTCCGAGGCTGCCTGTTCCTGCCTCTACGATAGCCGCACCAATGCCTATTCGGAAGAACTTGCCGAAGCCGTCGGTGTCGACCTGCGTAAATTCGCCCCTGTTCACCCGTCGCACGCCGTCATCGGCACGGTGACGGAAGAGGCCGCAGGGCTCACCGGGATTCCAGCGGGAACCCCGGTGGTTGCCGGTGGCGGCGATTTTCCCGTTTCCATGCTCGGATTCGGCATCGTCGGCCAGGGCGTGTTGGCCGATGTGACGGGTACCAGTTCACTCCTGGCCACTCACAGCCACGAGGCCCTCATCGACCCGGGCATTCAGAACTGCCGGCACGTCGTGGACGGTTGGATCCCCTTCACGATCCTTGATTGCGGCGGTGTCAGCATGAAGTGGTGCAGAGATATGATCAGTTCCGTTGCCGGCGATAGGTCCTACGAGGAACTCATCGAACTGGCACGTACCGTGCCGGTCGGCAGCGATGGCCTGGTCTTCTATTCCTACATGCTCGGCGAGCGCCGCCGCGAGAACGTCAGCGCCCGTGGCGGTTTCTTCGGCGTCACGCTTGAGCACAGGGCCCCCCACTTCATTCGCGCCGTCATGGAGGGCGTGGCCCTGTCGATCGGCAAAGATGCCGCCCTGTTCCGTTCTCTCGGCCTGAGTTTCGACCGTATCTTCAGCGTCGGCGGTGGCACCCGAAACCCGTTGTGGAATGGAATCAAGGCAGCCGTCCTTGGCCTGCCCCTCCATATCTCGCCCGAGCCGGAAGCCGGAATCAAGGGCTGCGGTCTGCTGGGAGCAGCCGGCGCGGGACTCGTGGCCGATCTCCAGGCTGAGGCAGCGGCCCGGCGGACCACTTCACACACCGCCGAACCGGCATCCGAAGACGTGGAAGCCTACCGGCAAATCCAGAAAGAGTTCAACCGCATCTACAACCACATGCTGGGATTCTGGCAACAGAACCAGCAAACGAGCTGAGATATTCCCGATGCCTTCGAATCCCCAGTCCACTCCCGAATCTTCGCTCACGCCGGAATTGCTGGCGGCGCGAATCGATCACACGTTTCTCAAACCCTGGGGCAACCCGGCCGATATCCAGCGGCTCTGCAGCGAGGCACGCGAGTACGGCTTTGCCATGGTCGCCGTCAATCCCGCGGAGGTTGAAGCGTGCGCGGAACTGCTCGCAGGAACCAAGGTTCGGGTCGGGGCGGCGATCGGCTTCCCCCTTGGCCAGAATACGGCCGAGACCAAGGAATATGAGGCGCGCGACGCGGTCTCCCGGGGCGCCAGCGAAATCGACATGGTCATCAACGTCCGGGCCCTTCAATCCGGAAACCTCGCACTCGTTGCCAGGGAGATCCGCAGCATCGTGACGATCTGCAAACCTCGGGGTATTATCTCCAAGGTGATCCTCGAGACCTGCTACCTGACCGACGAACAGAAGCGGCAGGCCTGCCGGATCGCTGTCGAGCAAGGTGCAGACTTTGTGAAGACATCGACCGGTTTCGGACCAGGCGGCGCAACCATTGACGATGTGGCCCTCATGCGTGCTGCCGTGGGCGAGGCCGCCCAGGTGAAGGCCTCGGGAGGAATCCGAACGCTGCAACAGGTCCTCGATTTCCTTGCCGCGGGCGCGGCCCGGATCGGCACCAGCAACGGAGTTACGATCCTCAACGAACTCCAGACGCGATTGAATCCCGCAAACCTATCGTAACTCAAAACGTGTATGCCTTATGTACCCCATTGATCGGAGCATCGCCATGATTCGTCACAAAATTGCCTCACTCCTCGCTGGGTTATTGCTGGTCGGCACAGTTGCCGGCGCCGACTCCTGGCAACCGGCCAAGGGTCCTCTCATGACCCAATGGGCCAAGGACGTCTCGCCCGAGAACGCCTGGCCGGAGTATCCCCGCCCCCAGATGGTCCGCCCGGAATGGACAAACCTCAACGGCCTTTGGCAGTACTCGATCCAGCCCAAGGACGCCCAGAAGCCCGAGCAGTGGGACGGCCAGATTCTTGTGCCGTTCGCCGTCGAATCGGCTCTGAGCGGCGTGATGAAGGCGGTCGGACCCGACCAGAGGCTCTGGTACAGGCGGACCTTCGAGGCCCCCGCCCTGGCCGACGGCGGCCGACTTCTCGTCCATTTCGGCGCCGTCGACTGGCAGTGCACCGTGTGGGTCAACGGTAAAGAGGTTGGCTCCCATACCGGCGGCTACGACCCTTTCACCTTCGACATCACTGGTGAACTCCGCCGCGACGAGAACGAGATTGTCCTGGCCGTTTCCGATCCTACCGATGCCGGCTGGCAGCCCCGAGGCAAGCAGGTGCTCAAACCTCACGGGATCATGTACACGGCCGTCACCGGCATCTGGCAGACCGCCTGGCTTGAAACCGTGCCGGCAGTCTCCATTCAATCTCTGAAGATCGTGCCCGACGTCGATCGCAAGCTTGTCTCCGTTACCGTCAACTGTACGGCCGACGCCGAGGTCGTTGTTGCCGCGGTTGACGGCGATGGGGTTGTCGCAGATCAGACCGGCAAAGCCGGCCAGCCCATCGAACTGGTGCTCGAGAATCCCAAACTCTGGTCGCCCGACGCGCCCCATCTGTATGGCCTCAAGGTCCGCCTCGTCGAGAACGGCAAGACGATCGACGCCGTCGAGAGCTACTTCGGCATGCGGAAGATCGCCGTGGCGAAAGACGAACAGGGCGTCAACCGGCTCATGCTGAATAACCAGGTTCTCTTCCAGTATGGTCCGCTGGACCAGGGCTGGTGGCCCGACGGTCTCTATACGCCGGCAACCGACGAGGCCCTCAAGTACGATATCGTCATGACGAAGAAGTTCGGCATGAACATGGCCCGCAAGCACGTCAAATACGAGCCCGCCCGTTGGTACTATTGGTGCGACAAACTGGGGCTCCTCGTCTGGCAGGACATGCCGGCCGGCGCGTCGGAAAAGAACGACGAAAGCAAGGCCAACTTCCGCGCCGAATTGAAGTGCATGATCGATGCCCTCCACAATTTCCCCTCGATCGTCATGTGGGTCCCCTTCAACGAGGGCTGGGGCCAGCACGATACGCCCGACATTGTGCAATGGATCCAGCAGTACGACCCCACTCGACCGGTTAACGAGGCCAGCGGCTGGACCGACTGCGGCAGCGGCGACGTGTCCGATATGCACAACTACCCCGGCCCGGGTACTCGCCCGGTGGAGGAGAAGCGAGTTGTCGTCCTTGGTGAATTTGGCGGCCTGGGAATGCCCGTCAGTGGCCACACCTGGCAAGCCGAGAAGAACTGGGGCTACGTCTCCTTCGATACCGCGGAAAAGCTCACCGATGCCTATGTAGGCCTGCTGACGGCTATGCGCCCGCTGATCGGCCAGGGCCTTTCCGCAGCGGTCTACACCCAGACCTCGGACGTCGAGATCGAGGTCAACGGCCTGATGACCTACGATCGCGCCCTGGTGAAGATGGACCTTGACCGCATCGCCGAAGCGGCCCGCAAACTCTACCTGCCACCCCCCGCGTTCAAGCAGCTCGTTGCCTCGAGCAAGGCTCAGCCCCAGACCTGGGCCTACACGACCGAGAAACCCGGCGACGACTGGATGAAACCGGAATTCGTGGTTGACTCCTGGAAGACCGGCCCGGGCGGGTTCGGTACTGAAGGCACCCCGGGAACCGTCGTAAGAACCGTATGGAACACCCCGGACATCTGGATCCGGCGCTCTTTCACGCTCGATTCCCTTCCTGCCCAGGGGGAACTCTGCCTCGACATCCATCACGACGAGGACGCGGAGGTCTATCTCAACGGTCAGGAAGTCCTGACGGTCTCCGGGTACACAACCGGCTACACCCAAGCCCCGCTAGCGGCCGCCGTCAGGCTTCTCAAGGAGGGCAACAATACGATTGCCATCCATTGCCGCCAGACCCGCGGCGGGCAGTACATCGATGCGAGCCTGTCGCTCCTGGTCGAGCGCCAGTAGGTCCCGGACGGCATGCAGGACCTCGAGGACTCATGATCCTTCAGTGCTGTCCCCCACCGGGCTGGTCCGGCTCGTTCCGGTGGAATAGCGTTTGACAACTACCACACACCGCGAATGCGCGTTTCTTCCCTTCCTATCCGCCGCCGGAAGGCGGCGGATAGGAAGACGGCAAAACCACCCATATGCGTTGCCAAGAATCCATGCTACCATCTCCAAGAGTCTGTCGACCTTTTGGAGACCACCTGTGAGCATTCCTGTTACCTGCCAGTGCGGTCACCTGACCCGCGCCCGGACGGAACTGGCAGGAAAACAACTGGAGTGTCCGGCCTGCGGCAGGATCTGTCCGGTGCCCTTCTCCGAAGGCGCCGATTCGCGGTTGCACGCACCCGGTGAATCCCTCTGTCTTCTCTGCAGGACCCGTTTGCCGTCAGGGACTATGGTTTGCCCTGGCTGCGGGCAGGACACGACGAGCGGCACGCCACCCGGGGCCGTCGTCCGGCCCGAACGTGAGATTGGCCTGACCTGTGTTGCCGTGGTTCTTTTCCCGTTTCTTCTCGGTACGATTGGTCTGTGGGTAACAGACGCGGCCACGGCCGTTTGGATCGCACTTGTTGCGATCGTCTTTGCCCAGATCATCCTGGTCGGCACCCGAACCCGGTTCGACATCCTTCGTCAAGCTGACGGGCCGCGGCTTCGACAGCGGTTTTCGGTTGCCTGGGTTCCCTTCAATTGCCGAGAAACCAAGCTTTTGCCGATCCGCACGGCTCGGATCGCATACGAGGAATGCCATATCAAGCCGCAAAGCTGGATTCTCGTTCTGGTCCTTGGTCTGTATGGAATTCTGCCGGGATTGATCTACGCGTGCCACTTGGCGTTACAACATTCTTATGACGCCGAGGGCTACAACACGCATGGCGCTGCCTACGAGATGCACTTCATCTCCCTCGCCGATGGCGACGGACACGTTCTCGAAACGCTCGAGTTCCGCCGTGAGAATCAGGCACGCGAGATGATAAATACTCATAGTGAAAACGCTAGCAGTGCTAGCGATCTTGAAGTACGGGGGAAAAAGGG
>CAYSCH010000270.1:0-13384 GCA_964429355.1 uncultured Planctomycetaceae bacterium | reverse complement strand
TGCCGCGACCTGGAACAATCCTGGCAGGACTATCCCGACTACTTCATTCCGACAGCGCCTGTGTCTTCCACTATGCGTTTTGTCGCCGCCGATCCGGTGATCCGGCAGTATCTGCTGGAGAAGGCCTCGAAGAGAAAAGGGCGTCCTGTGGACGACGACCAGTTGGCCGTGATCCTCAAGCTGCTCGACGAGGCTGTTCTGCCGACTGCCGATGAGATTTGTGAGCGTTGGCGACTGGAACGGCAGAACGATCGGGAGAAGTTCGCCGCCTACGGCGAAGATTCCCTGTATTCAGACCTTTCCACAAAGGCCGGCCCATCGACGATTGCGGCATTGACTCTCGCCGCGCTTGACCTCTTTCCGATTGGAACGTGGCCTTACCACTGCATCGGCGCAGCCGGTTCTGCCTATGCGAAGAGCGAGGTTCTGTACCGATTCCATGCCGAGCCGCTGTTCGCCTCGTCAACGAAGAGCCCTGTCCGCGACGTGCTCATGGCCGCCTGGTTCCAGCAAGCCTATCCGCAGACCGCAAACCAACTCGCGTGGCGGGGCCTTGTCGGTTTGACCGACGAAGCATTCCTTGAGGACCGCGCGGTTCTGCTCGACGAGGGACAGCACTTCGGCCGGTTCGCAATTCACGTCGCCGAGACGCTCCAGGACTTGACCGATGAGCAGGCCGAGGCCCTTCTCGATGCGTGCTTCGGCGGACCGGCGCCAGGCCTGGTGACCGGCCTGCAGTACCTTCGCCTCCATCGCGACCAGCCGGCGAGGGAAGTTCTCCCCGATGCGGTCGAAGTCGCCTGGGAAACTTCCTGGCGCGACGCGGTCAAGGCCCGATTGTCGGAGATCGTCATCGCAACCGGCGGCCTCACTAGGCCCGGCGGAGCTGAGTGGGATTTCGGCCGGACCGGCGAGAAACCGAAAAAAACCGAGACATCTGAATCGCCAGAAAGTGCGGAGGCTCCCTTCGAACAAAGGGCAAAGAAGGCGTCGAAGCCCCTTTGGGAATCCCTGCCCAAAACCCGGTCGGAATCCGACGTCCCGCAATCTGGCAGCCGATTCGATTTGCAGGGACCGTTCTCCAAGTAGTATGATTTGCCGTCAGCATCGTTCCACGAATGCCCGTTGGGAGGAAAAAGGCGACTGTCGCCTCTTTCCCAAAAATCCCGTAAGGCTATTTAGAGCCGCTAACAAAACCACCGGCTGTGCACATCCATGCCCGTGGGAAACTCGTACGTTTTGTGAGGGCTTCTTAGAGCCTGATGCTCCTGTCCGGTAGCGGCTGTTGCTGATGGAGTGGTCGCTGCTCCCCGTTTCCCTCATCCATCTCCAGCCCTGGCCGCCCCTATGATCCAAGACCTCGCGCATCTGGAAGACCTGCTCAGCCAACCGACGCCCGGAGTGGTCGACACTATGGGGCGTCTCCAAGGAGATCTGATGGTACTGGGCGTGGGGGGCAAGATCGGACCCTCCCTGGCGAGAATGGCCCGTCGGGCCGACCAGGAGGCGGGCATCCGGCGGCGGATCCTGGGAGTGGCCCGGTTCAGTTCGCCGGGCCTGCGCAGGCAACTGGAAGGATGGGGCATCGAGACGATCGCCTGCGACCTGCTCGACCGCGGGGCTTTGGCAGAACTTCCCGAGGTGCCCAACCTGCTCTACCTGCCGGCCCAGAAGTTCGGCACAACCGGACAGGAGGGACGCACCTGGGCCATGAACACCTACCTGGCCGGTATGGTCTGCGAGCGATTCCCCAAGAGCCGCATCGTGGCCTACTCGACCGGCAACGTGTATCCGCTCACGCCGGTTGATTCCGGCGGTCCGAACGAAGAAGTGCCCCTCGCCCCGGTCGGCGAATACGGCATGTCCGCCATGGGACGGGAACGAATGTTCCAGTTCTTCAGCGAGAAGTTTGGGATCCCTGTGGCGATCGTGCGATTGAATTATGCGGTCGAGATGCGGTACGGGGTCCTGGTCGACATCGCCCAGAAGGTGCTGGCCGGGCAACCGGTCGACGTGACGATGGGTCACTTCAACGTCATCTGGCAGGGGGACTCCAATGCGATGACGCTCCGCTGTTTCGACCATGCGGCCTCGCCTCCGCTGCCGGTCAACGTGACGGGGTTGGAAACGCTCAGCATCCGCCACTGTGCCGAGGAACTGGCCGAGCGGATGGGCAAGGACGTCACGTTCATTGGCCAGGAGGCTGACGACGCACTGCTCAGCGACGCGAGCCGCGCTCACGAGCTCTTCGGCCCCGTCAGCGTGGGCGTGCCGCAGATGATCGAGTGGATCGCCGACTGGCTGCTGCGCGGGGGTGAGACGTACAATAAGCCCACCCATTTCCAGGCGCGGGATGGCAAATTCTAAGCTAAGAAGCCCTCACAAAACGTACGAGTTTCCCACGGGCATGGATGTGCACAGCCGGTGGTCTTGTTAGCCACCGGTCCTTCGCCACCGCCACGCCATCACATTGATAGCCGCGTGGGCTTGCCCCTCGCTTGTTGGAGTCCGGGCTTCAGCCTCCGTCATTCAGAACATTCCGCCACCACGCATGACAGCCCCGTCGGCTTTCCGGTGGCACGTCCCTGAGCGTAGCGAAGGGCGTGGTTCGTGACACCAGTGGCCCACCAGCGGGCACCGACCTCCGTAACGGCACAGTTCAGCATCTGGGCGGGTCGACCACGGCCCGTTATTGGCGAGAAACCAGCCAAATCGTCGGCTGCAAAGGCCAGGCGATGCTTCGCCGTCGATACCGCAATCTGGAAAGCGATCCGTTTCCGCTTGATTACGTTGACTCAAGCTCGGTAAACTGGAGCAATCTCGCACTCCGTCCAAAAGGATCCGTACACGGTGCCCTCCCATTGCAGAAGCCGGCTTCCCTGCAGAACCACGGAGAGCATACCCTTCGCAACATCACGCCGAGGTACCTATGAATCAACCCTCCAAAGAACCGACTTCCCCAATGACCCTTGCGGCGACTGCCGACAGCAACCGTGGTGCCAACCGCCGTCAGTTTCTCAAGACGGCAGGAGCCGCGGCATTCGGAGTGCCCCTGATCATCACCTCCTCGGCACTCGGCAGCGCCGACCGTCCCGCCGCCAGTGACCGGATCGTGATGGGGGGCATCGGAATCGGCAACATGGGACGTGGCGACCAGGGAGCATTCCTTGGCCGCAGCGACGTGCAATACGTGGCCATGTGCGATGTCCGCCAGGCCAATCGGGAGGAATCCAAGGCCCGCATCGACGATCGTTACCAGAACAAGGACTGCCAGACCTACAACGATTTCCGCGATCTGCTCGCACGGCCGGACATCGACGCCGTTCATGTCGCCACACCGGACCACTGGCATGCCCTCATCGTCATCGAGGCTTGCCGCCACGGCAAGGACGTCTACTGCCAGAAGCCCGAAACGCTCACCCTTGGCGAGGGCCCACGAATGATCGCTGCCGCTCGCCGGTACGGTCGTGTCGTCTCGGGCGGCAGCCAGCGCGTGCTGGAAGACTACCGCCACCTGGTTGACCCGGCGTGGGCCGGCGAGCTCGGAACGATCCGGTCGATCAATGTCAACGTTGGGCCCCTGCCTCAATTGTGCAATCTGCCGGAAGAGGAAAAGGTCGAGAACATCGATTGGGACATGTGGCTCGGCCCGGCGCCCTGGGGACCGTACAACTCGAAACGCTGCAGCGGCAGTTACTCGATCGACGGAGCGAGCTGGCGGTCGTTCAGCGATTACTCGGGCGGCGGCATGACCGACTGGGGCGCTCACCATTTTGGCGGCGCGACGTTCATCTGCGACGTCCGGGAACTCCAGCCCATGGAAGTCGTCTACAACGACAACGCCGAAGGGAGATGGCTCGACTACCGCTATCCCAATGGCTTGACGATCCATCACAACAAGCCCCGCACGGGGAACCTCGAGATCGTCGGCACGCCCGGCGAGCAACTGGCGCCCAGGCCGGTTCCCATGTACAAGGGATCGGGCGGGATCTACGGTGACTTCATCCACTGCGTGAAGACTCGCCAGACCCCGTTCCGCGATATCGCCAGAGCGGTCAATACCTGTGTGCTGGCCCATCTTGGCAACATCGCCTATCAGTTGAAGCGATCGCTGAAGTGGGACGCCGCCGCCCAGCAGTTCATCGACGACGACGAGGCCAACCGCATGGTGGATCGCGGCCGCCGGGAACCGTGGCAGCTCTGATCCGCCCCTGCACGGGCCCAGCCGGAGTCGCTCCATCGAACCCTCCCCAGACTTCCATAAACGGAAACTTCCCATGTTGGATCAAGCCTTTGAAGCCCTCGAGAAATACGATTTTGGCACCCCGATCAGCCAACTGCAGGGGATTGAAGACGCCATGGTCGCGGCACACACCGACCCAGCCGTCCGCCAGGATCTGGAACAACGCCTGATTGCCGCGCTGGGCAGCGAAATCTCCCGCGCCGCAAAGGACTACATCTGCCGTAAACTCGCTGGAATCGGGTCACCTGCCGCTGTCCCGGCTCTCTCCAAACTGCTGCCGGTCGAGAGTAGCTCCCATCTGGCACGCCACGCCCTGGAACGAATTCCCGGTGCGGAAGCGGCAGAAGCCCTCGCGTCCGCCGCAACACAACTGACCGGCAAGTTGAAGATCGGCGTTATCGCTTCCCTTGGAGTCCGAGGCGAGAGTTCCATCCCCACACTCGCCCCTCTGCTGAAAGACGCCGACCCTGCGGTGGCTCGTTCGGCGGCCTTGTCGCTCGGCTCGATCGGCGGTTCCGCGGCTGCGATTCTGCAGTCCGCCATCCAGACTGAAATCGGCGATAAGAACTCCCTGGTCGACGCCCTGTTGGCATGCGCCGAATCGCTCTTGAACTCCCAGCAGACCGCCGGCGCTAAGGCCATTTACGAGTCTTTGTCGGGCGATCAACAACCGCGTCTGGTTCGCCTCGCTGCCACACGCGGCCTGCTGGCCTGCGATGCCCGGGCGGCAGAGGCCTGATGCCCGGCGTCTGTTGTCCGCGGCGGAAGCTGCTCGCCTTTCCGCAAGACCTGCAACCAGAACCTCCTGAATTCAAGGTACGACGATATGCTTCGACGACCAATCTCGCTCTTGATGCTTGTGGCTCTCTGCGCCGTTCCGGTGTCCCTCCATGCCGACCCCTCCGACGATCTGGTGGACCAGATTGTCAAATTGCTCGGTCACCCGGATCGGGAGTTCCGTGCAGCGGCGCTGGAAAAGGTTCGCACGGCCGCCAAGGGAACAGCTCCTACGCTGACCTTTGCCGCCCAGCTTTCAAAGCTTGACCCTTCTGCTCGGGCGGCGCTGATTACGGCCCTCGGCGACCGCGGCGACACGGCGGCCCGGCCGGCGGTGCTGGAACAACTCGACAGCAGCCCCGAGGAGGAAGTCCAGACCGCGGCCCTGGCTGCGCTTGGTGAAATCGGAACACCCGCGGATCTGCCGTTACTGGTCGAAGCCCTGACATCCCAGTCCGGTGCTCAGCAGGAGGCTGCTCGCACGTCCCTCGTTCGCATGCGCGATCCTTCCGTGGTCGAGACGCTCGCTGCCGACTCGAAGAACGCTCCCCCTCAACTGCGCGGCAAGTTGATCGAAGTGCTTGCTATTCGCCGTGCCACCGGTCAGCTCGATGCGGTCCTTGCTGCCACACTGGACGACGATGCCGGCGTCCGCACGACGGCGATGAACGCTCTGGGGCAGATCGGCAAGCCGGACCAACTCGCCGCGATGCTGCCAGGCGTATTGAAGGCCTCCCGAGGAGGCGAACGGGACAATGCTGAGCGGAACGTGGCCGAGGTCTGCATGCGGATCCCGGACGAAGACCAGCGCGGCGATGCCTTGATCGCCGCCCTCGATACCGTCGACGTTGCCCAACGTGACGAATTGATGCCGCTGATCGGGCGGGTCGGCGGCAATCGTCTGATCCGGTTCGTCGCCGATATCGCAACCGGCGAGGATGCATCCCGCCGGTCATTCGGCATCGACGCCCTCAGCAAGTGGCCTGACGCCAGCCCTGCCGACACGCTTCTCGAAATCGCCCGGAAAACGACAGACACAGCAGAACGTCGCCAGGCGTTTCAGGCATACGTCAAAGTCTGTGCCATTCGCGATCGTCGCAGCGATCAACAGCGGCTCCAGCGGATGGCAGAGGCCCTGAAAGAGGCTCGTACGACCGAGGAGAAGATCGCCGTCATCAATCGCACTCGCACCGCTTACGACGTGGAAGCCATGCGGCTTGTACGTCCCTACCTGGACCAACCGGAGTTCTGCCAGGCCGCCTGCGAAACGATCATCGAGCTTGCCCACCACCGCCAGATCCGCGACCCGAACAAGGCGGAGTTCGACGCCGTCCTCGACCAGGTCATCAAGCTCAGCACCAACGAGGAACTCGTCGAACGAGCCAACCGCTACAAACGCGGCGAAACCTGGCAGCGCAAGAAGTGAGCGGTGTTCCCCTCGCCCCCGTTACGCCACGCCACCGCGCACGATAGCCCCGTGTTGGAGTACAGGCTTCAGCCTGCGTCCCAATTCTCGTCGGGATTCTTGCGGTTGTCTTCCTCATGCTTGCATTTTCGTGAATGGGCAGCGTCAGATAACCATCGGATGCACGCGAGGCGAGTACGCCCGTGTGATCCGGAACGTTCCGCTCGCTGACGTCCCGTCAAGTCATCCCTTTTTTCGGATGCGTCAGAAAAGGACCGATCAACGACACAAAAGCAGGGACTCCTCTGCTGGGGGGTGAGGGTCAGATTCCAGGTCGGTGCGGGCAAGCTCGATTCGGGCCGGATCGGCGTTCCGAGAATCCAAGGTATTTTTTGGACGGTGGTTGCCGCCGTGGTTCGCACGGTGCCGTAGACGGTCTGGTTCTGTGGCCCGCCGAGCGTTAGGATGAAACAGCCTATCACGCACTCGCTCGTGTGGCGCGCACATATCGGATGACTACAATTCGAGTTACGGCAAGTTGGTGCTGCGTGTGAGGCTGCGAATGTGCAGCCTACAGGTAATACACGGATCAGTCCAAAAACAAGGCCTTCACTCTGGAATGGTGGGCCATGACTGTCCGGCGACAATTACTTTTCCCCATCGCATCCAGCGGACGGCGTGAACCGCTAGAGTAGATGCGAGCGCATCGGCCGCCGCTGATGCGCTGACACTTTAGCCGGATCAAAGAATGGCGCTCGTGGCACATACGACAATCCGAATCTACGGAACGACTAACTCGTGGAGCCTAGCCCCACAGCGCGGTTACGCTGTTGAGGGTCGGGAGTGCGAGATCGACTTGGAGATTCAAGGGGACGAGAAGCACGGTTATCATCTCGTAATGAGCCCAGCCGATTTCTTTACTGCGGATAACTGGTACCAGTCACAGGGTGATGCGTTTGCGGCAGCCTTAGAGCTTTTTGGTGTCGCTCAAGATAGGTGGAGTGTAAAACAGCATGGGCGCGGACACGGCTAACAAGCGATTGGAGACGGACTCGCTACGCCGACGTTTCGCGCCGGCTTCGCTCGGCGTTCAAACGCAGCGTTCTGCGGAGTGTTCGACGTGAAGCTCACACGGCTGCTTGAGATGTTGCGGCAAGACGGCGGCGGCGCCGATGCGTGGCCGGTGCTGTTTACTGGCTACAAGAAGCGGTCGTCGGGTGAGTGGAAGGAGGTTGGCGGACGCGACGCGATTACTTCCATTCAACTTGACCACGACGCTTGCGAGGTGTTGCTCATCCGTGAGTCAGGCAATCCGCCGCTTTCCCTGATGACCCTCGATAACACTCTCGCGGAATTAGCACCGCAATTCGGTGACTATACCGTTGATACCTGCGAACCGCCTATCGATGTTGAAGGTGCGCCGTTCCACGTAGACATTCCCGTTGTCGGCGCTGGCCGAGACGTAGCGAATAGATGTGTTCTCGTCGTGTATGCGTCCTAGGGCAATTCGGTCTGCCTACCTTTGCAGAACCTCGCGATGCATTGGACTCGCGGCAGCGTCGTGGGATATGGATAATAAGAGGACCGCGAGCCATTGATCGCAAACGTTACGGCGCGCCTGTCCGATCTACTCATACGTTTCGTGATGCGCCTCGTAAATCGACCGTATTACGAACAGGCCCGGCCTAACCCGGCAGAGGCATGCGAAGGCCGATGTTGGATGGCCGGGCGGCAGCGGGTAAAATCGGGCCATCGGACGTGTTTAGCAAAGGAAGGTATTTCGAGAGCGCCGGGTGCCCCCGGGTTCTGAACCGGGGAGGTCGAGGCGTCCGCAGTCCCGCGGATGGTCTTGCGCCTCGGCCCGAGGAGCGATAGGAAGAAACGGCCTATCACGCCGAGAGTCGTTTGGCAGGCACGCAACCACCCACTACAATACGACTGACGAGCCACGGCGACGGGCAGGATAGGCCACACATTTGCGGTCTACCGGTGATAGGCGGAAACTATCTAACAACGAGCTCGCCGATTCATTAGACGAAAGGAGCCAGGATGTCGTTTGGTGGTGGATTCATGGGTGGTTTCGGCGGCGCACAGAACCAACCACGGGCTGGCATTCATTTCCATGCGGCTGACCCAAACGAACAGCAAGAGGTCATGCATGGAATGAACCCGCTCTACCGCAACTTCGATTGCGGGCACTGCGGACGTTCAACGAACGGCCGAGTAGTCTGCTCTGAGACGAACGACAACAATGAGACTACTGTCTACTGGTGTCAGTGTTCATGCGAAAAACGCCTACCGACGCTGCTCGTTTCCATCAATGGAACTGAGCGGCAGTTTCCCGAATACTCGCGATTTCATGCTGGCGAGAATTGGCCGACGCAGCTTGAGCAGTTGTACGAAGAAGCGTCACGTAGTTTCACCTCCGGAGCATACACTGCAACGACGATGCTGGCGAGAAAGATCTTGATGGTGTGTGCCTGCAACGAAGGAGCTGGCGAAGGTCTCCCGTTCGTCAAATACGTGGACTACATTGTCGACAACGTGCAACCGTTGCCCAAAGCCAAGAGCTCTATCGACGCAATTCGCACGGTAACGATGCGAATCACTCGGTTGCGTTTGTATCCCGAGATGACGCAATACGGGCAATGTCAATTGTCACTTACCTGCTTAATTCCGTGTATTCACTGCCCCAATCGTAATTGTGACGGCGAACGATCCGATGCACCCGAGTCGGGCGTTTTGAAAATGGAAGATCAACCGCGGCGACCGAGTGATCGGTGTCGTTCTCGCAGTGTCCCATCAACGACCTATTGATGAACAACCGGCGGCGAGCACCTTTCCCCCTTAATCGGGTGGCGGTTTCCGCCTGGTGCAGGAATGGGTCGGGCGGAGGTTGCTGAACGGCGGCATCTGACGAAGGTTTTCTGACTCGGCCAGCAGCCTTGCTAGGTGCTCCAGGTGTGTGCCATGTGCAATGGAACTGAAGCGTTCTTCCCGGGCAGGTTGGACGGAAAGGAGTACACGGTGCTTGACCGGGTTGCCATCGAGCATCAGAATGTGGGGAATCTGTCTGTGAGGATGCTTGCGTGTGCACCTTTTTTGCATGCGTGGGGCGCGGCGATTTGGAGGTATACCAGTGTTGGATACAAAGACTGCAGGCAGATTCTTTGCGAGCTTCGGATTGCTGCTCGCGGTGGGAATGGTTGGAAGTGCCCGGGGGCAGGATGCGAGGACGGATCGGGAATCGGACGGACAAGTGCCAGTTCACGTCCCCGCCTATTTCGAAAAACTCGGGCCACTCGGAGAGGAGTCGCCTCGGCAGTTGGCCGAGAGGTTCGTGCGTGGGCTGATCAAGGGGGACCGAGATCTGGTGGTATCTTGTTTTCAGTTGGACACATTGGAGGATCTGTCCGCGGCGGCCATGTACGGCGAAACCAGCCATCTGGCGGCCAAGAGCGGGCGTTTCCAGCGAGAAGTCCACGCGAAGTTTGGCAACGCTGGACTACGTGCGGTTCAGAAGCACACAGGCATGAGGTTTGTGGGGGAGCAGCCACTTGGTGACGGCACGGACGTTGACGAGTTGCTCTCCCGGATGGAAGTCATTACAGAAGAAGAGAAGAGCGTCGCACGGTTTCCCAATCCCCTCAGAAGAGGCGAATGCCTAGATATGGAGCGGGCCAACGGGCGTTGGTACGTGCGGCCATCCGGGAGCGACGAAAAGGCTGGGCCCATGGCCGCTATGCTAGCCATGTCGGTCCGCAGGTTTGCCGAGCAAGTGGATCAGTTGCGACAACTAGTTGGCGAAAGTGAAACGCTTGAGGAATTCGACAAGAATCTAGAGAACCTGAGAGGGATACCAACACCCCCCTCCCTTTCCGCTGACAGTGCGGCAGAAAAACCACTGTACTCTGACTCGGAAGTGGTTATCGAGAAGGGAGAATCTGCTTCGAGCACGTCTTTCCCAGGGAATCTCAGCGGCGCGGGGTCAGACGGCTACACCGTTTCCTGGGCATTCACAGGGAGGTCTTCGTTTGGGGATGTCTACGTGATCCAGATCAAGACGCCCGAGGGCAAGCGGGCACCCGAGGCTATTCTGTACCAGGGTGGCGAAAAGGTCTTGTACGATGCAGAGAACGGTAATACCCGCATCCTTTTGCGGCCCAACTCCTCGCATTGAAGGGGCCCACTAACGTACATAGGCACATCGATCTGGAGCAGTCTTTGTAAACGCGTGGCAGAGTTGAGGTGTGTCGTAAAACAACCCTTCCTGACACACTTCTGACGGATCGTCAGTGCGTAGCTGGCCTCCGCCATCATGACCTGCCGCAGCGCCAAGAACGGGAATACCGCCATGCTGATACGACGGGATAAGCACGGGCGATCACCGTGGATAGCTGCTGGCACCATCGTCGGAGCCATTTTGGGCTACGGAATGACCCCGATACGACTCAAAGCAGGCGATGACCTTATCCACGCCGTGTGCGCACTTGTGGGTGCACTTCTCGGACTGGGTGTGGGCATCGTATTGGATATTCGCAAGAACTATCGCCAGAAGTCGGTTGACGATTCCCCGTCACCTGCTAGCGACGAGGCGCAACGGTAGCATCGGAGTAGCGTTCTTGCGGTGTCCCAACAAACCACCGATTTTGACACAAAGTTGACGGACGAGGCCATGGCACGTGCCGAACCTGAGAGCCGTGCGGCGAAAGCGCCTCATCGCATGAGGGGTCGGCTGCTGTTGTTCGCCTCCGCGACTCTGCTTTTCATCGCCTGGCTGACTGCTCAATTCTCGCTTGTCTCCAAGGGATCCGCGATCGAAGGTGTTTCTGTCAGCAACAACGTGATCGTCGTTGGTGCAGTCCCATGGTTTCTTCAGTGGGCCGGAGTCGTGTGCGCCATTCTCGCTTGTTGCGGTTCCCGCAGTACGCCAGGTGCCATCGTATTCGCAATTGCGACGTCGTTCACATTCGCGATCGTCTGGTGGGGTGGACTTGCCATTTACTTTCGCGGCATGGATCCGTTGGACTCGATGCTTGACATACAGATGTTCGAGATCCGGTCACAATTTGGTGTCTCCACCACTTTCGGCGAAATCCTGTTCCATTTCATCGGTCCGATCGTGGGGCCGTTTCAACTACACGGCCCGATCATTCTCCATGGGTGGAACTTTCCACTTGCGGTGCTTTCGACCTCATTACTTGTCGGATATCTTCTATTCGTCGGCCGTGTATGCCGGATCGACATCCGGCCCCGCCATTTTCATGCGAGAGACTGCATCAGGTTCGTCGTCGCGATACTTCCCTGCTTCCTGCCACCCTTTATTCGCTTGGCTATCCAAATCGTTCACACAAGATAGAATGGCAAGTGGCTCTTGCACGATCCTGCATAACGCATCCACCGGGGCGGCCGATCCGGGCTTATTTTTGATCGAGCATCGTCGGCGGCCGCCCCGCGATGCGCGACGTTCTGGCACTGTCCCAAATAGCGACCCATTTGTGAACACTCGCGGCCGCTGGCAGGACAGTAATCATGATACAGAGTGAAAAGAACGCTGATGTGTGCCAAAACTGCGCTGGACGGATTCGTGGTGGCGTCGCGTACGTATCGGGTGGTGCACTGCTGCTCGACGCCCAATCGCTCAACAGCATCCATGACAGCCGCCATAGAGCGTTTATGAACGTGGGGTTTCACGGCGCGGCCTCAGACATGTCGGATAGTGCGGACATCGAGGTTGTGAACGATTTGCCGGGAGGGCAGTTTGACTTGTCATTCTGCAGCCTCGCGTGCCTGCAATCCTGGTTCATTGGAATTGTCAATCAGCTTGAGAAGGATCTGGCCGGACGGCAAGCGGCCAGCGAATAATCGCGTGGTGCTACGCGTTGACCTGAATTGAGTAAAAAACCACCGTATTCCGGGGCGCGCTTCCGGGCAGCGGCGTCATCTCTGTCGGGGGGGGCGGACGCCGGATTCCTGGTCAAGGCGGCCGAGCCCGATCGGGGCAAATTCTGCGCCCCGAGAATGGAAGGATTGATGGGACTCCGAGGATGATCGCCACTGCTCGATATAGATATAACAGCCCTGTCTGGATATACGCCGATTCGTATAACCACGGAAATCAGGTGGTTATATCAATCGCCGCCTCTTCAGAGAGCGAGATTCTCGCGGTAATTTAGCTCTAAGTGGTTGCGTGTTCCACCATATCGGGTTAGCTTGATGCCGCTGGATCGCTGTACCCTCCGGTAAAAAGTAATCGTCGTAGAATAAGAAGGTCGGCAATATACAAGCATGTCGCTACTGATCCACGAAGTTTCTGTAATAGATGCTCCAATGGAGCTACTGCTACTTGCCGATCCCTCGGAAGACAAGATCCGCTCCTATCTTTCAGGATCAAAATGCTTCGTGGCTTCAAGTGGCGCGGTTGTGGTTGGCGCATGCGTCGTACAGTCACGTGGCACGGATACATATGAGCTAATGAGCATCGCTGTTCACCCAGCTCACCAGAAGTCCGGATACGGCACAGCGCTATTGAAGTGGGTTATTGATTTCTTTCGCAATTTAGGCGCACGGCAACTAGAGGTGGGCACCGGCACGTTCGGCTATCAACTCGCTTTCTACCAGCGGCATGGCTTTCGGGTTACAAGCATTGACCATGATTTCTTCGTCGATAATTATCCTGAGCCGATCTTCGAGGACGGAATACAGCTCTTTGACATGCTGCGCCTTACGCTGAGGTACTCGAGCAATGTTGCCTGACAATTCGTTCAGGCCGACGCCTTTTCGCGGCGCGGCTTAACTCCGGCGTTCGGCTAAAAGAAAAAGATGATAGCCCCAGAGCCAATTCTTAGAGGTGCCTTGCGAGTCCTCCATGTCGCGGGGTACACCACCCGCAACTGGACGATCCGTGGCGAAGTATCCCTCAAACATTTGCGCGACATACAGCCCTCGCAACCGCGTCA
>CAYSCH010000269.1:569-13426 GCA_964429355.1 uncultured Planctomycetaceae bacterium | reverse complement strand
GTCGGCGTCGCCACGCCCGCCACCATCGTGTCGGCATCCCCCTCGGCAACCATCATCCCCCCGTAGTAGAGCGGCCGCTTGACCATCCGACGGGCGACCTTCGGATTCAGGTCGCGACCCTTCGCATAGGCCTCGGTGTACTCGTCAAGCTTGTCGCTCGCCGCCGGCGTCACAATCTCCAGGCCGTCCAGCCCAATCCCCGCTCCGCTCGCTGCGGCCTGGATTTCTGTCGGGTCGCCGAGCAGGACCGAACGAGCAATCCCTTCATCCTGCATCCGCCGCGCCGCGGCAATCACACGCTCATCGTCTCCCTCGGGCAAGACCACCGTCAACGACCGCTGCTTGGCCAACTCCGTGAATCTCGATAGAACGCTCATCGCTTCGCCTTCCTCGCAAGGTTGAGGAACCATCCGGCCCAACCCTCGGCAGCCGCTAGCGCTGGGTCAAATCCCGGCCGTCTAAAATCGCGGCGCCCCGGGCTTCTTCGCATGAATCCACTCATAGTACTCTCGCATCGTGAGTTTCGATGCGGCCGCACTGTCGATGAACACCTTGGCATGCGGATGAAGTTGCAGAGCGCTTGCGGTAACCATGCTCGTTACCGGCCCCTCGATCATCTTCGCCACCGCGTCCGCCTTGCTCTCGCCGTTGGCCACCAGAAGCAGATGCCGGGCCTCGAGAATCGTGCCGACCCCCATCGTGATCGCGTAGATGGGCACTTCTTCCGTGCTGTCGAAAAATCGTGCGTTGTCTTCGATCGTCTGCCGGGCAAGCGTCTTCAAACGAGTTCGCGAAGCCAACGAGCTTGTCGGTTCGTTGAACGCAATGTGACCGTCCGATCCGATCCCCAGAACCTGCATGTCGATTCCGCCGCACTCCTTGATCCGATCTTCGTACCACTGGCAGAAGGCGCGATAGTTCTTCGTCGTCCCGGAAGGGATGTGGATCCGCGCCTTCGGCACATTGATGTGCTTGAACAGGTTCTCGTACATGAAGTAGTGATACGATTGGCTGTGCTCCGCCGGCAGACCGACGTATTCATCGAGATTGAAGGTTGTGACTTGCGAAAAGTCGAGCCCTTCCTCCCGGTGCATCCGCACGAGTTCCCGGTACAGCCCAAGCGGGCTCGAGCCGGTGGCCAATCCAAGCACCGCATTCGGCTTGGCGTTGAGCAGTTCCGCCACGAACTCAGCGGCTTGGCGAGAGAGTTGTTCATAGGTTGACGAAATCTTGACTTCCATCGATGGCTCCCATCTGGCACAAGTGAATTCGTGCAGCCGGTTGCTGCTCCCCGCGGATGCGAGAACCGCGGCCACACCTTGGTTTTTTATCGAATTCGATACAAAATATCGCAGCTTCCCCCCGGTTGACAATAGGCCCGAACGCACACGCACCAGGAGGTGGCGATTCTCCCAGGTAATTGCTGACAAACGAAGGATTTACTAGAATTCCTGCCATCCGGCTCGAAGATGCCAGTCCACGACTGGGGGGGCAACGTCCAGCGGCAGGCAGAGGAGCGGAAACGCTATTTTTTTATCATGTTCAGTAATAAACAGCCAGTCCTGTCCGCTCATCAATGTCGGATTCTGCGAGTTCTCCGCAACGAAGGGCCGCTCAGCCGATGGCAATTGCACCAACGCACCAAGCTGCGTCCAAACACGGTTGGCTCCCTTGTGGGGGAACTGCTCGACCGAGGGTTGCTCCAGGAGCACCCGGCCGAGGCCAATGGGCCGGGACGCCCCCGTGTTCCCGTGGCGATCGACACCAGCCGACTCCACGTCATCGGAGCCGCCATCCGTCCGGGACGCATCGATGCGTGCCGACTGAATCTGTGCGGCCAAACGCTCGGTCAGCTTCACTCGCGACCCGTTGCCACGCCCGCCGAGACGGTTTCTGTTGCCAAGGGCCTTCTCGAAAAACTTACGAACGATCAAACCTATATTATTGGGCTCAGCACAACCGGATTCGTCGATACGGCCCATTGCCAGATCCTGCTCTCCTCAGCCCTGCCCGATGAGAATGTCGCGTCGCTCCGTCCCCTCCTCGACGTGGCCAACGGACGGCCACTGGCCGTGGAAAACGACATGCACGCCCTGGCCGCCCGATGGCTCCAGGAACACCACCGCCAACCGACCGAAGACGTTGTGCTCGTCTATCTCGACGATGGTCAGCTCGGATCGGCGTTGCTGGTTCGAGGCGAGCCGAACTGGGGGTGCCTGGTCGGCGGCAACGAGCTTGGTCACACCACCATGCCGGTGAAAACCGAGCGGTGCTACTGTGGGAACATAGGCTGCATGGAGCGGATCTGTTCCACGGAGTTCCTCCTGCAGGAGGGGGCCGAACCGCTGTCGCTCCTGGAGCATGTCAGTCGTTTTGACGGAACACAACCGCAGATGAACCGGATGATCGAGCTGCTTTCGATCGGTCTGGCAAACTGCGTGAATTTTGTCCGGCCTCACCGAGTCGTCCTGGTGAGTACGTTCACTCGCTTCAGCCCGTTCACGGAAACGCTCATCCAGGCGGTCCGCTCACGACTGATGGGGGCCTTGTCGGAACGAGTTGCGTTTCACTATTGGGATCAGGGAGCCAACTCGCCCGGCGAGGCGGCCGGATGGCTCGCCCTGGCGACGATCTATTACCCCCATTGGTCGAAGGCCATTTTAGAGCCCGTCCAAACGTGAGAAGGCAACCGTTTCCGAGATGGTTCTTTTGATCGAAGCCGTTTTCTCAACCCTCAGGTGCGACCATGGCGATCGTGGCTCGAATTCGTCCCTTCGTTTTGCTCTCCGTAGCCCTGCTGGCCGAGGCTGCCTGCGGGCAGGATACCCAGGTCCTGTGTGATTTCGAGGAGCCCGCCCAGTTGAAGCTCTGGGAGATCAACTCGGGAACACCTCGGCTCACCTCCCAGGATCCCCTCCAAGGGCATTCCTCGCTCGAAATCACCTTGGACCCTCAAGCCCAATATCACGGGGCATACCTGACGTCCTATCGCCTCGCCAAAGACTGGTCGGTCTACGATGCCCTCGTGTTGGACGTGCTCAACCCCAACCCGGATCCCCTTGCCGCCACCCTCCTGGTGGCCGATCAGGCGTGGCAGGATTCGGGCGGAAGCTACTGGAATCGCCACAACAGCGGGCGAGACTTCCCGCCCGGCCGGACCGAGTGGGTGATTCCCATTCGTGGCCTCTACCGCGGCGAGGCCGGCAGCCGCAACAACGACATTCCCCGCAATATCGATCCCGACTCGATCATTCGCCTGGACTTCGGGTTCGGTGGGCGGGGAAAGAGCGGACGCGTGGTGATCGACCACCTTCGACTGGTCAAGACGGCGGCGACCGAGAATGTGTGGGCATTCGACTTCGGGCCGAAAGACCAGGCGGAGACTCTCGGCTGGACCGCCGTCACGTGGGATACGCTCTATGACTCCCAGCGCGGATACGGCTGGGGCCCGCAGGGAGGTACTCCCTGGGATGGATCGGCACGGGATACGACCTTCGGCGGCTCCTTGCTCCAGGATTTCTGTTCGGCGGGCGGATACCGCTTTCGCGTTGACGTACCGGCGGGCAAGTATCGTGTGACTGTCTGGTTCGAAAACAGTGGTTACTGGGGCGGGGAACAGGCCAGGCACGGCGAGCGAAAGATCCTCCACAACGGCGCTACCGTCTGGAGCGAGACTCGCCCGGACAGTGCGGCTCATGCCCTCTACCGATTTGAAGACGTCGAACCGATCGGCGTCGACCTGTGGGACACCTACATGGCCGACGAGTTGGCCAGGCCGGCCACACTGGAGGTCGAAGCCGCCAGCGACGGGCTGCAGCTCGCCTTCCAGTCGGACGTGGCCTGGGGCTGCAAGATTGCCGCACTGGCGGTCTACCGAGAGGGGGATGCGAAGGCCGCCCAGTGGCTTCAGGAGCAGATCCGCAAGATCGCCGACGAGTTTCGCGGCAAAGCTCTCTGTCTCGACCCGCCAGCGGCACCCTTTACGCCCGATCCTGCCTGGCAATCCGCCGGTCTGATCGCCTGGCCCGTGGGCATTGAAGACGAAGTGGCCCCGCACACCACACCGACCCGGAGCAGCAGCGACGACAGCCGAGATGCCGCATCCGCCCCCACCACCCCGGCGACCCTGCAGATTTCGCGTCTGGCACTCCGAGGCGAGTTCGAGCCGTTCTGCCTCGCCGTTCGGCCATTGGCCGATTTGGGAAAGTGCTCGCTCCAGATCGAACCCTTCCAGGGCCCCAGCCCGATCGAAGCGAGAACTGCGCTGGTGTGGTACAACACGAGCCGCGACTTCGGCAAGGTGGCCTACCACATCCGTCCCCACACTTTGCGAGAGCAGTCTTCGGCCGATCTGCGAGAGGGCGTCACCCGCGAGATCATCGTTACCGCGATGGTTCCCCGCGAGACTGCGGCAGGTACCTACCGGGGCGCCCTGCAGATTCTCGGTGCGACGGGCAAGCCGCTGCTTCGGGTGCCGCTGGAGCTCACCGTTTCTCCCGCCGTGCTCGATCGCGAAACCGAGTTTCTGATGGGCTACTTCGGGCTCACGCCGCCCAACCTGGTGCCGGCCGGCGATCGCGACCGAATCCTTGACGAGACGCTCGAGATGCTTCGCGCCCATGGGATGAATGCCGTCTCCGGCGGTCCCAGTTTGCGGTTGACGGGCTGGAACGAGGGCCGTCCCGAGATCGACTTCGGCGAGGCCGACCGGTTCATGGAGCGGCTCAAGAAGCACGGTTTCGACCGCGCGGTCAACGGTTACGGGGGGCTCCGTATCGAAGGCCTCCACGACGGCTACAGGAAGGGGGATACGGGCCGAAAAGTCGAGGAGCAGAGCGGCCTGGCCTATCCGGAGGCGTTGCGACGCGTCTGGCAGGCCGTCGACAGCCACGCCCGCCAGGCCGGCTGGCCCCTGATCTATTACGCCATGTGCGACGAGACCCGCGTGCGGCAGGTGGCGGAGAAGGAGCTGGAGTTCATGAAGCTGCTGGCGGAATTGAGCCGGGCCTTTCCCCAGACCCTTCGCACGAGCGGCAGCTACAGCGTTTCCTTCGACCACCGCCCCGAGGATCTCGACGATATGCTCGCCTGGTATCAGCGGTTCTTCCAGGCTCTCGATGTGAGCAGCCTCAACAACCACGATCCGTCGGTCATGGCCGAGGCGGAGAAGCTCGGCAAGGAGATCCACATCTACAACCAGGGGCAGACCCGCTACAGTTTCGGCCTCTACCAATGGAGCGAGTATCGCAAGGGCGTTCTCGCCCGTTGGCAGTGGCATTTGAACGTGCTCCACGGTTACCAGTTCTTCGATCTCGACGGCCGCGAGCCTGACACGGCCATGATCTGCTACGGCCGGGAGCGGATCTATCCGACAATCCACTTCGAACGCTGCCGCGAAGGTGCTGATGATTTTTATCTAATGCAAACGCTTTGGAACCGCATCGAGTCGCTGCGGGCCAGCGGCAAGGAGAGCCAGGAGCTTCAGGCGGCTGAGCGGCTGCTGGAGTCAACGACCGGGCCGGTGGCACTCAACCAGCGTGATACGCCCGAGGGGTACGACGCGAACGCGATGAAGGCGGCGCTGGTGGAGGCTTTGGAGCGGCTCGAGTAAGGCGTTACGGTTTCACGGCGGTCACGATCGAGCTCATGTCGTCGGCCTTCACGGCCAGCGCAGGATCCCGGAATCCGACTGCCTGCAGGTCTTCGGCGAGTTCCTCAAACGAGAAAGTGCCGCCGTTGTCGGTGTTCACGATCATGTTGATTGCAAACAGGGCGCCGAAGGTTGGCAGGGTGTGATCCTGGGACATGACGACATCGCGGATGGCAATCATGCCGGCCGGTTCCAGGGCCCGGTAGACCTTGCGGAACAGCTCCCGATTGTCTTCGCGGGAGTGCTGGTGGACAATCGCGCTCACCCATGCCAGATCGACGCCCCGGGGCAGTTCGTCCTGGTAGAAATCTCCGGCCGTCATGGTCACCCGATTGTTGAATTCGGTTGCGCCGATCCGCTCCCGGGCTTGTTTGACGGCGTCGGGCAGGTCGAACAAGGTCGCCCGGGCGTCGGGCATCGTCCGCAGGAGAGCGAGGGTCCAGGTGCCGGAGGCGCCGCCCACATCGAGCAGATGGCGAAACCGGGGCGGTCCCCAGGCGGCAACCACCTCGCCGGCGATCGGGCCGGAAGCCGTGTGCATGGCCGCCACAAACGCCTCGCGATCGGCCATGGGCCCCCGAATGCTTGCGTGGCGGGGGAAGGGCACGCCTGTCTTGACCGTCCACGCCAGTTCCGTCCATCCGCGAAGAATGTTCATCCGGTGGCGGATCATGGGCAGCACCGTCTGCTCGGCGCCTTCCGTCAGGTAGGGCACGAGCGGCTCGGGCGTGCGGTAAACTCCGTCGGTCTTGTCCAACAGGTTGAGGGAAACTACCGCGTCGAGCAGGGCCTCTGCGCAGCGAAGGTCGCCGCCGATGCGTTCGGTGAGTTGCTCGGCGGTGGCCGGTTCGTCTGCCAGGAGCGTGAACAAGTCCAGTTCCGCCGCCGCGCCGAGAACGCAGGCGACCATTGCCGATTCGGACATCTCCAGAACTTTTGCTCGATCGGGGTAATGCCTGGTCATGAAACTGGCCTGTGTGACTGGTTTTGGAATCGGTTCGTAGGATTGTAGGGAAGATCGGGGCGAGAAGCCAGAACGCCTTGTGCGGAAGGCCGACTGCATTCACGCCCCAAACTCAATTGCAGAAAGAGTTTGCATATTGCGATCGTTCGTTGAAAGACTCGAGAATACTCCGGTCTGGCGAAGTACAATGAGAATATTGGACCTGTTGACCAGTTTCGCGAGGTGCTCTGGTGCCGTTTCTGAGAATTGGCAGTCTGGCAGTATTGTTGGTTTTGTGCTGTGCCGTCACCGCATCGGCCCAGTTCCAGGAAGGCGGCGCAGACTCGGCTCTCCTCGGCGAGTCGAAAACGCAGCGCTGGCGGGGGGGCGTTACCGTCAAGGCGGTGGGGGGGCCCTGCAAAGGCATCGTGGCCACGATCCCCGTGCCCGTCGATTGGCCCGAACAAAGCGTCGTGATCTGCGAAGAAGACGTCTCGGAGCAGGCACGGGTCAACCAGGGCAAAAACGTCAAGGCCGTCCCGCAGATGGTCGTGAACATTCGCTCGCTGCCATCGGGCCAGGACGCACGGGCGATTCTGACCTACGAGGTCACCCGCTATGCCCAGAACCCCCCCACGGACGTTGAAGTCTACAGGATACCCGAAGATCCGGAAGTGCCCCGGAATCTGCGGATCTACCTGGCCCCGAGTCTTCCCCACATCGATTCTCGCGACGACCGCATCCGCCAATTGGGCGACACGCTCGGAGCGAGCGAGCCCTACGCATGGAAACGGGTCGAGACGATCTTCGACTACGTTCGCGATAAGATCGAGTATAGCAAGGGCAACAAGATGAAAGGCGGAATCAAGGCCCTCGAAGACAAGAAGGGCAATCACGAAGACATGTGCTTCGCCTTCATTGCCATTTGCCGCGCGGCGGGCGTTCCCGCACGAACCGTCTGGGTCCTCGACCACTGCTATCCCGAGTTTTATCTGGTCGACAAGGAGGGCAAAGGCTGCTGGTTCCCCTGCCAGGTCGCCGGGCCGCGCCAGTTCGGCGGCATCTCCGACACGCGGCCGATCTTCCAGAAGGGCGATTTCTTTCGCGATCCGCGCCCCGATCGCCGCGACACCTATCCTCTCCTTCCTGAGACCTTGAACGGATCCGGCGGCCGCCCCCAGGTCCGCTTTGTCCGCGAAATGCTGCCGGACTGAGCAGAAGGTGGATTGGGCGGCGCGACGGAGACCATGGAGTTCAGCATTCGGGAAGCGCTGTCCGCAATTTCTCCGGAGAGAAGACCGGGAGTCGACGGTGTCGCCCAGGCCAGGGGGCCCGACGGGACAGAAACTCCGTGGCGAATGGCGGATCCCGCGGCAATGAACCCATCCTCGCTCGAAATGTGACATGGAATGCACCTGATCTGGGCCGGATCACTTCTGCCCTGCAGCAGAACAAACCCAGATGTAATCCAGCCGGCAAGTGCCGGTAAGCGGTGAACCGCTGGCCAGGTCCAGCCGCAGTTGCCGCAGTTGCCCCTTCCATGTGGGCACCGCGGAGAGATCCAGAGAATAAACCCGACTGGCGTTGTCATGGGCCACGACCTGGAAGGGAAGGCTCTTGGCGTCATTCCAGACCGCGTCGGCTTCGGTCGTGAACCTCAGCCGCATTCCCGTCGCAGGCGTGTGGTTCTGGAAACCGATGACGATCCTCTCCTTCCCCGTAAGCTCCATTCCCAGGTGGTCGGCGGAGAGGAGGTGCGCATCGGGGCTGCCGTCGATCGCCAGCAGGTAGTATCCGCCGGCAACATGCTGGACCGGACGGGAGGTGGTCGGCCAGTCCTGGTTGGCCCACTGCTGGACGCGAGTACCGGGGTTGACCTCGGTCCAACCTTCCTTGTCCAGGTTGCGGTTGAACTCCCAGGCGGCCGCAACCGACTGGCCCGGGGCAAGAACGTGGACCGCCACCATGTCACTCACCCAGAACTGGCCGTCGTCGGCCACCAGCCGCAGCAGGTAGTCTCCGGGCTGTTCGAAGTTGGCTGTCGTCTCGGCGGCATGAGCATCGTCGAGTGACACACGGCCGGGTCCCTCGAGCACTTCCCACGTGATCGCCAGCGGCGTCTGCCCCGGCTTGCCGTCGTCCTGGGCAGAGCCGGCCAACGCGACTTTCACTCCGTCCATGCGGATATCGGCCCCGGCCTCGACAACCGGCGGGCGGTTGAGGGGCATCGCGCGGTCGAGTTCCGCCGCGGTCGCGTGCTGCTGGTTATCACGCAGTGTCCAAGACGTAAGCTCGGGCTCCTGGTTGACGAAGAACTCGATGCCGGGGAGGAGGACATAGCCGTTGCCCTCGACAGCGCCCGTGCTGCAGCAAACCGATGGGTCGCGGACTCCACCCCAGATGAAGATTTCGGACGGGCCGAGTTTCTTCGCCGTGTTGTTCTGGATGAACCGCGAACCGCGGATTTCGACGTTGGTGGTCTGGGGCGACTTGAGGCCCAGGACCTCGATGGCCGCCCCGGCGTTGTTTTCGAAGGTGCAGCGATCGATGAGGCAGCCGTTACCGCCGGCCTCGAAGTCGATGCCTCCCTCGTCGTGGCTCCCCGAATCGGGCTGGTTGCGGAAGTAGGAGTCGCGGATGATGAGCCCGTCGGTGCCGCCCAGCATGATTCCCATCGTGCCGGCGCTGGCATGCCAGCCCGAGGCGTCAAAAATGCTGTTCTTCAGCACCGCGCGGTTCACGCTGACCAGGAACGGGTGGGGAGACGTGTTGTGGACGATATTGTCGTGGCAGAAGACCCGGTCGATGACCGCGTCGGTCCCGGATACGAAATATCCCGAGGAGCACTGGAACATTTCGCAGTCGCGAAGCACCAGATCGCTGGCCGCCGCGCCGATAATCGCGATTCCGGACGAGTGGTTCAGCCCGTCGCCTGGCGCCCCCCGACGGCCGAGCCACTCGGGAATGCCGTGGCTGTTGAATCGATAGAGGCCTTCGATGTGGTGGGCGATGCAGTCTTCAATCACCAGTCCGCGGTGGCCGGACTCGGTGAAGCTCACGATGAGCCCCTTGCCGGCATAGCAGAGGACCAGGCTGCCGATGCGGAGGAAGTCGGGATTCTGCACCAGGGCGCAGCGATCGTCGATATCCCAATTGCGGCGGATCGCCGGGCGCGGGCCGCTGCCGTAAGCGCCGATTTCCGCCCAAGCGTCTTTCGTACCCCGGGCCGAGACGTTGAGTTCCTGGTTGAAAACGCTCCCGCGTCGCAGGAGCAGCCGCTCTCCGGGGCCGAGAACCCGGCCATTGATTCTCGCAAAATCTTTCCAGGCCGTTTCGGGCGAGGTGCCCTCACGGGCGTTGTCGCCGCGGATGCTGTCGATATACCAGGTGGTGGCCGTGCCGGTGTTTTTTGGTGAGAGCTTTTCGGAGGCCGAAACGGGCTGCCCCTCTTCGCTCGCGAAGAAGATCAGCGGATGCCGCGCGGTGATCGCGGGACTGCCGGCGGCGGTCACCTCGAGTTCGGCCGCACCCACGACCGGGCTCTCGGCCTCGATGCTCCACTGGATCGTCTTTTCGGCGCCGGTCGGCATGTCACCCAGTTCGCAGGCTGCCTGGCCCAGGGAGCGCACGCCGTCTGGCAGCCGGAAGCGGACGGACACCTGTTGGGCTGTCGTGCCCAGGTTGCGGATGGTTGTGGTCAGTTTCTCCGGACGACCGGCGAGGAGGATGGCGTGCTCCTGCCGGGTCCGGCGGACCTGGAACACGGGGAGCCTGGGGTTTTCGATCTTGAGGTTGTCGAGGAGCACACCGGCACCGCCGATCGCCAGTGGGCTTGCCGCTCCCTTGGGCACTCCGGACCGCGTGATGCGGCTACGGCGGCCGTTGACGTCGAGCGTGAGGGCGAAGCCGTCCCAGGCGGCGGTCAGACGATACCACTTGCCAGCCTCGACGGGCTCATCGGACGAGACGCGAGGCTCCCAGCCGTCGAGATTCACGAAGAAGGCGAAACGGCTCCCTTCCTTCGCTGGATTGAGGCGGAGCTGGTACTCGCCGTCTTTGAAGGCGATCTGACGCCCGTCGGCTGGCAGCTTTTCGAAGCAAACGGAGCAATCCAGGCGCAGTCCGGGGGCAAGCTGCACCTCCGGATCGCTTGCCACCTGAACCGGCCCGGAGACGACCTTCAGGGCCTGGCCCCCTTCGACAGGCGCGAACTGGGCGTTGCCCGCCAGATCGTGGCCGTGTCCGGAGGCGTCGCTCAGATTCCCCTCAAACAGCCACTGGGCAGCGCCCGACGGACGGGCGCCCGGGTTCTCGATCCGCAGCTCATCCAGTGCCCCTTCGAACTCTCCCAGTTCCACCGGTTCGCGCGACTCGATCGGGTTGCCGGTCCGGGGCCGGCTGGTCCGCTGGCCGTTGACCTCGAGCCAGATCTCCTTTCCGTCCCAGCCCGCCACCAGGTGATACCACTGGCCCAGCCCGGCGGCCTGCCTCGACTGCACCCGCGGCTCCCATCCGCCCAGATTGAGAAAGAAGGAGAAGCGGCTGCCTTCCTGGGGCGGATCGAGGCGGAGCTGGTAGGCGCCGTCCTTGATCACCAGCGGCTGCCAGCTTGTGCCGAGGGCATCCAGTTTGGCCCAGCACTCGATCCGCAGCCCCGGCGCCGGCCGCAGTTCCGGGCTGTCGGGCACAACCGCCGGCTCCCCCTGGCACTGGAGGGCCTGGCCCTCGTGGCCGGCCACAAAAGCGGCCGACGGAGCGAAGGCGTGGTTGTCGCGCCCGCTGCGGTCGGCCAGGGTGCCGTCAAGGCTCCAGAGCGCCGCGGCGGGCGGATCGGAGGCGAGCACACCGGACGCAGGATTAGCCAAGCCCGCCAGCAGGGCACAGAGGATAAGGAAGGGACGTTTCACGGGATTGCCTCGTTCTTGTTGGAAGTGAGCTGTTTGGACAACAGACCGATTTTACCGTTGTGATTGAGAGGATTGTACTGGAGCGGGGAGCGGGGAGCAGGGAGCAGGGAGCAAGGAGCAAGGAGAGGGGAGCAGGGAGCAGGGAGGGTTTGCTTTAGCCGACGGGGAGTCGGGATGGGAGGCCGTCGGAGCGGGTGGCGCGGGCGGCGAGTTGTTCGGCAAGGCGGACGGCCATTTCGAGGGCATCGGGTCCGTCGTCGTGGTCGGCGGCGGGAAAGTCGCGGAGCTGGTCGACCAGGAGCTGGGTTCCCGCGGAGTTGGATTTGAATTTAAGCCGCCGGCCGGCCAGATAGGGGCCGAGGCGGCGGATGCGGACGAGTTTGTTGACGTGGTTGTCGACGAGGACCGGTCGCGGGGCGAGGAGACCCTGGCGGCGGAATTCGGTTTCGAACTCGCCGCCGAGGAGTTCTTCGAACTGGCTGCATTCGACACCGAACAGGTCGGGCTGGAAGCGGCGGTGGAGGGCGACGGCATCGGCCACGATCTGGGAGACCGGCCGGCGGGCCAGGTCGGCCTCGACGTGGAGGACGCTGCGCCGGTCGACGCCGAGCATGACGATGGCGGAGTAGTCGCCGCGGCGGGAATCGGCGCCCTTGCTCGGATCGATCGCGAGGGTTTTGAGGAGGAGCCGGTCGGGCCACTGGTCGAACCAGATGGACGGGTCGAAGTAGTCTTCGGGCCATTCACACTGTTCGGGCGAGATGGGCGAATTCTGTTTCTCCCGTTCAAAGGTGGTGCGGCCGCCTTCGGCCCGCATGGACATGAGGGTGTAGAGGTCTTCGAGTTCGGGCCAGAGGACGCGGGCGCCCGCATCCATTTCGGCTCGGTGCTGTTGATAGAACCTGCGGGCGGCGGCTTGGGCGCCGGGCTTGTCGATGGCGGTGTAGATGGTCTCCCACTCCTGCCACAAGGGCATGGCGGCGGGCCACTGAAGGATGGCGCGGAAGGTACGGGTCTTCCAGCCGGGGGTACGGGCGAGGGACAAGGCCAGGGCATCGCGATGGAGGGCGGTGGCGAGGTTGACGACATTGGTATGGGGAGTGCCGGCCTTCATGAGGGAGCCGTGGAACCAGTCACGCGATTGCTGCCGGGCGACGGGGGAGCGGATTTGCTGATCGCTTTCGAGGTCGTCGCAGATGATCAGGCTGGGGCGATGGGCGCGGAAGCGACGACCGCGGATGCGCTGACCTGTGCCGAAGGCTTCGAGGGCGACGCCGTTGGGAAGGACGATGGAACCGCTTCGCCAGACCGGCCCCCTGCCCGCCGCGCCAGGATAGGCGGCGGCAAGTGCTGGATT
>CAYSCH010000269.1:0-559 GCA_964429355.1 uncultured Planctomycetaceae bacterium | reverse complement strand
TGGACGGAGCCCGCGGGCGGGCGGCGGGGCGCGGTGCATGTGCGTGCCGGTGTAGTTTGTCGCCCTCGCGTGCCGCATGGGCCTGGCGGCGGGTGTCGGAGAGGATCCAGATGTAGGGCTGGCGGCCTTCGAGGGCCTCGCGCAAGGGGTAGGCGAGTGCAGCGAGGGTCGATTTGGCGGCGCCGCGGGGCGCGAGGACATTGAGCTTGCGGCCGGGGTGACGCGGGAAGCGATCGAGCTGGAATGCGAGCCAGCGGTGCATCTCGGAGGGGGGACGGGTGAAGTGGTTAGGAAGAAAAGTCTGGGACCACTGGAGGAGGTCGGCCGTGGAGGACTGTGCGGCCGTTCGGCGGGCCCGGCCGTGACGGGCTGCCAGGTCGTTGCGGATTGCCAGGAGGAGGCGTTGGAGCCAGATGGGGAGCATGGCAGAGGACAGAGGGCAGAGGGACAGGGGACGGAGGGGCAGAGGGCAGAGGGGCACGGAATGAGGAATGTCGAAAGTCAAATGACGAAAGAATGACGAAGCACGAGGGGTCGGGAGACAGGGGTCGGGAGACAG
>CAYSCH010000268.1:0-13487 GCA_964429355.1 uncultured Planctomycetaceae bacterium | reverse complement strand
ACCAGGAACATCTCGGTCGATCGCTCCAGCAGGCTCTGGGCATCTTCGCGAGCCTTGGTCCCCGTCTGGTGAACCGAGTTGGTGTAGAGATAACTCCCATAGATCGCGCAGGCGGCGATGCCAAGCACCGACATGGCCACCAGCAGCTTCGTTTTCAGTCCCAGATTCAGGAAACGTTTCAGCAGTCCCATTCTCAAAGATCTCCTGTGATTCCAGCCTGCCCTCACACAGTTGAAGTCGTCCCGCGATTTCAGCGAAGGCACTTGGGAAACCTAGCACAGGATCGTCGGCAAGTCGTTTTGAATGCGCCAAAAAAGTTCCGCGATTGAGTCCTCGCGGCAGGCAATTGGCGCTCCCGGGGGGTGTGGAGCACGTCCGGCCGTCGCTTGACGGTGGTCGAGACAAGAAATATCGACTTTCCAGTACAATCGGCACGCCGGAGGAACCGGCAGGTCACGGATTGGCAGCCGGATTGCCGGGCGTCAACTGGGCGCGGACCGCGGCCATCCACTCGTCGGTGGGCAGGCCATAAGGCCGGAACTTCTCGATGGTGCCGCGCCCCTCGTTGTAGAGAATCGCTCGATGTACCCCGAGCTGGCTGGCCAGCGGTGTATCGATCAGGTTGCTGGAATCGGTGGCATTCATCTGGAACACGACTCGGTGGTCCACGTCGCGCAAACCCTGACGATCGAGTGCCCGGATCACGTTGTTGTACGAATCGCACCACATGAGGAGATGGACACCCACCGCCGGCCCTTCGCGGAGTATGTTGGCGAACTGTTTCCCCGGGCTGGGTGGTTTCTCTTCACTCATGGAGAATCCGAAATCGTCTTCCTCCCGGCGCAGGTCGCGAAAACGTCCCAGGTCGTAGGCGACCACGAAGATCGGCGGGGCATCTTCAATCCCCCCTTCCCGCCGCCGGCGAACCTCCTCATCCACCTCGGCGATGGCCTTGCCCGCATCACGCGGCGTTGCCACGGTCACCGGACGGCCGAACTGCCGGGCAAACCGTGGCCAGAATCCCGCTTCCGGCGCGTCGACCCGTGTTCCGTCCAGTACCATGAAACGGCCGAAATCGCCGTCGTGGGGGCGGTCCTGCGCTGCCAGCGCCACCAGCGATGTGGCCAGCACACCCAAGGCCGCCTCCTCGCGATGCCCGACCAGCAGCAGGTTGCTGCCGCTCTGCCGTAACATGGGCACGCTGGTCGGTTCCTTGATCGCCACCGCCGCACCAAGCCAGGCGTGGGGCGCGTGGACATACTCCGGTTCCTGCTCCCCGCTGAGAAGCCCCGCCAGCGGCACATTCGTCCGCGGGTCGGCCGGAATATTGCCCTCGAACACGATCGCCGCCGGCCCCGCGTAGTTTCGCTTCCTGGCAAACGCCTCCAGATTCCGCAGGTAGTGTTCCCGTTCATGGTCCGGAAGCCACACCACCTGGAAGGGATGGTTTCCTTCAAACAGCCCGTTCGCATCGTTGTAGATCGCCTCGCCCGGCCGGGTCAGAAGACGGGCGGCCGTGTTCTCTTCGCTGAGGATCAGATGGGCATCCGACTCGCTGCACTGAAGCGCGATACGAACCGCCATCTGGCCGAGCGTGCTGCGGGCCAGCGAATAGGCCCCGGCCAGGGTCTGCGACCCCAGAAGCACGTGGATCCCGAAGGCTCGACCCTGGCGGACGAGCCTGTCGAGCAGCAACGACGAGTTCTGGGCGATGTGATCTTCCTCGACGAACAATTCCTGGAACTCGTCGATGATCAGCAGGATTCGCGGCATCCGGGAGTCCGGCTCGGCGGCCCGATAACCCCGCACGTCCTGCACGCCGATCCGCCTGAACATGTCGCCTCGGCGTTTCAACTCGTTGTCGAGTCGCTCCAGCACGCTCAGGCCAAATTCCCTCTCGCTCTCGATTGCCACGACTTTCGCGTGAGGAAGATTGAAGGCGGCATAGGCCTTGAACTCGACCCCCTTCTTGAAGTCGATCAGGTAGAACTCCAGCTCATCGGGACTGTAACGCAGCGCGGAACTGGTAATCAGCGCGTGGAGCAGGGTCGACTTGCCCGAACCCGTCTTGCCGGCGATGAGAACGTGCTGCGACGTGCCCTGCCCCAGCCGCAGGTGCTGAAGCTTCGTGGCGCCCGCTCTTCCCAAGGGGATATCGACGCCCTGGCGGCTGTCTTCGGTCCACCAGGTGTCCTCTTGCGGGACAACGTTCGAGAACGGAACCTCCACGCGATCGGCGTCCTTGACCTTTCCCCCAACGGTACGCACCAGTTCGGTGAAGCGCTCCGCTTCCGGCGGTCGATCCGGCTCCAGCGGCACAGGGCCAAACGCCTGGTGATCCCACACGAACTGGTCTCCCCGGCGGATCAGTTGGAAGGCGTGGGCCTCGAGATCGCTGAGGTGGAAGTCGCGCGGCATCCGTTGCTTCGGGTCGACGTTCATGATCGTGTAGATGCCGCAGCGCGCCCCCGCGGTCACGATGCTCGTCAGCCGCTTGGCGGCAGCCTCGGAGAACCCCGAGGGGAAGTTGGCAATCACCAGAATCCGGTAAGGTTCGGCCAGTTCCCCCGCAAAGTCGTTGTACTGTTGAATCGTCTGGAACTCGTTCCGCAGGTAGACCTGGATGACCGTTTCCATATGCTCGGTCAGATCGGTGAGGCGGCGCTCGATGTGGGCAGCCTCGGTCCAGATCCGGCTGGCCACGAGCTGCTCGTCGTAGTCCGCCAGGTGCATGAACGCTGAAAAGTTCTCGCCCAGTCCCACCGGATCGATGATCGTGTAACGTACCTTTCCGGGCGGCAACGACGTGAGCAGACGGAGCATTGCCGACTGGATGACCTGGATCGCAGCCGGGCGCCCCGAATCGTCCGACTTGAGCAACAACAGCGAACGTTCGGGAAAGGGCAAGGCGGCGGGCAGCTCGTACCGCGTCTGACGCGGCATCAGGCGGTCGTCTTTGGGAATACCGTATTCCACCTGCGTTAGGTCCACCAAATACCGTCCGAAACACACCGCCGGCGGGATCGACGTCGGCGCCATCCAGCGTTTCCAGTCGTCCCCGTGCCAGTCGGGCCACCCTTCAGCCTGTGCCCGGTTCATGCCTTCCACCGTGGATTCGAAGCTGCCGAGACTGGCCATCCAGGCGTCGGACATGCTCGTCCACTCCTGCTGGAAGGCACGCTCCGTCTCCGAAGACTTCAGGGCCCGCTGGCGGCCGATTTCGTGAGTCCTGGCATGGAAGGCTTTCTCCAACTGTTCCAGGTACTTCAGATGGCGGCTCTCTTCCTGCGCCAGTTCCGTTTCGTGCCGCTCGTCGAGATCCCGCAGGAGCGCTGGGTACTTCCCTTCCAGCCGGGCCAATTCCTGCAGTTTCTGCGATTCCTGTTCGGAAGAACTTCTCAGGAAGCCGTCGCTGGCCCGCTTCATCTCCAAATCAAACTGCTCAAAGATCTCACGGCTCTGGCGCTCGCATTCGCTTTCCGCAAAATGCGTTGCTTGGTGGAGGGCCGTTTCGGCCGATGCAGCGAGCTCCAGCCAGGCCCGATAGTCGCCGGCGACCCGCCGGCGGCTCTTGCGGAACAGCCAGAACCCGCCCCCGCCCCAGACCAGCAGCCCGACAACTGCCGCCCCGATAATCCATGGCACTCGTCCCTCGCCCGCGGCCAACCCTGCCAACGTGCCCAGCACGCCGCACACAAGGACCAGCGCACCGGCCGGCCGGACCACCCCCTGAAACCATCTCGGCAAACGCAGATCTGCCATGGCGATCGCGCCCTGATGGATCTGCTCGACCAGACTGTCGAATTCCGGTTTCGAATCGGCGCTGCCCTTCAGGCCGGCCGCGATGGCTTTTTTCCCCTCCGCAAGCTCGGCCAGGGCCGGAGTCCACATCCGGCGCTTCGCCAGCAGCCGGCGCAATTCGCCCCGGATTGCCTCCACTCGATCCCAGCCGTCTCCAAGACTCTTCAACGCTGCACTGAGTCGGGCGCCGGGTTCGTCCTTCTTGGCGTCAAAGACCGTCGTCGCCTCCCAGTGACTCTCCTCCAGCTTCTTCCTGGCGAGCTTGACGGCCCCATCGCACACGATCGCCGCCTTCCGTTTCCCGGCTTCAAATTCGTCGGCAACCTTGTCCTGTTCGCTGCGGGCCGCCGCGATCATCCGCTGCCTGGCGGCGGCATGTTCCTCGACGGCATGCTCACGCGCACGGTCGTACTCGCTCTGCAGCTTCTCCCGTGCGCCACGGTACTCGCCTTCGGTCTGCTCCCGAATCTCGGCATAGTGCCTGGGTAGGTCGACTTCAGCCGGCCCGCGCTGGTTCGCCGCGCGAACAAACTCCGAGAGAGTTCGATCAGCCAGGCTCACGGATAAGGAATCGCTCATGGTGGAGTCGCCAGGGTTCGAGACGTTGGAGTCCAGGCTTCAGCCTGCCCGTTGGAGTACAGGCTTCAGCCTGCCCGTTGGAGTTCAGGCTTCAGCCTGCGGAACTATCACTGGTTACCGAGGTTCGTAACGTTTTCCCGGCCCATCGAGTTCCTGATCGCCTTACTGCAATTTCCTCTGGCAATCGCGCAAGCTCATTGAGCACTCGTTTGAACCGGCTTCTTCAAGTTTAGCCTACGCCCGCTGGCTCAGTCGTTTCCACACTCGCGTTGCGCCTGGCCAAGGATCTCGGCCAGGCGATGGATGGCATCGAGTGCCCGGCGGATCTTCGGATCCAGGGGAAGCAGGTAGGTTTCATCGAACTTCTTGCTGGTCGAGTCATGCCAGTATCGGGACGAATCGGCCCGGGCCGCTTTCAGGTCCTCCACCGCAAGTTCCAGCCGGGCAGCCCCGCCTGAGAGATCCCAATGCCTAACCATCGGTCTTCTCCTCGTCCTCCACAGATTCCGCCGCCGCTTCGGGTCCCTCGGAGGGTGGTTGGTCCTCGGCCTTCGCCACCGTGTCCGCCTGGTCTGAGGAGCGTTCATCCGAGGTCTTCGCAACCCCATCAGGCGGATGCGGGGAGCCGCCCTCGGCCGATACGGCGGCGGTCGCCGCACCGGAGCCGATCGCAACGCCCAATCCCTCCGGAAACACGGGCCCTGCCGACGATTCCAGGGCCACATAATCTTCCAGGGCCCGGGCCATTCGCGCCAGGTCGGCTTGCGACTGGGGCAAGTCGAAATCGATCCAGCTCTTCAGCACCTGGACCGCGCCGATATACTCGTTCACTTCCCGTTCAGCCCGATGGGACCAGCGTCTGACCGCTTCCAGCTTCTCCTGGGCCAGTCGGAGCCGTCGCTTGGCGGCCTCCAGGGCGAGTCGTTCGTCATGGCAACTGGGCCGATCATCGCCCGGGTAAAACATCAACTTGCGCTCCAACTCCTTGCGCGCAATGTTCACCTCGTCCCAGCCGCGGCGAATCTGACCGGTCCAGTAGTCCTTCTGCTCCCGCTGGATCCAGTTCAGGGCTCGCCGGACCTCCATATCGATGCCGTCGAGCGTCGTCTTCGCATCCTCGCCGAAGCACTTCATGGCTGCGGCGAAATGTTCGATCACATCGATCGAAGTGACTTTGGCCTGATGCCCCATGCCAACTCCAGGGTTGTGCCCTAACGCTGCTGCAGGTACTGCTCGATGATCTCGGCCTTGCGCAGCAGATAAGGAATGTGTTCTTCGCTCACTTCGAGAAACCGCGCAATCACCTTCATGTGCTGCTCGAACTGCTCGACAAACTTCTTCTGTTCCTGGTCGCGCCACGTTCGTCCGAGGGCATTCAATTGAGCCCCCAGGGCCCCCGCCTGCTCCTGCACACTCGTGTTGAACTTCTTCAAGTTCCGGGCAAAGCGCCGCAATTCTTCCGGGTCGACAATAGCCTGAGGCATACGGGCCTCCTCTCGACAGATGCAGGAAGGGTGTTGGACACGCGGGCCTTAAGAAGCCCTCACAAAAGGTATGAGTTTCCCACGGGCATGGATCTGCACAGCCAGTGGTCTTGGTAGCGGCTCTAAAATAGAAAAGATGGATCCGAGGGGCCGGTAGAAATCACCAAAACGCCCTGTTTTCCGGGAGACGCCGCTGATTTCCTCCAACCGCTCTGAGAAAGTGCCCGCGATCTGACATTTTCATTCTAAGAGCCCCCGAAAAACGCGTCAAGTTTGGCGCAATATCCGGCCGGTCAGGCAACTCCCATGATCCTGGGACGAATCGACGCGAAGAATGCCACGCCTCGGGAAACGATAGCCCCGTGGGCTTGCCCTTGTTGGAGTACAGGCTTCAGCCTGCGTCTTTCCCCGATAGCGGGTAGCACCGATGATTTTCCGCAGCGGACTTCCCGTTTCAGAACGCTTCTTCGGAAAATCGTCGGTGTTGCGTAAGCAACAAGATGAAACCTTGCTGGACTCCCGGCTTCAGCCGGCACCCCCCGCATTCGAAAACGAAGTCGCCCGTGATAGCCCCGTGGGCTTGCCCCCGCGCTCGTTGGAGTACAGGCTTCAGCCTGCGCAAGGCCATCTAATGATCGGCCGCAGCGCGGGTGTTGGCCTTCTCCGGCGTTCTGAGAAGGAAGCGAACGCGGTACGTAGAATCTTCCTTCAGCGGCACCACCTTGGCCGGCACCTTGGCCTTGGCCGGGTCGGCTGGGGCGACCTCTGGCTGGATCGTGTTCGTGCCTGGAACGGGCACGGTGGCTTTCGGCGCCTCGGTCGTCCCATGGTCCTCTCCTGGCGCCCCGTCCGCATGCGAGCCGGTCGGGCCAATTCCACTCGGAATGCGCGGCGGAGCGGTCGTGGAGGTCGGGAGGAAAGAGAAACCGATAAAGCCCCCCGAGCGATCTCGAAGCTGCGACACCACCTGGAGAACCTGCTCGGTGGTCAACGTCAACTCGACCAGCTCACCCTCCCCAAGCGGCTTATCCACGACCACGCCGGCCTCCTTGAGCAGTTCGGCCAGCGATTGGTGACCCGATCGGCCCTCCGCCAATTCACACTGCAGAATCAGGAGCTGGGCGGTCTCATTCTTCGTCCCGGCAACCGCTTCCTGGTTCGGCCCGTGATCGTCCGGCGCCGTCTTGGCGACCATGGTGGGATCCGGCACGGCAGCAACCCCGTCAGAAGCACCCTGAGCCGGCTCATCGGGCTTGGCGGCAGGAACGACTGTGGCGATCGACGTGTCCTCAACGCCCTCCACCGTCGGCTCGATGTCCAAGGGCTCGATCGTGATTCCCCTTGGAGCCTGGGCAACGCGGTTCGTTCCGCCGTTGTTTGTGTCCGATTCGTTGAATACCAGCACGATCGCCACGAAGATCACCGCCGCAGACCAGGCGATGCTACGGGGGCGAAGAAACCGGCGGAACCAGGAACTCGGCTTGGCCTCCGCCACATCCACCTGGTGAAATCCGGGCAACGGCGATACCGGCTGAGCGAGCATTTCCCTCTCGGCCTGAACGAGAACCCGCTCGGCAAGGTCCTTGTCGAGCTTGTAGGGTGGCAGAGACTGAAGGCTGAGGCTCAGAGACCGAAGCTCATCGACCAATTGCCTCGCTTCGGGATTGTCGTTCAGAATCTGCTCGACTTCCACCTGCTCGGCGGCGGTCAATTCGCCATCGACATAGGCACTGAACAGCTCGTTCTCAGGCAGGTCCAACATGAAATGAGTCTCGTTGCGCCAGGACTGACGGATGCGATGGTTGTATCCGCGTCTCTTGCTGCGGCGATTCTCCGAGTCGACTCGGCCCATGAGTCGGCATCAGAAAAAGCCTGGGAGCAGAACCGATGAGCAATCGGATCCAAAAACATACCAACAAGGAAAACCAATGAGAGACCCTAACAAAACGAGTGAGTCTTCCACGGGCATCGGTGCACATCATCGGTGGTTTTGTTAGCGGCTCTAAAAATCCTCTCGCCGATGCTTGCCTGACTCATGCTCCCAGGTGGAACGGGACAGGCGACTCGCAGCCGTCTGGCACCGCTCCCTAATGTCACCCGAAGGATCGACCGAAAAACAACTTCCCGATTTCAAACCGCTGGATCGGTGAGTTGTCCATCGACCGATGCCAAAACCCAGAGACGCATATCCCGCCACGCGGCGGGTGAAAGGTCAAGTCGAAGTTCCTTGATCTAACCTCACTCCACGATCATTTCTCGCCCATCAACACCTCTTTGAGCTCATCCCGGAGCTGCAATCGAGCTCGATGGAGCCGGCTCCGAACAGTCCCGACGGGAAGGTCCAGAATCTCGGCGATCGTTTCATAGCAGCAACCGTCGACTTCACGCAATACGAGAACTTCGCGATGCTCGTCGCTGAGAATCTTCAGAGCCTCGCGGACTTGCTCGCAGCGCTCTTCCCGCTGAAGGTTCTCCAAGGGACCGTGATCCGTATCGATCGGCTCTTCGCCGCCTTCCTCACGTGCCTGGTCGACCGACAGGACCGGCCGACGTCGCCGACGTTGTGTGGCTGCCACGTTGAAGGCAATCCGGTAAAGCCAGGTGTAAAAGGCGCTTCGACCGTGAAACGACTCCAGCTTGACGAAGGCCTGCACGAAGGCGTCCTGCACGATATCGAGGGCGTCGTCAGGCGACCCCAGGACGTGTACCAGCGTATTGAACAGCCGGTCCTGATATTTCTGAACCAACTGCCCAAACGCGGCCGATTCGCCGGCCAGGGTCTCGTCAATCAATCGTGCGTCGTCGTTCACGGCTTCGAGGAGTTGGACGCGGGGTAGAATAGGAAAGTTCCAGTCCGTCGACGCGCAATCGCGCCTCAGAAACGCTGGAGTCCTTCAACGATTCATCATGCCGGGCGCTCCTGTTTTTGTCAAATCGTTGTGCCAAAAACACTTGCATTCATCCTCGCCGCCCCAGCCCCGGACGAAAAAATACAAAAAAAACCCAATTTCGATCGTGACAATCACAACAGGCACCCCCCAGTCGAACTGCCTGTTCGGCCTCGCGGAACCCCTCGGCCGGTTGCATCATGGCCGCAACTCGCCCACAACGTACAGGATTCGCTCGACAGCCTCCCTGACTTCCCCTTCCGTGCTGGTTGCCCCCAGGCTGAACCGCAGGGAACTGCCAGCGATCTCTTTGGCCAGACCCATCGCCAGCAACGTGGGCGATAATTCGGTCGAACCGCTGGCGCATGCGGAGCCCACGGAGCAGGCCACTCCCACCTGGTCCAGCGCCACGAGCAGCATTTGGGCGTCCAACCCCGGGAAGGCCACGTTGCTCACGTTGGGCAACCGAACCGCCTGGGCACCGTTGATCCTCAGGTCGGGATAGCCGGCCTTGAGGCCTGTCTCGAACTTCCCCCGTAACTCGGCCAGCCGCCGCGAGTGCTCCTCCTGCTCCGCCAGGGCCAGCTCCATCGCCCTGAGCATGCCCACGACCAGGGGCAATGGCTCGGTTCCAGGCCGCAAGCCCCATTGCTGATGGCCGCCATAGTGGATCGGCCGGATCGCCACACCGCCACGAAGGAGCAACGCCCCGATTCCCAAAGGCCCCTGGAACTTGTGGGCCGCCAGGCTCATCGCGTCCACACCCAGCTCGCCGAAATGAATCGGGATCTTTCCGGCCGCCTGGATCGCATCGGTATGGAAAGGCACCCCGCGCTTGCGGCAGATCTCCGCCAGTTCCTTCACCGGCTCGACGACCCCTGTATCGTGGTTGCCGAGCGTCACGCTCACCAGCCGGGTCTCTTCGGAGAGCATCCCTTCGAGCCGTTCCACGCGCACCACGCCGTGCTCGTCCACACCCAGTTGATCGAGACGCCACCCCCGTTCCAGCAGATGTTCGGCCGGCTCGATGATGCTGGAGTGTTCCACGGCAGAAATGATCACCTGTCCCGTCTCGCGATCGACGGGCGCCCCTATTCCAAGGAGGGCCAGACAGTTCGACTCGGTACCTCCGCTGGTGAATACGACCCGATCCGGCGCTGCCCCCGAGAGCTGCAGGCCAAGAATCTCGCCGATCCGGTCCCGGGCGTCCTCGAGCCGCCCCCGGGCTTTCTGGCCGGGCAGGTGCTGGCTGGCGGGGTTCGCATAACCTTCGCGGTAACAGGCCACCATGGCGTCCACCACCTCCGGCCGGGTGGGAGTGGTCGCGTTGTGGTCCAGGTAGATTGGGTCCATCGTCACGTTCTCGGGTGGAGCTGCACCTAAGGGACGACTCAAAAAAACTTCGGCAAATCCATAGTAGCCGTCACGCTCCGCGTGACGTCCGCCCAGAAATACTGCGAAGTTTTTTTGAGTTGTCCCTGAGGAATTGTCGAACCCCATCCACCGAAGTTCAAGGGGTATCGATCGCGGCCAGTACGTTGCCCCGCCTGAACCGTTCGGATAAGCTCGCCAATTGACTCTCTCGACGGCCATCCCACCAGCCCTCGCAGCAGGTGTGGCACGTCCCTGAGCGTAGCGAAGGAGCGTCGATTTTCGCCCATCTCGTCGTGTGAGTTCTCAAAGCAGGAAGAAAAAAGGGCGAAAGCCACCTTTTGCCGGAAATCCCGCAAGGCTATTCGCATCCTCGGTACTTTTGTCAGCGGCTCTGAAACCATTCGGGGAGAGTGACAAGACATGTTCGCACGCTTCACCACCAGGCTCGTGCTCGGCACTCTTGCGCTGAGCTGGACCACTGCCGTGCTCGTCCCGGCCTCCACTGCCGCGGCCGCGGAAAAACGCCCCAATCTGATCGTCATCCTGGCCGACGATCTTGGAGCCAAGGAGCTCTCCTGCTACGGCAACGAGAAGCACAACACCCCCAATCTCGATCGGCTGGCAGCAACCGGCGTGCAGTTCAACACGGCTTACACAGCCTGCATCTGCCACCCCACGCGCTTCGAAATCATGACCGGCCAGTACGGATGCACCAACGGCGTCTACCACTTTCCCGGGAGCCCCGGCGGGCCGGCTCCCAATTCGCCCGAAGAACAGATCACCAGCCACCTGACGTTCGGCACGGTTCTCAAGGAGGCGGGCTACGCAACCGCGCTGTCGGGCAAGTGGCAACTTACCGGCAAACTCCCCAGGCTCATCTACGAGACCGGTTTCGATGAATATTGCATGTGGGCCTACGCCCACAACCTGCCCGAGGGCATGGTGCACACGGGGGGCTTCGAAGGACCGAACAAGACGTCGCGCTACTGGCATCCTTCCATCCTCAAGAACGGCGAGAAGCTGCCGACAACGATCGACGATTTCGGCCCCGATATCTTCACCGACTTCGCCATCGATTTCGCCCGTCGCCATAAGGACGGCCCGTTCTTCATCTACTTTCCCATGGTTCTCACCCACGGCCCCCACTACTCCATGCCGCCCTCCCATCCGAACGAAGAGCAGAAGTTCCGCAACTCGAAAGACAAGTTCAAGGAAAACGTCGAGTACCTCGACACCTTGGTGGGGCGACTGGTCGCCGCCCTGGATGAGATGGGGATCCGCGACGATACGATTCTCCTCTTTACCGGCGACAACGGCACCGGGGGCGAAGGGAAGGGCCAGCCCACCGAACTCGGCGCCCGCGTGCCCATGATCGTCAACTGTCCCGGACGGGTGAAGCCCGTCGGATTGAGCGACGCCCTGGTCGATATGTCCGACGTGATGCCCACGCTGGTCGAACTGGCCGGTGCGACACTGCCCGACGGGCACCCCATCGACGGCAAAAGCATGGCCCCCATCCTCCGCGGCGAAAAAACCGACGTGCGCGACTGGATCTTCAGCTATCTTGGCGATGGCCGCGTGCTGCGCACGAAGCGCTATCTGCTCGAACGAAACACGCCCACCCAATACGGCCGGCTCTACGACTGCGGCACGAGCCGCAACGGCGCCGGCTACAACGACGTGACCGATTCGGCCGATCCCGACGTGCTCGCGATCAAGAAGCAGTTCGACGAGATCCTGGCGACCAAACCAGCCCCCGTGGTCGACCAATCGGCCAAGAAACCCAAGTCGAAGGCGAAAAGGAAAAACAAAGCCAAGTAGCAGGGAGCAGGGAGCAAGGAGCAAGGAGCAGGGAGCACGGAGCACAGGGCAAGGGCCGGCGCAATCTGACTCCCGTCTCCTGCCTCCTGACTTCTTCCTGACCCCCTCCGATCTCCCATCTCCGATCTCCCATCTCCGATCTTCGATCTCCCTGTCCCCCGTCCCCCGCCTCCCGACTCCCGTCTCCTGTCTCCTGTCTCCTGTCCCCTGACTCCCGACTCCTGACTCCCGACTCCCGCCTCCCGTCCCCTGCCCTTGCCGTCGCGGCCGGAATCGGTAAGAATCGCCGGGAGCAAACCATTTCGTCCGAGCGCCCGCTCATATTGGCTCACCGGCCCTGCCGCCCTGTGCTACCAACCTCAAGGATTGTGAATCCTTTGAAAGAGAAAGTCGCGACCAACGAGAGCAGCCCATCTCAGCCGAGCGGTAGTTCGCGACCAACCTTGGGTCGGTACCCGTTGGGGGCCCTGCCTCCCTATGATGAAGCTTGGGAAGAGTGGTACCGCATGACGCCGCTGGAGCGCTGGCACGAGAGCCAGAAGCTTTGGCAGTTCTATTTGGCCGTGGGAGGTTCACTTGATCCCGAGCCCGATTCACAAAGTCCTTTCGACGCTTTTCTCCCGACGAGTTCGTCACCTGCTGATGGGCGGCCAGGCGTGCGTGTTCTACGGCGGAGCGGAGTTTAGTCGCGACACGGACATAGCCGTCTTCGCCGACCCCGCCAACCTCGATCGACTCTCAATGGCTCTTGCAGATCTCCAGGCCGAGTGTATTGCCATACCACCCTTTGAGCTTGAATACCTGCTGCGAGGCCATGTTGTCCACTTCCGTTCGCATCATCCGGAAGCGGACGGAATGAGAATCGACGTGATGTCAGTGATGCGCGGGGTCGATACGTTTGACGAACTCTGGCAGCGACGAATGTCCCTGCAATATGGTTCAGATTCGTTCGAGGTGATTTCACTGCCCGATCTGGTCGCGGCAAAAAAGACCCAGCGCGACAAAGACTGGCCCATGATCCGCCGACTGGTCGAAGCCAATTACGTCCAGAACCGGCAGGCCCCGACAAGTGAACAAATCGGTTTCTGGCTTGAAGAATCTCGCACCCCCGAAATCCTCCTCGATTTGGCCAAGGCATATCCTGAGGAACTGTCCAAATTGCGTCTCGTCCGTCCGCTCTTGACTGTAGCTGGAGCGGGAAACCGCGACGCCCTGGAAACCGAACTCCAGGCCGAAGAGAAACAGCAACGTCAACTGGACCGGGATTATTGGGCCCCATTGCGAGCCGAACTGGAGCAGCTCAGCCATCAAGGACGTTCCTGAACGCTCCCCGCCCCCCGTCTCCCGACCCCCGTCAGTGTCCCTCCGATCTTCCATCTCAGATCTCCGATCTCCCCGCCCCCGCCCCCGATCTTCGATCTCCGATCTCCCCGCTCCCGATCTCCGATCTTCGATCTTCCATCTCCGATCTCCCTGCTCCCTGCTCCCCGCTCCCTGCTCCCTGCTCCTTGCTCCTTGCTCCCCGCTCCCCGCTCCTTGC
>CAYSCH010000267.1:0-13513 GCA_964429355.1 uncultured Planctomycetaceae bacterium | reverse complement strand
CCTGTGGCAAGGCGAACCCTGGGTCGGCTCGTGCGAATCGACCGATGACGGCGAGACGTGGAGGGGGCTGGGTGGAATCCGTGGTCGTGAAGGCGACCAGACCGACGGCTACCACGAACTGCACGCCGTGGAGGCGGCCGACGGGCGGATCATCGCCCAGATCCGGAACCACAATAAGTCCAATGAAGGCGAGACCCTGCAGTCGGAATCGGAAGACGGCGGCAAGACCTGGTCGCTGCCCCATCCGATCGGCGTGTGGGGCCATCCCTCCCATCTGCTGCGATTGGCCGACGGTCGGCTGCTGATGACCTACGGACATCGCCGAACGCCGATCGGGAACCAGGCCCGTGTTTCGGCCGACGGCGGACGGAGCTGGTCGGAGCCGATAATCGTCTCGGGCGACGGGCCGGGGGGCGACCTGGGCTATCCGTCGACCGTTGAACTGGCCGACGGATCGCTGCTGACGGTCTGGTATGAGACCATGGCCGGTTCGCCCATGGCCGTGCTGCGGCAGGCACGGTGGACACTGCAGTCGTCATGAGCCCGACTGTTCAAATCGACTGTCAGCGCAGATTAGCATCCAGGAGATACGTTATGAGACTTCCGACAATTCTTCTTCTCCTATCGTCCGTGCTGCTGGCACTTCCGGCCCGAGCGGCTCGTGCCGCCGAGCCCGATCCCTGGGCCGTCGAGCCGGGTTTGGCGGCCTACTTTGAGGCGGAAACGGCAAAACTGCGTGATGCGTGCCTGGCGGACATCCACTCTCTTGCAGATTGGGAGGCCAGACGAGGCGAGTATCGCCGGGAGCTGCTGGAGATGCTGGGGCTCGATCCCATGCCGGAGCGGACCGATCTGAAGGCGACCGTTACGGGCCGGGTCGAACGGGAGTATTTTGCCGTGGAGAAGCTCCACTTCCAGTCGCGGCCCGGGCTCTACGTGACGGCCAACCTCTGGCTGCCCAAGGGGCTCGATGGGCCGGCGCCGGCCGTGCTCTATGTGTGCGGGCACGGCGGGGTGAAGATCGACGGGGTGAGCTACGGCAACAAAGTCAGCTACCAGCATCACGGGGCCTGGTTTGCCCGCAACGGCTTCGTGTGCCTGACGATCGACTCGCTGCAGCTCGGTGAGATCGAGGCCACCCACCACGGCACCTATCGCTACAACATGTGGTGGTGGAACAATCGCGGCTACACGCCGGCCGGCGTCGAGGCCTGGAACTGCATTCGGGCCCTCGACTATCTCCAGTCGCGGCCCGAGGTCGACGCCGGGCGGCTCGGCGTAACCGGTCGCAGCGGCGGCGGGGCCTACAGTTGGTGGATCGCGTCGATCGACGAGCGGATCAAGGCGGCCGTGCCGGTGGCGGGAATCACCGATCTGGAGAACCACGTGGTCGACGGCTGTGTCGAAGGCCACTGCGACTGCATGTTCATGGTGAATACCTATCGCTGGGACTACCCGCTCGTGGCCGCCCTGGTTGCGCCACGGGCGCTCATGCTCGAAAACAGTGACTCGGACCAGATCTTCCCGTTGGAAGGCGTGATCCGGACCCATGCCAAGGTCCGCAATATCTATCGGCTCCACGAGGCGGCCGACAAGTTTGGACTGGTGATCACCCCCGGCCCTCACAAAGACACCCAGGAACTACAGCTGCCAGCCTTCCGCTGGTTCAACAAGCACCTGAAAGGCGAGGAGCCGCTGGTGGCCATGGCCGCGGAAAAGCTGATGGAACCGGCCGATCTGAAGGTATTCGACACCCTTCCCCAAGATCAGCTCAACACGACGATTCACGAGACCTTCGTGCCGCTGGCTCCGGCGCCCGCGGTGCCCAACGACAAGGCCGAGTGGCAAACCATGCGCGACGGCTGGATGGAGGCCTTGCGGACCAAGGTTTTCCGCGGCTGGCCGGAGCAAGGACCGCCCATCGGTCTGAAAGAAGAGTCGTCCAAGGAACGAAAAGGACTGGTCCTGCGGCAGTATAGCTACTGCAGCCAGGAACATGTCACCTTGCCGCTCTATCTGGTGGAGCCGGCCGGTGCGAAACGAGCCGGCAGCCGACTGGTGCTCCACGTGCTCGATGCTGAAGGATGGTCAAAATGGGAAAAGGCACTGAACTGGGACGATTCTCTCTCGGAGGAACAGTTCGACCAGCATTTTGGCGGACTCCAGGAAATCCTCGTGCTGGCCGTACCGCGCGGAGTCGGGCCGACCGCCTGGAGTGGCGACGAGAAGAAACAGATCCAGATCCGGCGGCGATTCATGCTACTGGGCCAGACGCTCGACGGGATGCGAGTCTGGGACATTCGACGGGCGCTGGAGGCCACGCAGCATGTCCCCGGACTGGATACCGCACAGATTACGGTCCAGGCAAAAGGCCAGGCGGCCGGACTGGCCTTGTATGCCTCCCTGTTCGTGACGGCGATCCAGCGGCTCGTCGTGGAGCAACTCCCGGCCACGCACCGCGACGGGCCGATCCTGCTCAATCTCGAGCGGTTCCTCGATATGCCCCAGGCGGCTGCGATGGCCGCCGGACGGACGATCGTGGTCTTCCGCGATTCGGCCGACGTATCGGCATACCCCATGGCGGTGGCCGAGAAGCTCAAGTGGTCCACGTCTGACGGCATAGGCCCGCTGGTTGAGGGTGTTTCAGCGCCGTAGGTTCCAGGGTCGAGAAGAGCCTTGCTTGTCAGAAGCCGTTATTGTCGAATCGGCCCGTGTGCTGCTCTGAGGGAGAGAAAGCCGCCGTTGTTCCGTCAGGCTGGGGTTCGCGTGACCTCTTGTTGCCCGGCAACACTGACGATTTTCCGAACAAGGCGTCTGGAGTGGACGGCGAGAACCGGAAAATCATCAGTGCCACCCGCGGCGTGGTGTCAGGCAGCAACCTGCCGGCGTGATTATGGCAGATGCGTGAGCCCATTTTCACCTCTGAACGGTCTTTTGGTGGGCAGAGCAGCGCCCCGTCAGGAGGTCTCTTTCGCGGTTGCCGCTTGCCTTGGGCGATTTGTTCCCCAAAATACTCAATGAAACCCAATCTTCGACCAACCCGATTTCCTATGGAGCTCAGTCCCATGGTCAAGACCGTCAGCACGATGCTACCGCTCGGAGCAGAAGCCCCCGACTTTTCGCTTCCCAACATCGACGGAACGACCGTCTCACTGGGCGACTTCGAAGACTCGCCTGCTCTCCTGGTGATGTTCATCTGCAACCACTGCCCGTTCGTCAAGCATGTGGCGGCCGAACTGGCCAGGCTCGGTCGGGACTACGCCGACCGGGGCGTCGCCATTGTGGGCATCAACGCCAATGATGTGGAAAACTACGCGGCCGACTCTCCTGAGAAGATGCGAGAGGAGGCGAAGCGGCAGGGCTACACGTTCCCGTACCTCTACGACGAAACCCAGGAAGTCGCCAAGGCCTACCGTGCCGCCTGCACCCCCGACTTCTTCCTGTTCGACGGCAACCGCCGCCTTGTCTATCGCGGTCAGCTTGACTCGAGCCGTCCAGACTCCGGTGTTCCGGTCACCGGCGAGGATCTCCGCGCTGCGATCGACGCCGTCCTTGCAGGACAGCCCGTTGACGCCCAGCAGCGGGCCAGCATCGGCTGCAACATCAAGTGGAAGCCGGGCAATGAACCGGACTACTTCCAATCCGCGACCAAGGTATGACGGCCAAGGGCGCTCGTGAATGACTTGAACCACCACGGTGGCAAGTCCCTGAGGAACGAAGGGCGTGGTTTGTGGGGGCACCACGCCGTTGGTTCCTCAGGGACGTGCCACCCAATTGACCAACTTATTTCTGGGTAGGGAAGCAGATCAGCATACCTGCACAGATCAGCGAGACGTTGGGTGGCAATGACCCCAGGGCCACCTTCCCCCTTGTTAAGGGCCCCGCGCTATGCCAAAACCTATTTCCAACGGTCGAAGTGTGTTATTCACGACCTTTCCGCAGTTGCCACAAGAATAGTAAGTCCCGGACAACTCCCAGCCATACTTGTTTACGAGTGGGCTTTGCTCCCAAGTGAAATAGCGGATCGGCTTAAGAGGTGCTGCACACACCCTGCATCGCAGGGGAAGAGAAGAATTCTCGGCGTATCGAATACGATCTTCAAGGAGACTGGCCACGGCATCCAAACTCGCCTCCAGATTCGATGGGGACTCGGCCCAAATACTAAGCATACCGCGCAACTCTTGAAGCAGCAGATGTACGACGCGCTCACATTCGAGAGTGTTTGGCGTCGGAACCGTAAACACGACGTCGAAGACCGCGCGCAATGTGACAATGATATCGTGCACTTTGGCTCGTGCATCACCTTCTTCTGAATAGATCATGTTCATTGTGAGGGGGCTTTCGGATCGGACAATGGGCATGGGCGCAAGACCGCGTTGCTCGGCAACGATGTAAAAGGCCTTCGATTGCCGTTTTGCCGAGGGTATGACACCCTGCACAGTGTGTTCCTATTCGAGTACGTATGGTGATTCGCGCCCGACGGCGTGGGCCGCATCCAAGCCGCGACCCTATGGGGGCGCGATCGATGGCCGCACGCGGCCAAGCTGTGAAGCTAGTTTGGCCTCGACTGAAATGGGGACTCTCTCTGCTTGCTTCATCCCGACTTCCCTCCCGGCAGACCGCCTGAAACGCGGGAGCTTGCCGTGGGATATCGCTGCCTGCACCGGCGGTTTCGCAACGTAGTGTCACCCACCATCGGCCAACGCGGGATCGACGAGTCCTGGCTGTCCGCCACGTCTACCGCAGTAATCCGCGTGCCAATGTATCTCTTCGGGTGTCATGTATCTCCCGAATAGTCTGTATAGAAGCGTGAATGCGGCTTGTTCTTTGCCGTCGACGCCGTTTTCAGGGATTTTGCGCCAAGCTTCGCTTCCTACGGTCTTCTTGTGAAGAGCGTGCATTATTTCGTGCATGAGGACTGAGAACGTAGAGTCCGGGTGCACGCCAATAATCGTTCCGTCGTTCGTAGGATTGGGAGCGTAGCCAGGCGCATGCTCGTCAGGCCCGGGAAGATGCGTGCCCTCTCCAGCTCTTAGCTTACCGTGCCAATCAGTATACTCGATATCCGTCACGCCAAACGGACGCTGTATCGCCTTAATGACGCCTAGCGTAAATCTCCCCGGAAGAGGGGTGCCTACGTTCTCATGTCTCGTGACCGCTCCTGTCTTCGGGCCATATTTCGCGGAGTACGCGGTATGAGCGGCAAATACGCTCATGAGAACATCGAGCGTACCAAACAAGGCGCGGCTGCCAGCCTGCAGATAAGCCCCCTCCCCCCAAGACTCGCGAACGGCCTGAATCGTACTATAGCCCGACCATAGTCCCGTTGCCACAGCGACACCCCCAACGGCCCATGGACCGCCCATAGCGATAAACGGCATTCCGTAGCCAAACGCGAGGCCATACGCGCCTCCCCCTGAGTCTGCCAAACGCTGGAACTTTTCCCCATCGTCACGGAAAATGGTATCGAGCCGTGAAAGATCGGCGAGCCGGATGTGTGCTTACTCTTAGAGCCGCCGCGAAACCCACTGATGGTGCACATCCATGCCCGTGGGCGCCATTTCCGTTTTGTTGACGATTTTCAGGGAAACGAAACTTGCCCGTGATGTCCCAGCCCCCTGAAACCCGGCCGAGCCTCATCCTTCGCCTCCACGACAGCCACGATACGCAAGCGTGGCAAGAGTTTACGGCCGTTTACCAACCCCGCGTTTATCGCCTTGCGCGAATGAAGGGGCTCCAGGACGCCGACGCCCAGGAGCTGGTTCAGGATGTGATGGTGGCTGTATCGCGGGCAGTGGAGAAATGGGTCCCCGACCCGGCGCGAGGAAGGTTCCGTCACTGGCTGTTCCACATCGCCAGAAACCTGATTGTCAACTTCCTCAGCCGCAAGAAATTCCGCCCCCTGGGGACCGGCGATAGCCGCATCGCCAGGCTCCTTGAGGAGCAGTGCGACCCGGCGTGTGAAGAATCGGCCGTGTTCGACCTCGAGTTTCGACGCGAGACCTTTCGCTGGGCCGCCGAGCAGGTCCGCCCGCAGGTGCGGGAAACCACGTGGAACGCCTTCTGGCAAACCACCGTGGGGGAGCGTCCCATCGAAATGGTCGCCGCCGAACTCGGCATGACCATCGGCAGCGTCTACATTGCCCGAAGCCGAGTGATGGCCCGGTTGCGCGAAGCGGTGCAGCGATTCCAGGAAGACTCCAAGGACGAATGACAGCATGACCAGCCGGGAGCACCCATGCGACGACACTCGCCTCGAGATTCTCCTGTTTGGGGACGAGGAGAGCTGCGAGTTCCTCGACTCGGCTTCCCACGTCGAGTCCTGCCCGCATTGCCGTGACCGCCTGACCGAACTGGCCGCTGAGGAACAGCTCTGGTCCGAAGCGGGAAAGTTCCTTCGCGAAACCGGCGGCACCGCTGGTTCTACCGGGCCCAATGGGGAGGACGATCGCGGGGGACTGGCAGTGGAACGGCAACTTGAATGCCTTTCTTCCCCTCGTCATCCGGAACTGCTCGGGCGGCTCGGCCGTTACGACATCGAACGGGTGATCGGGACTGGAGGCATGGGCGTCGTTCTCAAAGGTTTTGACACGGAATTGAACCGCCCCGTGGCAATCAAGCTCCTCGCTCCGCACCTGGCCCACAGCGGTGCGGCGCGGCAGCGATTTACCCGGGAGGCGAAGGCAGCGGCAGCCATCGTTCATGAGCACGTCGTGGCGATTCACAACGTCGAGTCGGACGGCCACTCGCCGTTTCTCGTCATGCAGTACGTGGCCGGCGAGTCCCTTCAGACACGCGTCGATCGGGAGGGCCCGCTGGAGACGATCGACATTCTCCGTATCGGGGCCCAGGCGGCCGCCGGACTGGCGGCTGCTCACGAACAAGGGGTCGTCCATCGCGATATCAAGCCGGCGAACATTCTGCTGGAAGAGGGTATTGAACGGGTGCTGCTCACCGATTTCGGCCTCGCCCGTACGGTCGACGACGCCAGCCTGACGCACACGGGCGTGGTGGCCGGCACACCCCACTACATGTCGCCCGAGCAGGCCAGCGGCGAGCCGATTGACCATCGGACCGACCTGTTCAGTCTTGGCGCGGTCCTCTACTTCATGGCCACGGGGAGACCGCCGTTCCGGGCCGATCAGGCGATGGGGGTGCTCCATCGCGTCTGCCACGATCGCCACCGGCCGGTCTGGCAGGTCAATCCGGACATTCCCGACGAGCTTTCAGACATCATCGATCGGCTCCTCGAAAAGCGGCCCGGACGCCGCTATTCGACCGCGGCCCTGGTCCGCCAGGCCCTCCTTCAGGCACTCAATCGTTCGCAGCGCCGCGGTCCGCTTGTTCGTTGCCGCCGGCTCATCCGCCGACACCCGTGGCTCTTGGCCAGCACTGCAGCAGCCGGCTGCGGATCCCTGACGCTGGCGTTTGCTTTGCTGGCCGGACGGGCAGGACCGGCAGACAAAGCCCTCCCAGCCAGCCAGCCCGTCCAGCCGTCGCTTGCGCCCGCCTGGCAGGAACTTGCGGCCTACGCCGCCATGCTGGGCGAAGCACAAAACGAGCTGGATGAGATCGAACAGGTGAGGTGTTCTGCCTATCTTCACCTCGCCGACACGGATTGGAGTATCGAGCTGGACTCCCTGCACTCGCAGCTCGACCAGATCGAGCGAGCCCCCTAGCCGTTGTCTGCTCCGCAAACAAACACGCTCGCTCTTTGGCGGAGCGAGAAATGGTCAAATGATCGACTCCAGAACTTGAAAGGAAACTGGTATGCTCCGCAAGACGGTCTCTTTCAGCGCCATCATCGCCGGACTGGTTTGTGCGGCACTACTTCTGGTCAACTACGTCGAGCCGGGTCGGGCACAGGACGAGCCTCCCCTGTCGACAAGTGCCCCGGCCCAGACGTTGCCAGCCCCAACAAACCCGCCAGACACTCAAGCTCCAGCGACAGTGGAAGAGGCGCCGCCCGCATCCGTCGAGGCAGCAACTGCGGTGCCGACTCGTGCATTGGTCGATACGGTCGACCAGGCGCCCGCCGCCACCGAAACCTACCCGGTGCCCCCCGGCCCCTCCCTGCCGACTACCACAAGCACACGCCTCCGTCCCCCAGCCACGTCGAGCATGATCGCGTCGCCCCCTGGTGGTGTCTTGGTCCCAGGGACCACACCGGCCGCCGGTACCGCCCCCCGTTTGCCTGCCGTTGTCAGCTCCTCTGGCGCATCCGAGGCCACTCCCACAATCGTCCTCGAGCGGCTGGGCACTGGTCGCCAACCCGCAGTGCAGGCTGTTTCGGGCCCGACGGGTGGCATGATGGGGCAAGCTGAACTGCCTGCAATGATGGGCAGCGGCACGATGGGTGGCGGAATGATGGGTGGCGGAATGGGTCCAGCGATGGGCGAGGTGGTCCAGGGCCCATTGGGCCCCCAGTTCCAGCAGAGGCTGGGGGAGGAGACCCGGAAGCTCCGCCAGGCCGCCACGCCCGAAGAGAAACAGCAGGCCACCGAGGCCCTCGGAAAGCTCCTTGGCGAGTATTTTGACAGCGACATGCAGCGCCGCCAGGCCGATCTCGACAAGGTCAGGCAGCGTGTGGCCAGGCTTGAGGAACTCCTCAACAAGCGCCAGGCGGCCAAGCAGGAGATCGTCGATCTACAACTGAAGACCATGGTCAACGAATCCGAAGGCCTCGGCTTCTTCAGCACGCCGGCGCCGGGCCAACCGGGAGCCATCACCGATCCACTCAACCCTCAGCTCCCCATGGGCACCCCCGTGCCTGGAAGCGGCATGATGCCCGGCATGGGCATGCCCGGGATGTGGCCGGCGCCGCAAGCGGTACGCTGAGTGGGCAGTGCTGCCTCGCCTGGTGGCGGCATCTTCTATCGGCCGTTGGCGGTCGCGCCGAATTCCATCAGGTACCGCCAGATAATTTCCCGCTGGGTGAAACCGTCACCGCCGGCAATCGACGGGGCCGGCTTGTCGAAGGTGGGCATGGGCGTGTCCGGCAGAATGCGACTTGGGCCCGACAGCCAGCGGTGATACCACTGGCGACTGACACGCCCGGTTGCCATGGAGAGAATGGGGCCCGGCTTGCCCGGCGTGTACTCTTTTTCTCGGAGGCAGTGGCAGTTGACGCAGTTGAAACCGCGCTGGCTGATCAGCTCCGGTCCGACCGCGGGAAGATCCCGAGGGAGCGACTGGTCAGCGATCCGATCCAGGTCCGGGATGAAGTCCTCCACGGCCAGCCGGTCGGCAATCGCGACGCGCTCCGCTTCGCTGAGTCCAAAGCTGGGCATCTTCACCGTCAGCCAGGGGCGATTGCTCTTGGCCTTTCCGTCGAGGACCTGCAGAATCCAGGGCCGAAGGAGGCGGCTGCCGACGCCGCTCAGGTCGGGGGGCGTGGTTGCCGCCGGTTCCGCCTTGGAGTTGGCACTGAGCCAGGCCGGCAGCGTCGCCGCCAACGCCTCACCCCCCGCTCCGTTGCGGCGATGGCAGCCAAGACAGTTCAGCCTTTCTTCCATGGTTCTTCGCGCCAGTTCGCAGGAGGCGACCGGAGACGGCTCAAGGATGGGACGGGACAGGAATTCGATCACCGCGGCCCGGTCCTCCGCCGGCAGATGATATTGGGGCGCCCAACTCGCCGAGCGATCGGCTCTCAGGCATCCCTTTTCCGATTCGGACAGGGGCGGGGCCAGAACCGGTCCTTCCACAACCGTTCCTTCGGGCGAGTGGCAGGCGTGACAGGATCTGCCGAGGAAAGGGGCTTTCACATTGGGCAGCACTTTTGGGTCGAGGAGCATCTGGCCGGGCGACAGCTTCAGGACGGTTTTCGTGGGCACGGCGGGTAAATTCTTGTCGGTCTCGCCTGACTTTGGAAGTTCAAAGGTCGACATGTAGGCAACGAGCCGGTCGACGTCCTCGGCCACCAGCTCATATCTGGGGCAGCCGCCGGTCGGATGCCGGCCCACCGGGTCGAGCATGAGCTGTCGCAGGTAGGCCCTGGGCCACTTGGAACCGACATCTGCCAGGCTGGGTCCGCGAGTTGGATCGATCAGCTCGGGAGTCTCCGGAGCGTGGCAGGCAGAACAGCCCAATTCGTAGAACCGCTGCCTGCCTTCCGGAACCAGTGCCTGGGCGGCATCACCCTGGTCGAGCGGGTCGGGCTGACCGCCGCAATGCCACTTGGCATCGATCCTTTCGCGCACCGGCGGTTGTTCCACCAGCGCCAGGAGATTGGAGATGAGCACCTCCATTTCCTGCGGAGTCCCGCCGGGGGATCCCATCCGGGTCCCCGGCCTGACGGCCTGCGGGTCCCGCAGCCATGCGGCGACCCACTCGGGCTTCATCTCCAGGACATGCGGCATCGCCAGTCCCGGACGGCCCGATCGGTCGATACCCGGGATCGGGTGGCAGCGACCACAACCATAGCGCTGGACGAGCAGGCGGCCCCGCCGCCATGCCAGATCCCGGGCGACCGAGTCCTCCGCCTGCACCTGGTGCAGGAGATAGCGCGAATTGACGACCTCCGCCGGAAAGGAATCGCTGCTCCACATCAGGCGGACTTGTGTTCCATCCGCAGGCACATCGCAGCAGACACGGATCGGACAGGCGGCTTCGGCCAGCGATACGGCATCTTGGGATTCTCCAGCCGCAGCCGGAAACACCTGGCGTCCGTCGAGGAACACCCTTGCCCGGCTGCTTCCGGCGACCTGGAAGCGGTAGGTTCCCGGGTATTCGACACGGACGAGTCCCTCCCAGGTGACGCTGAAGCCATCGCGAGGAAGTCGGGCGTCGGGCGTGCCGTCGGTCCAATCGAAGGCGACCGAGGGGTCGATCCGCGTCAGCGCCGCTTGGCTGCCTGGTTTCGTGCTTCGATAGTGGCCGATCAAGCCCGGGGCGGTGTTGGCCGGCAGTGCCGGCTCGCCTGCCGCGATACGCGCGCATGTCAGCAGGACCATGAACACGCTGAAGACTGCCTGTGATCGCCTGGAATACGTCATCATGCTCTCGCATTGCTCTAGAGTCGGGTGTGACCTTTACGGAACTGCGTCGATTACTTGCTGGTCAGGTCGAACACCAGTTCGTTCTCCTGCCTGCGTTTGACCTCGGCGGTGAGCGTGCTCTCCTTGTTGTAACGGGAAGGGAGTATCTGCCCCTCGGCACTGCGCCGCTGGCCGCTGCCGTCGACCGTCTTGCGCCCTGTCTGGCCCTTGGCGGTGATCTCGACTCGGTAGACTCCTTCGAGCGGCCTATGGGACTTGCCAATCACGAACTTTCCGGCCTGGATGGGAGCCCCCGCCCCCGGGCCTTTTGTGTTCTTCTCGGGCAGGAAAGCGATGTAGCCGTCCTGGAGCGGCTGTCCGTCGAGAGTGACCGTCCCCTGGACCGATTGACCCCCGCATCCGGCGAGGCAGAGCGGGAGAAGGACCAGAACGGTCATCCCCAGAAAGCGGCAACGGGCCGGTCGCACACGAATGGTTCGAAAATCCGACTTCATGGTCGATACCCCTTTCGCCTGGACTGAGACTGGCGGATGTCCCGGATTCGGACAGTCCGACGGTGTGATTCCGAAGAACGGTCTGACATGCCGGTTCGGCGCACTGGACCTACATGGGCAAGCTGACGGGCTGGCCGTCGTCCCGCGCTCCGAGGCAGCGCCATGTTTGCAGATCGATCCCATCGCCGATGAAGGTGATGTGTCCGTCGCCGAACAGCACGTTGACTCCGCCCGGATGGCGACTGCGGGCCGCCGCATGGAAGGCGTCCCAGTCTCCGCCCACGGAGAAATCGCATGGGGCCTGGTCCTGATCCACGCAGAAGCTCATCCCCCAGGCAGCAAAACCAGCATCCCCAACGGGCGCGTTGGGGGCGTTTCGGTGGGTGTAGTTCGAGGCTCCGCTCATCTGCATCATCCACAGCCCCCGCACATCGTACTGCGTGTCGCCGGCACCGGGATCGATCCGGTCGTCTTTTCCCGAGAGAACCTCGCTGGCCAGCGCCGTACTGGAGGTTCCGTCAAGGAAATCCGCCAGGCTGCGGGAACCGTCGAGGCGAAAGGCGCCGTCGTTTTCGACGTCCACCCCCTGGCGGTTCGGGTCGAAGGCTATATTTCGCCCCATCGACTCGCGAAGATACGTATCGGAACCGAAGCAGACGACCAGGTTCGAGCGAGCCAGTTCCGTTTCCGGCCCTGCGCGGAAGAGAGCGGTCCGGCCGGCGGCATTGTCGCTGGGACATTGATAGGCGGGAATTCCCACCGACGTAGCCGGCCGATTCGCGGGGTCGGTGTTGCGGAGAGAGAAGTTGTAGAGGTCATGAACGGCGCCTTGTTCATGAAAGGGCAGCAGCATCGCCAGGGCCGTGTGTCCCGGCTGCCCGCCGGCTGGAACCGCCAGAGGCCAACCGACCACCCCCACCGGCAGCTTCCTGTGTACGTCGACATAGTTGTGAGCCGCGATGCCAAGTTGCCGAAGATTGTTGCAGCACTGGGCCCGTCTTGCGGCCTCCCGTGCTGCCTGTACCGCCGGAAGAAGAAGGGCGATCAGAATTCCGATGATCGCAATCACCACAAGCAGCTCGACCAGCGTGAATCCTCGGGCAAGAAAACGGCCCCGTGCGGCGCTGGTGTCGAGCCTGGTTTCTGCGTGGCGGAGCCCGGAGACACTCCGGACCGCGGACATTGTCCGCTTCTGCCCGCGGATCACAAGCGATTGATGGGCCATGTCCAGATTTCCCTCATGTCTTGGTCCTTTCGTCCTATAGAATGGCCGGCGACAGTACCGACCACTTATCCCCGTGATTTTGTGAAGGCGCCCACATAACGCCACTGGTCGTCCCGAGTATCCACCACCGGACTGCCACAGAACAGAAGACTGGAAGCCAGACCCCGAAGTCGATCGCTTCCGGCAAAAAGGCAAATCGCCCGCATCATAGCCCAGACGGTCGAAAGCAGCAATACCCTGCCAACCGGTGCAACCGGTCGGCGATCTGGCGATTTTCGGCAACGGCATTCGACAGTAGAAACCACAGTCCCGATCAGGTTCAGCGTCCGGCTCCACCGAGTGGCATGCCGGCGAAGACGTTCCTTCTGCACGGCAGACCGTCTTGCGCCGGCACAACCCACACCTCGAACCCGTCTTTCCGGGATATCCTACGGCCGAAGAATGCCTGCTGGAATCGCCCGTCCCTTGGCGGCTGCCTGTTGAGTCTACTTCTGGGCATTGCCCGCCGCTGGCTGCTGGCTGCTCGGTGCCTGCTGCTTGAGGCGATCCACGCTAACTCCGGCATAACATTTGACGCTCCCTTCTCCCTGCAATTATCATTGCAGCAGGTTCATCATGACAGGAAAGCAGGACCGATCTGTGCGTCCAGTGAGAAGTCATCCTTTGCTCATCGGGCTTCTGGCATGCCTTGCCGTCAGCCGCACCGGCGCGGCCGACGCGCAGCCGTCGCCCCGTGTCATCCGAGTTGCCGTCTACGACGACACCGGTGTGAGCGACAGCCTCCAGCAGGTGCTTGG
>CAYSCH010000266.1:11177-13537 GCA_964429355.1 uncultured Planctomycetaceae bacterium | reverse complement strand
GTCCCCTCCCCCCTGTCCCCCGTCTCCTGTGTCCGTCCCCTGTGGCTACTTCTCCGGCGAACAATACACCTCCACCGTTGAGATCACCGGCGGGGCCAGGCATTTCGTCAACTTCACTCGCACCGCATCGGCCGTCACCCGCTCCGTCCGCAGAATGCGGCGAGGGCCGATCGTTTGCCCTTCGGCCATTCCCTTCCACTCTCCGTCCACTCTTGCCTCGATCTCAAAGGCCGCCACGCGCTGCCCAAGCGGAATATGCTCCTGGATCCGGATATTGTCCAGAGTCGTCGGGCCGCCCAGGTCGATTTCGAGACTCGCCTGAAGAACTCCGTCGGCTGCCGCCCAGTAGCTCCTGCGGTCGCCGTCAGTCAGTTTCGCGGCCGCAAAGTCAGCCGAACTCGCGCGGGTGCTGTCCGCCGTGGCCGACTTCCCCTTCGCCAGATCGGTGGCGAAGGTCGTCTTGATGTACTGGCCAAGTTGGCCCAGACGCTCCACGTCGATCTCGTGAAACAGGCCCCGGCGGTCGGGCGGTACGTTCAACAAGAGATTGCAGCCCCGGCCGACGCTCGCATAGTAGATCTCCAGAAGCTGGTCGAGCGTCTTGACCTCCTCGTTCTGCGACTCGTGCCAGAACCAGCCCGGACGGATCGAAACGTCGACCTCCGCCGGAACCCAATGGGTCCCCCCCTGGTCGCCATGCCAGAGCGATTTCTGCTCGGAAACTCCGGGCCAACGGCCGTCACGGTTGAACGTGCACCAGTTCGGATCGTAGCCGAGGCCTTGCTCGTTCCCCACCCAGCGAATGTCCGGCCCGCCGTCGCTGAAACGGATACAGCCCGGCTGGAGATCGCGGACCAGCTTCCAGGTCGGAAGCCAGTCGTAATAGGTCGTGTTGTCGATCCGCCGCGTCTCGTTCGCACCGCCGTAGTAGCCCGAACCGCCGTTGGCGCCGTCGTACCAGGTTTCGAATACCGGTCCGTAACCCGAGAGCAACTCGCGCCACTGGTTGCGATAGTACTCGATGTAGGCCGGCCGCCCGTAGTCGGCATGGTTCCGGTCCCAGGGTGAAAGATAGAGGCCGAAGAGCAGCCCCTGTCTCTTGCAGGCTTCGGAAAGCTCCCGAACCAGGTCCCCCTTGCCCTCCTTCCAGGGTGAGTTCTTCACGGAGTGCTCCGTGTATTGGCTCGGCCAGAGACAGAAGCCGTCGTGGTGCTTGGCGGTCAGGATCAGCCCCTTCATGCCCGACTCGGCCGCCACGCGGGCCCACTGCTCCGGATCGCACCCGCTCGGGTTGAACAAGTCCGGAGACTCGTCGCCGCCACCCCACTCCCGATCCGTGAAGGTGTTGATCGTGAAGTGGATGAACCCGTAGTACTCCAGATCGTGCCAATCCAGGTGCGGCTGGCTCGGTACCGTACCAAACGGTTCCGGTGGGGAGGCGGCGGCGGACTGGACGGCCAGGCTTGTCGAGAGAAGTAGGAGAAAGGCAACCGCGCGGCAAATCATGACAGGGCTCCTGATGTTGGGAGGGTCTGAGAGCCTAAGAGCGGCCGGTAGAAATGACGCCAACGCCCTGTTTTTTCAGAAGACGCAGTTCATTTCTTCCGGCCGCTCTAACAAAACCACCGACCAGACATATCCATGACTGTGGCAAACTCCTGAATCGTAATCATAATCCCCTTTTCGAATCGCACGCAATGACGGCTGCGACGACATCTTCATCGCCAGGATGGACTCGCCGGGGCTGGCCACAAGGCCCGCCTGCTCATCGGGTACGGCCACGGCCAGGGAGAATTTCAGGAACGGACGGTTGCCACCGGCCAGGGCATCCACGCAGGACTGCCGGGCGATTTCGACGGCGATCTGGATATCGTGGCCAAGCCGTACCACCACAATCCGCCAAGGCTCGACGTCTGCCTCAACGAGCGATAGACAAGAAACGCAAAGCGGGACGGCGCTTCCTGCGGGTCCCGCTTCGACTTGCCGATGAAGTTGTATCGATTCTGTTGCCAAGGCGGCAACACGTCGCTTTTCATTGGAGAGCCGGCCCCCAGAAACCGGCTCTCGCCCTGCTCTGGCCAATCTCAGGGCCTTCGTATCTAGTCCGGCAGGTGAATGTTCTCTTCCAGGGCCGCCTGGCGGAGCTTGGAAAGTGCGCGGGCTTCGATCTGGCGAATGCGCTCCTTGCTCACTCCCAGTTCCTGGCCAATCTCCTTGAGAGTCCGCGGTTCAAGGTCGCGGTCCAGACCGAAGCGACGTGCCACAATCTCCCGCTCGCGCTGATCCAGATGCCGGAGGATCTTCTCCACTTCGGCTTCCCGCCGCGTCTGGGCCGTTTCAAGCTCCACCGCATCCGTGCG
>CAYSCH010000266.1:0-11167 GCA_964429355.1 uncultured Planctomycetaceae bacterium | reverse complement strand
GACAATACGGCCGTGACGGATTTCGAATGGGTCCACCGCATCCGTGCGTTCGTCCGAGGTCGCTCCGAACAGCTCTTCATGGCCGGTGCGGAATCGGTCCAGTTGCACCCGCTCGCCGGGAATCGATCGGGCGAAGTTCTTCATGATAGCCCACGTGGCGTAGGTGCTGAACTTGTTGCCCAGGGCAAAGTCGAATTTCTCCACCGCTCGGATCAACGAGATATTGCCGTCGCTGATCAATTCAAACAGGGTGCCGTTCTGCTGCACGTGCCGCTTGGCAATCGAGACTACCAGACGCAGGTTGGCGCGGATGATCTGGTTCTTCGTGGCCACGACCTCCGAATAGAGCTTCTCGATCCGATCCATGACACGGATCTTCGGGTGATTCAGATTCAGTTCGTCGCGCATCCGAGCCGCTTTGTACTTGAGGTAGTTCATGCGACGGAAGAGGTGAGCTTCCTGTTCGCGGCTGAGAAGCGGCACCTCGTAAAGGCTCTGCAGATACGACGGCAACCCCGAGGGAACGCGGGGCAGCGATGCTCTGCTCTCCGAAACGGGCGGCTCGGCGAGTATCGCCAGCTCCTGGCGGTGCGTACGGACCCGTTCAAACTCTGCGTTCGGGATGTAGTCGAGCGGAAGGTCCATGATCCGCTGGGCCCGCATCTCGCGGATCACGCGGGAGATCACCGTCTTGGGCCGGTGGAATCTGCGGGCAAGAACCTCGCACGCTTCTCCCCGGGAGCTTCGGCGGTAAATCTTCCGCTTGGTGTCCAGCGAGAGAGGGCCGTAGCCGTGGGGGAAGACCGGGCTGTCCGGGTTGCGGCGATCGTAGTTCTTCAGTGTGTACCGAATCGTCTCGATGCTGCGGCCGGTTTCGTTGGCAAGCGTCTTCGCCACCGTCGCCGGACGTCCACCGTCACCGGCGAGGTGCCTGGCCCGGCGGATGATCGATGCCCTTTCCGCCTCGCTGAGTTGAGAGAACTGGGCTCCCCGGGTGATGCGAGAGGGATTCTCCGCAATGAAGCGAGCCACGTCCTGATGGGAGAACCCGACCCGGTGACGCCCGTCGCGAGAAAACGAACGGGCTACCAGCCCCTGATTCCGCCAGCGCGAGATCGTCTTCGTCGAGACGTTCAGCCGTTCCGCCAATTGTTCCACCGTCAACAGCGACAACTCCTCCGAATTCGTGGCCGGAACTGCCGGAAACTGGTCTTCCCGGGCCGAATAGGCCAGGATATGTCGGTCCGGCTTAACTCGGGGCACACAAGATGGTCGTCGAATATCGGGTTCGCAGATTGCCGTGATCATGGTCGTTTCCTCATTTCCCGCTGCGGATGTCAGGTACTGTTTCTGCTGGCGTTCTGGTTCCATTTCGGTGGAAAGGGGATCACGTCCAGGCGATCCTCGATGCGACTATCGCCGGAAACACTCTCGGCCAGAACCCGAGCCATGTGCTTCATCGAGTAGGTCGCCACGTAACCGCAGAGCACGATTCGGTCGTCGGCCACCTCGCAGCGTATGTGGTTCCCGGCTAGCGACGGGGAATTGCTCAAACTGGCCTGAACCGCCGCGGCTGTCTCCGAACTGGGACGATCGGTTTTCCCGGCGATCGATTCCACCATCTGGTGTGCTCCTGGAGACCAACCGCTGGCAAATAGCACGGGGTGGGGATGCAGTGGCATAGTGGAGTGCGGCTTAATGGGGTTGCCTTGGATTTGGTGTCTCTCAAAATCGTCATCGAGTGGCCGATTCTATGGTCTGACTCAGACAGCGCAAATCAGGAATTGCGACCCTGTCGTGCGGGGATAATCCCCGACCATCCATAGGGAAAATTCCTAGCCGGCAACATCGCGGCCGATCGGCCGGCGAGAGAACACTTGTCATTACTCGTTTCTGGAGAACAAGTTAAGTCAAAGGGATCGGTGCCCTTTTCCTGAATGCGGAGCCCACGATCTGGCCTCCTTCGAATCAACATCAACCGGCTCCGCCCGATATTCGGGCTGCCGCCCAGGGAGGCCTGGGATATGCTGGGAGGGCGCCGCAGAATGGCGGACACCGGAGATTCTCGCCAACGTTCACGAACCTGGTGCGACGGGAGCCCCGGCTGCCACGCTGGGCAGAAACTGATTGGACCGGGGAAACGCTGCCATAGGTCCTTCCCCTCCTCCGCCGATGCCGATGTTTCCACAAGCTTGACAGGCCAGAAGAGTCACGGATTCACAGGACGGGCTGCATGAAATCGACGGGTGGAAAAAGGAGCTTGCCCAACTGGGGTACGTCGGCGGCGATCCTCACGGTCCTGCTGACAACCGTTCTCCTGGCACGTCTCCACAACTATCTCCTCTTCCACTGGTTCGTCGAATTCTTCAGCGTCGTCGTCGCGTTTGGAGTGTTCACGATCTTCTGGAACGCGCGGCACTTTCTCGATAATGGCTGCTTCCTGTTCGTGGGCATCGGATCCCTGTTTGTCGGGTTGATCGATCTGCTGCACGCGCTGGCCTATGAAGGGATGGGCGTCTTCGACCAAGGGGGCGCCAACCTGGCAACGCAACTCTGGATCGCCGGACGCTTCGTGCAGGCGGGTTCCTTTCTCGCTGCTCCCCTGCTCCTGCGAACCCGCTTCGACACCCGGTTGGTCCTTGGCGTCTATGCAGTGGTCACCGCCTTGCTGCTGGCATCGGTCTTCTACTGGCAGGTGTTCCCCGACTGTTTCATCGAGGGGCACGGGCTCACCCTGTTCAAGATCCGTAGCGAGTACCTGGTCTCCGGCCTGCTGTTCGTCTCGCTGGTCTTGCTCTACCAGCGGCGACAGCATCTCGACCACCGGGTACTGCAACTACTCTCGATCACGATCCTGCTGACGATCGCGTCGGAGCTGGTCTTCACGTTCTACCAGGATGTGACCGGCCCAGCGAACCTCATCGGACATTGCCTCAAAATGGTGGCCTCCTACACGATCTATGTGGCCTTCGTGGAAGTCGGCCTGACCCATCCGTACTCGGTTCTCTTTCGCAACATGCGCGAGAGCGAGCAGCGCCTGCGGGATATTAACGAGACCCTGGAACAGCGAGTTGCCGAACGAACACTGGTTGCTGAGCACCGGGCGGCCCAATTGCGGGCGCTGGCCTCCGAGTTGACTCTCGCCGAACAACGCGAACGCAGACGGCTGGCCCAGGTGTTGCACGACCATTTGCAGCAGCTCCTTGTGGCTGCCAAGCTCAAGGTGGGGCTTCTGAAGAAGCGGATCGAGAATCCCGAGCATCGCGACCGGCTCGTGAGGGTCGATGAGCTGCTCGACGAGTCGATCGGCGTGTCACGCTCGCTCACGGTCGAACTCAGCCCGCCGGTGCTCTACGACGCCGGATTCACTGCCGCCATGGATTGGCTGGCCCGTCAAATGAAGGAAAAACACGGGTTCGTCGTTCAGCTCGAGGCCGAAACCGGGATCGAACCGGCCACCGAAGACCTGCGGATCTTTCTGTTTGGCGCCGTCCGCGAGCTGCTTTTCAACGTGGTCAAACACGGAGGGACGTCCGAGGCTTCCGTACGAATATTGGCCACCGACGGCGGGGATCTCCAGATCGTTGTCGAAGACCAAGGCGTCGGAATGACGCCCAAACCGAACGAATCGCCCACCCGCGAGTCCGGCTTCGGACTGTTCAGCATCCGCGAGCGGTTGGAACTGGCGGGGGGCCGACTGGAGATCGATTCCTCGGTCAACCGGGGAACCCGGATTCAACTCACCGTGCCCGGCGGCCTGGCAAAAAAGAGCCCCCGCCCGGCTGCCGCTCAGGCCGACCAGCCGTCCAAGGCTTCCGATGGCCAAGAGAATGCAAAACCCATCCGCCGCATCCTTCTGGCCGACGATCACATCATGTTTCGCAAGGGGTTGGGCAACCTCCTGCGGGAACATCCCGATCTGGAGATCGTGGCCGAGGCGGGAGACGGGCTGTCGGCCGTCAAACTCGCCCGAGAGCTGTCTCCCGACGTGATCCTCATGGATGTTTCCATGCCCGAACTCAGTGGCATCGAAGCTACCCAGCGCGTTCGGGAGTTTCTCCCAAACGCGCGGATCGTCGGTCTTTCCATGCACGAAGAAGACGACATGGCCCGGTCCATGCTCGACGCCGGTGCCAACGTGTATCTGCGGAAAGACGGCTCCCTCGAACACCTGCTTGCGGCAATCCGCAACGGCCGGTAGCCCCTGGTGAGCGCCTTCGTCTCCTCAAATCCGCCGCCGCTCGAAAACCTCCCGCACCTGCCGAAGGGCGTCGGCCAGGCAGTCGACTTCTTCCCGGGTGTTGTAGACATAAAAACTCGCCCGGGCACTCGCGTTCACCTTGAAACGCTTGTGCAGCGGCATGGCGCAGTGATGACCCGCGCGGATCGCCACGCCGTGGCGGTCCACGAGCTGGGCAACGTCGTGGGCGTGCGGATGGTTGTTCTGAAACACGAAGCTCACGATCCCCGACTTTTCCTCCGGCGGCGGACCGAGGAATCGCAACGTGCCCAGTTCGCCCAGAACCTGGTGCGCATACACCGTCAAGTCGTGTTCGTGGCGCGCAATGGCCTCCAGCCCGATCCCCCTCAGGTAGTCAATCGCAGCGCCCAATCCAATGGCCGGGACAATCGCCGGGGTGCCCGCCTCGAACTTGGCGGGTAGGTCCCCCGCTTCAAACCCATCGAGCCTGACCCGGCGGATCATACTCCCGCCGCCCAGAAACGGGGGCATGGCCTCCAGAAGTCTCTCTTTCCCCCAAAGCACGCCCACGCCGGAAGGACCCATCATCTTGTGGCCACTGAAAGCCAGGAAGTCCGCACCGAGCGCCTCCACGTCGATCCAGCGGTGGGGAACGCTCTGGGCTCCGTCGACCAGCACAAGCGCCCCAGCCCCATGGGCCTTCGCAATGATCTGTTCCAGCGGATTGATCGTGCCCAGCACGTTCGATACCGCCGTCACCGCCACGAGCCGCGTGCTCTCCGTCAACAGCCGGTCCATGGCCTCCAGGTCGAGCTTGCCCTCGTCGGTGACCGGCACCGACACGATCTTCGCACCGGTCCGCTCGGCCAACTGATGCCAGGGCACAAGGTTGGAGTGGTGTTCCATCTCGGTCACGAGGATCTCGTCGCCGGGGCCCACGTTGGCGTCGCCCCAGCTTCGAGCCACCAGGTTGATCGCGCCGGTCGTGCCCGTGGTGAAGATCACTTCCTCTCTCGCTCGGGCGCCGATGAAGACGCGGACCTTGTCGCGGGCTTGTTCATAAAGGTCCGTCGAATGGTCCGAAAGCCAGTGGATTCCGCGATGCACGTTGGCATAGTGGTGCTCGTAGGTGTCGACGATCGCCTCGATCACCTGGCGCGGGCGCTGGGTGGTCGCCGCGTTGTCGAGGTACGTCAGCGGCACGCCGTCATAGAGCGTGGTCGAGAGAATCGGGAAATCGGCCCGGATCTTCTCCGTATCGAGCTGGCAGGTGCTGGCGGTCATGGTCGGCCTCCTTCGGTCTGGCCCGCGTCGTTGCCGTCGGCCTTGTCCACCGGTGAGAAGACCGCCGATTGCAGCACTCGCCAGGGAAGGAGGCAGCATTTCTGCCGGTTGGGTGTCAGCTTGGCCCCAAATAGTTCGAGCATGTCTTCGGCCTCGAAGCGGCGGACCTCGTCGACCGACTTGCCGTCAAACTTCTCGATCAGCATGGAGGCGGAAGCCTGACTGATGCAGCAGCCGTCGCCGTCGAAGTAGGCCTCCCGCAACCGCCCCTGCTGGTCGATCTCCAGTTCGATCGACACGGTATCGCCGCAGAGCGGGTTGTCGTCTTCGTGGCGATGGGTGCAGTGTGGGGCGTGCCCGCGATGGTAGGGGTCCTCGTAGTGGTCGAGAACGTGCTCTTGATAGATTTCCTCTTCGCCCGTTGCCATGGGTCTCCTCAGATGCAGCAAGGCCGTGTTTGAATCCGAATTCTATACCCGTCTGATGCGGGGGCAAGGTGGCGAAATACGCCGGCCAGCTGCGGTGGACGACCTTTGGGGCACGGCAGCCCCGTTTATTTTCAGATTTTTCCCCTTCAATCCCCAAGATTCTTACTTCTCGGACGAAGTACAATCTAGTCGGCATACTATGGGAGCCGCTGACAGAACCACCGATTGTGCCTGTCCATGGGCGCGGCAAAGGCGGACGTTTTGCCTCGGCTTCTTAGCCCTCGACCAGACTCCCCCCGCAGCACGGCGGCTGCTCGGCCTGCAGACGGCCTTGGGGTCCCTCTGGCCGTCCCTAATCTTGGCGTCAAGTTGCACAGGCTTGAGGTTCTGACGTGATTGGAAAGAAGCGTTTCGTGCTGCGCGGTCGGCTTCCGGGGCGAGCCGCATCTCACGCTCCACGAGGTAATTCGACAGCTACCACCTTTTCTTGGATGGGGAGTTCAGCAATGCAATTCCTTCGATCGATCGGGGCCGCCCTCCTTGTGGCAGCCATGCTTACCGGCAATCTCGCCGCAGCCGAAGACATGCCCCCCGCCAGCCAGTGGATGCCCGCAGGGGCGCTGGCGGCCATCGAAATCTGCGGGGCCGGCGACCTGCTCGACCTGGCACTCGGTGACAACATGATTGCGACCGTTGCCGCCGTGCCTGTCCTGCAGCAGCAGAAACAACCCAACGGCCTGGCCCAGGTGAAACAGATCCTGGGCCTCCTTGAGGCACACCTCGGAACGGACTGGAAAACCGCCGCCCGAACACTGCTCGGCGGCGGCGCAACCCTGGCCGCCTATCCCGACCAGTCCCTTCTGCTCATCGTCGACAGCCAGGATGCCGCCCTGCTCGAGAAGCTTCGCCAGTTCGCCACCATGGCCGCCCAGGGCGAGGCCGCCAAACGAGGCGATGAACAAGCCGTCAGTTCCCGAGAGTATCGCGGTGTCACCGGCTGGGCCTTCGGCAAGAAAGAAGCCCACGCCGTCATCGGCAGCCGGCTCATCATGGCCAGTAGCGGGGACCGGCTCAAGTCCGTGGTCGACCTGCGTGAAGACGGCGGTGCCACCCTCGCCGATCAGGCCGAATACAAGGCCGCCAAAGCAGCCGCCGGACCGAATGCCGATGCCTTCCTGATGGTCAATATGGCCGTCCTCAAGCAGGTGCCCGACGTCCAGAAGGGACTCGATAATTTCGGCAACCCCGTCGGCAGCCTGCTCCTGGCCGGTGTGGCCGATTCCATGCGGGCGGCCAACGTGCTTACCCTCGCTCTCGATGTCGACGGCGATACCCTCTCGCTCGCCGCCATGAGTGACGGCAAAGTCGATGCCGAAAAAAGCTCCGTCGCCTTCGCCCAAACCGGTGAGACCGGCGGTGTCCTGCCCAACCCCAAGGTGCCCGGGTTCCTCGCCGGATTCAGCTTCTACCGCGACATGCACAGTTTCTATGCGGCCAAGGACGACCTGTTCCCCGAGCGAACCGGCGGCCTGATCTTCTTCGAAAACATGATGGGCATCTTCTTCTCCGGCCGCGACCTGACCGATGAGGTTCTGGCCGAGACCGGCCCCGAGATCCGCCTGCTCGTCGCCCAACAGAAATACGACGAAAAAATCGGCACTCCCAAGACCCAGATCCCCGCTTTCGCAGCGATCCTGCGGATGAAGGATCCCGAGAAATTCTCGATCGTCATGGAAGAAGCCTGGCAGAAGGCCGTCGGACTGGTCAACTTCACCCGTGGCCAGAATGCCGAGCCGGGGTTGATCATCGACCGGCCCAAGCACGGCGACACCCCCTTCACTGTTGCCCGCTTCGCCCCGCCCAAGGTTGAGGAACGGTCCGACGCCGACGTCCGCTTCAATTTCAACCCGGCCTTGGCCATGCCCGACGGCTACCTGATCCTCAGTTCCACCGAGGGGCTCGCTCGCGACCTGATCGACGCGCTGAAGAACGAGACTTCGGAGACTCTGGCCGGCATGCAGCAGGTGCATAGCCTTGCCGAAGTCGACGGCACAAACCTCGCAACCATTCTCCAGGTCAATCGCGACGCCCTCGTTCGCAACAACATGATGGAGGAAGGCAACTCGCGGGACCAGGCCGAGACGGCCATCGATACGCTCCTGGCGGTTGTCAGCCATCTTGGCCAGACGAAGTTCGAAATCCGCAACCAGTCCGGTGCCACCCAGGCACGTTTTGTCGTCGAGTTGAAACTCGCCGCCAAGTAGCCGTAGGCCCTGGGCGTCGTACCGGACCTTGACCCGGGGACGGTCCCAATTTTCATGCAACGCAGAGAAAATGGGACCGTCCCCCTCCGACTCCTATCCATAGGCGCTTGACCATGACCCTTTCCTCGGAAGCTATGACCCGTGCCAACAGCGACCCCGCTTGGGCCTGGGCACCCTACCAGCCCGACGCCGAACGGCCCTGGGACTCTCGGCTTGCCGCCCACCTCCTGCGCCGGGCAGGATTCGGACCGAACCAGCCTGAAATCGATCAGGCCATCAGCGACGGTCCGCAGAAAACCATCGACCGCCTGATTCGCCCCAACGGCGATCCCGCGGCATTCGAACAGATGTATGCCGACTACGAAAAGGCGTCGGAAGGTTCCGTCGACTCGCTTCGGGCCTGGTGGCTCCGGCGACTGATCGAAACGCCCTTCCCACTGCTCGAAAAACTCACCCTCTTCTGGCACGGGCATTTCGCCGTCAGCCAGGCCGAAGTGGGCCGGGGGCCGCTCCTCGAGCGGCACGTGAAGCTCCTTCGCCAGCACGCCCTGGGCGAATTCCGGCCGCTCCTCAAGGCCGTCATGCTCGACCCGGCCATGCTCGTCTGCCTCAACGCCGAGAAGTGCCGCAAGGCCACCCCGCCCACCATGCTCGCCCGTACGTTGCTGGCCCAGTTCACCGTCGGCGAAGCCAACTTCTCCCAGAGCGATGTCGCCGCAACGGCCCAGGCCTTCACCGGCTGGTTTGTCAACCGCACCAGCCGCGAATTCTACGACCGCGAATTCGACGAGGGCGAAAAACAGATCTTTGGCAAAAAAGGCAACTTCACCGCCGAGGCCGCACTCGATCTGATCGCCGACCAGCGCGCCACGTCGCGCCGAATCGTAGCCAGGTTCTTCCGGCAGTTCGTGTCCGAAGTCGATCAGCCAGGCGAGGCCTTGCTCGATCCGATCGTCGACTCCTTTGCCACCAGCGGCAACGTGTTGGCCACGGTCGAAACCATCCTCCGCTCGAATGTGTTCTTCTCGCCGGCCGCCTATCGCTGCCGGGTGAAGTCGCCGGTCGAATTTGCCGTTGGACTCGTGCGAGCCCTGGAAGGCCGGGCAGGCACCGAACGGCTCGTCCTCAGCCTCGCCGGCCTCGGCCAGAGCCTCTACAATCCCCCCACCTCGGCCGGCTGGCCCGACGGCCTGGGCTGGCTGAACGATGTAACCATCGTAGGACGAAATAACCTGGCCTGGGAACTCCTGCAACAGCCCGGCGACAACAAGTATCGCCTCGATGCGGCAGGCTTCGCGCAAAGACATGGGAAACAGGATCCCGCTGCCGCCTGCCGGCTCTTTGCCGGCCTCCTGCTCCAATCCGACGTCGCCGACGATGTCCTCGGTAACCTGAAAGGATTTGAAGACGCAGCACGCAGAGTCGCCTGTCTGCCAGAATACCAGTTAGCGTAAATCACTAATCCTTCAACCGCAGTGGCCTCCCGGTGGGTCGCTCCTGCCGGGTGCGACCGGAATCATCACTCGCTTTCACCCTATTCCCAAACCCGTTTAACGCCCAGCCGAAGGCGCCGGCACGTCGCCCACGCGCGTAACCCATGCAGGACAGCATTCCCAATCGGAGAAACAAATCATGCCCACTTCACGACGGGATTTCCTGAAGGCTGCCCTCGGCGCACCGGCCGTTTTCTCCCTCGGCTCCGCTGCCCCGGCCTTGTTCCAGCGGGCCGCAGCCGCCGACCCGACTCCCGACGCCGATCGAGTTCTCGTCGTCGTTCAACTCGGCGGCGGAAATGACGGGCTCAACACCGTCGTGCCCTACGACAACGACCAGTACGGCCGCCTCCGACCCACCCTGCGAATGACCAAACAAGATGTGATCCAGATCGGCTCCGACCTGGGATTGCATCCCAAGATGCCGGATATGAAGCGGCTCCTCGACGACGGCCATCTGGCCATCGTTCAAGGCGTCGGCTACCCCAACCCGCAGGGCGGACATCCCGAATCGATGCGGATCTGGCAAACCGGCCGGCTCGATGCCGAGGTCTGCCAGACCGGCTGGTTGGGCCGCGCCGCCGATGCGGTCGGCCAGCAGGCCTCTGTGCCCGGAGCATGGGTGGGCCTGATTCCCCGTCCGCTCACTATGAACGCCGCCACGACTATTGTGCCCGCGATCCGCTCGATCGAAGACTGGCGGCTCCGACCCGCCGAGTCGCTGAGCGAAACGGCCGGCGCCGTCCCCCAGGATGCGTCTCCGCTCCTCCAGGAGATCGCTCGCCGCAGGCAAACCGCTCAGGCCCATGCTGCCGCGGTCGACAAAGTCATCCGTTCCGGCCAGCGTCGCGAATACCCCAATACACCCACCGGGGCCGACCTCAGGGTCGTCGCCCAACTGATCGAGGCCCACGTGGGCGTCCGCGTCTTCAGTACCGACGCCAGCGGCGGCGGTGATATCGGCGGGTTCGACAATCACGCCGGCCAGAAAGACAACCACGCCGCCCTGCTCCATCAGCTCTCCCAGGCCGTGGCTGCCTTCGTCGATGACCTCCAGGGGCGCGGATTGCTCGACCGCGTCGTGCTCGTCACGTATTCCGAATTCGGCCGCACGATCAAGGAGAACGGACGCCGCGGCACCGACCACGGCTCCGCCGCACCCATGCTCGTTGTCGGCGGCCGCATCCGCCCGGGGCTGATCGGCCAGCACCCCAGCATGACCGAAACGGAAAATGGCGGCCCCAAACACCACACCGATTTCCGCCGCGTCTACGCCACGCTCCTCGACCACTGGCTCGGAATCGACAGCCAGACCGTCCTCGGCGAAAAGTTCGACCCCCTGGAAATCCTGGCATAGCTGGAGCCCATCTTGTTGAAGTCCATTTTGCTGGAGTCCCGGCTTTAGCCGGCCCATACTAACCATCACGCTCCGCCGTGATGAGCCCCTTATGGACTGCGGCGACTCGTCGCCGCTTTCCCTCAACAAAGACCCCGCCC
>CAYSCH010000265.1:11522-13576 GCA_964429355.1 uncultured Planctomycetaceae bacterium | reverse complement strand
TGCGGATCATAACACGAAACGGCAATTTGCAGAACATCATTTTATACGAGCACCCCTTGAGAAAGTAGCGGAAGATGGCGACTCTCTGAATCTGCCGTCTCGCGCAATGGAGTGCCTGCCGGTTGTGTGAACGCCGAAAAACCCGGCCTGGCTGGTCCCTCGCCGCTCGAAGGTGCTGTCCCTACTCGTGGATCTGGATCCCCGACCACTCGTTCTCGCGAGAAATCTGGCCCTTCATCGTCCGCCCCAGAAGCAAGAAGAACACGGGGGCAGCCGGCGCCGCCATTGAGCCGAGCACGAATCCCCTCAAGGTCGACTCCACGCTCAACATCATCCCCCCGTAAGTGAAAGCGGTTACCAGAGGGAACACCAGGAGCGACGCGAGGCTGTAACCAAGGATCGCTCGCGAGAGAGCCCGCGACTCTCGGCCGCAAAGGATCTGACCCATCTGTTCGGCAAGAAAGGTGACGGCACAGGAGAAAATTGCGCAAAATAGCCCCATCACGCAACACACGTGCAGAATGATCCCCATATCGCCGAACCGCCCCCGAAACCAGGTCACTGGCAGCACGAGCAGGAGCATGGCGACTGTGACACCAAGACTGAGCAGCAGATGCCGCAAGGCGAAACCCAGCAGCGGCTCCCCCGGGCGATAACGATACCGATCCAGCAAATAGCGGAAGTGCTCCAGTCCCGAAACCGACCCTCGAAGCTCATCGGTCAACTGGCTGGGATCACCAAACCGCTCCCTGGCCCGTGCGAGCGCCGCCGACTCTTCCAGTCGCTGGAGCTCCTCTTCGTAGATCGCCGTCAGATGGTCGAGCAGCTCCTCCCGCATCCGGAGTTTCCGAAGATCGCCCGCGCGGACGGGCCGCACCACCCGTTCGACAACCTGCTTCAACTCGTTCAAGACCTGGTCGTTCATGACGGTACCCCCACAATCGAGCCTACGACCTGGACGAAGGCCGCCCACTCTTCCCGTTCTTTCGTCAGGCCCCGTTTCCCCTTGGGGGTGAGCCGATAGATCCTCCGCGGCGCCCCGCGTTTCCCCGGTTCCTGCTCCTGGCGTGCGACGACCACCTTCCCGGCAGCTTCCAGCCGATAGAGGGCCGGATAGAGAGAGCCTTCCTTGAGCTGCAACAGTCCGCAACCAGCCCCTTCCAGACGACGGATGATCTCCAGCCCGTGGGCGTCACCACGCTCGAGCACCGAGAGGACCATCGCCTCCAGGTGGCCTCGCAATTTGTCTCCCTGAATCTCGCTCATGCGATTATTTTAGACAAGCTAAACAATAGCGTCAAGAGCCGGTTCGCGCGGCTTCCAGCAGGGCACCGGCATCTGACAGGCGTCGGCATCGACCTCCCACAACCGGCACCCGTACCATCCCTGAGCGCGCGAAGAGAGCAGGCCTTGATCGTAACCCCGCCAACCGCTGTCACTGCTAGCGATGATCTCCCGTCGCCATTCCCGTAATTCGCGGGCTTACGGCGGAAGAGCGTGCTGGCACTTGGCAAGCTTACGATCAAGGCGAAGAGAGCAAGTCGTAAACAATTACTCAAAAAGGAGTTAAGCACGCTACTTGCACAAGGGGGTCGAATCTGGCCATCGCGTCTGTAGAAAACACTTGACTCCAGGACTAATAAATACTAAATTATCGATATTGAGTTATCGATAAGAAATGTACAAGACAGCGTGTGTGGGATAGGATGACTTCGGCTCGCGGATGGGCAACTCCGCTCGCGACCGCGCGCGAGACGTCTCGAGGGATTCAGGCAAGACAAGGTTCAGGCCGGAGAAACATGGTATGTCGACCGATACCCTGAAAGGTTTTCCAATCCCAAGCGTGCGACGATTGCCGCTTTACCTCCGATTGCTCCGAGAGCTGCGGGCCGATGGGCACGAATTCGTCTCCTGCACACAGATCTCCGAGAGCCTCGGATTCGGTACCGTTCAGGTCCGAAAAGATCTGGCCATCACCGGAATCGTCGGTCGCCCCAAAGTCGGCTACCAGGTTCCCGAACTGATCGACGCCATCGAGTCCTTCCTCGGTTGGA
>CAYSCH010000265.1:0-11512 GCA_964429355.1 uncultured Planctomycetaceae bacterium | reverse complement strand
CGGAAGCGCCCTGCTCGGTTACGACGGCTTTCGCGATAACGGACTCAATATCGTCGCCGCCTTCGATACCAACCCGGCCAAGATAGGAACCCCGATTCACGGCAAGGCCGTGCTCGACTGGGATTCGTTCCACGACCTGGCCCAGAGGATGCACATCCTCATCGGCATCCTCACGGTGCCGGCCACCGTTGCCCAGGAGACAACCAACGCCATGATCCTCGCCGGAATTCGGGCGATCTGGAACTACACCCCCGCAACCCTGGAAGTCCCTCCGGCAATCGTCGTCGAAGACGTGCGACTGTCGAGCAGCCTCGCGGCCCTCTCCAGCCGGTTGACCCGGCAGCTCCAGTCGCAGCGCTAAGCAGATAACGGAACAGTTTCGACAATCTCTATTCGCCACCACGCGGTTTCTGCGCTCAAGGTGCGCGCAGGCCGCACCGGCCCATTGAACAATGCCCGACACAAGCCGTTGACACCGGACATCGAGAGGAGCCCCGTCCATGCCTTCCGCCACGGATTCCATAGAAACACCAGCCCAGATTCGGCACTTTGCCAAAGTCTGCGATATTCTCAAACGCCACCAGAGCAGCCCTGCCAAGTTGATTCCAATTCTCCAGCAGGTGCAGGATGAGTACCGCTACCTTCCCGAGGAGGTGCTGACCTTCGTGGCCACGTCGCTGGGAATTCCTCCGGCGAAGGTCTTCGGCGTCGCCACCTTCTACGCGCACTTCACCCTGCAACCCAAGGGGAAATACGTCTTTCGCCTTTGCGACGGCACCGCCTGCCATGTGAAACGGTCGCACGGTATTCTCGAAGCGCTTTACGGCCGCCTCGGCCTGAATTCCCAGCACAGCACGACCGACGACATGCTCTTCACCGTCGAAACCGTCTCGTGCCTCGGAGCCTGCGGGCTGGCCCCCGTAATGGTCGTCAACGACGAAGTCCACGGGCAGGTGACCCCCGAGAAAGCCCTTGCAATCGTCGACCAGATTCTCGCGAAGGAGGTTAAGTAATGGCCCCAGCCCACGAAACACTCCTTTCCCAGACGGTTTCCCTTTCAACCGTTGCCGCCGACTACGGCCGGTCGGCTGGGCGGATTGCCCGCCGCATCATCATCTGTGCGGGTACCGGCTGCGTCGCCAACGGCTCGCTCCAGGTCCATCGCGTCCTCAAAGAGAAACTGCGGGCCGCCGGCCTCGATGCCGTCACGACCATCGAGCTGAAAGATGACCGGGCCCACGACGTCCACCTGTCGCGGAGCGGCTGCCAGGGTTTCTGCCAGATGGGGCCACTCGTGACGATCGAGCCGGAGGGGATCCTCTACACGCGGGTCCAGCCGGGCGATGTCGACGATATCGTGGAACGGACCCTTCAGCATGGAGAGATCGTCGACCGGCTGCTCTACACGGAGCCCGGGTCGGGCCAATCCCATCGCGGCCACGACGATATTCCCTTCTACAAGCTCCAGCAGAGAACCGTCCTCAAGCCCTGCGGCCAGCTCGATCCAGAGAGTGTTTGCGAATACATCCATGCCCGCGGCTACCAGGCTGCCCGCAAGGCTCTCTGCGAGATGACGCCGGAAGCGGTCTGTGCCGACGTGGCCCGAGCCGGACTCCGAGGACGCGGCGGCGGCGGATTCCCCACCGGCAGGAAATGGCAACTGACTCTCGCCCAGCCCGGCGACAAGAAGTACGTGATCTGCAACGCCGACGAAGGAGACCCCGGGGCCTTCATGGACCGCAGCGTGATGGAAGGCAATCCCCATGCCGTGATCGAAGGCATGATGATCGCCGCCCACGCCATCGGTGCCGACGAAGGTTACGTCTACGTTCGCCTGGAATACCCGCTCGCCGTCCAGCGCATCCGCAAGGCGGTCGCCGACGCCGAACGCCTGGGCCTTCTCGGCGATGACCTCTTCGGCTCGGGGCGGTCTTTCCGCGTCCATGTGATGGAAGGCGCCGGTGCGTTCGTCTGCGGCGAGGAAACGGCCCTGATCGCCTCGATCGAAGGCCAACGGGGCATGCCGCGCCCCAAGCCGCCGTTCCCTGCCCAGAGCGGTCTGTGGGGCAAGCCGACCGTGATCAACAACGTCGAAACCCTGGCCTCGGTCCCCCTGATCCTGCTCCACTCGCCGGAGAAGTACCGGGAGCTCGGCAGCGAGGGTTCGCCCGGAACCAAGACCTTTGCCCTCACCGGGCATGTTGCCAACACCGGCCTGATCGAGGTTCCGTTCGGCGTCACGCTCCGCAAGATCATCTTCGACATTGGCGGCGGTGTGCTCGATAACTCAGGAAAAGTGTCACCCGACGCCTTCAAGGCCGTGCAGATCGGTGGCCCGTCGGGCGGTTGCCTGACCGAAAAGCACCTCGACCTGCCCCTCGACTTCGACTCCCTTCGCCAGGCCGGCGCCATGGTCGGCTCCGGAGGACTCGTGGTCATGAACCGGCAGACCTGCATGGTGCAGATGGCCCGCTTCTTCATGCAGTTCACCCAGAACGAGTCGTGCGGCAAGTGTGTGCCCTGCCGCGAAGGCACCAAGCAAATGCTGGCCCTTCTCGATGATATCATCGAAGGCCGGGGGGAAGCCAGGACTCTCCAGTTGCTCCAGCAGGTTGCGACCGCCGTCGGCAAGAGTTCCCTCTGCGGCCTGGGCAAGACGGCCCCCAACCCGGTCTTGGCCACCCTGCGCCATTTCAAGGAGGAGATCGAGGCCCACGTGTTCGACAAGCGATGTCCGGCCGGACGCTGCAAAGCACTCCTCAACCCGGAAATCCTTGCCGAGCGCTGCAAGGGCTGCACAGTCTGCGCCAAGAAATGCCCCGTCGGCGCGATCAGCGGCGAGAAGAAACAGCCCCACGCGATCGATCCCAAGAAATGCATCAAGTGCGGCGTTTGCGCCCAGGTCTGCCGCTTCGATGCCGTCGTCGGCGTCTAAACGGCCTTGCTTGATCCGCGGAAAAATAGTCGTCCTGAAGATGGCCGCGTGGGCTTGCCCCGCGCTCGGGTTGCATCCGTGTCTTGCCTGCGAACTCGGCCAATCCCGCCCATCGAGTTCCCAAACTTTGTTCTGCATGATTTGGATTTGTTTCGAATTTCGCGCTTCGTATTTCGAACTCTGCGAAGCCGCGAGGTTCCGCCTCGTACAAGGTTATTCCAGTAGGGCCCCATCATGATCAGCCAGCCAACTATCACGATCGACCGGTGCCAGATTCCCATCGAGGGTGAACGCAACATCCTTGAAGTCGCTCGGAAGGCCGGGATCGATATTCCCACGTTCTGCTACCATTCGGAATTGAGCATCTACGGCGCCTGCCGCCTCTGCCTCGTCGAGGTCGAAGGCCGCGGGATCGTCGCCAGTTGCTCCATGGCTCCGGAACCCGGCATGGTTGTGCGGACTCACTCGGAAGAGATTCGCCAGATGCGGCGGATCTCGCTGGAACTGCTCCTGGCCAATCACGACCAGCAGTGCACGGCCTGTGCCAAGAGCGCCAGTTGCGAACTGCAGCGACTCGCCCACCGCCTCGGGGTCGAGGAAGTCCGCTTCAAACGGACCCACAAGCCCATGCCCGTCGACCGCTCTTCCCCCTCCCTCGTTCGAGACCCGAACAAGTGCATTCTCTGCGGCGACTGCGTCCGCGCCTGCAGCGAAGTGCAGAGCGTGGGGGCCATCGACTTTGCCTATCGCGGGGCCATGGCCTGTGTCGCTCCCGCGTTCAATAACCAACTCAGCGACGTCGAATGCGTCAACTGCGGACTCTGCGCCGCGGTCTGCCCGACCGGGGCCCTCACGCCCAAGTTCGAAACCGACGAGGTCTGGCGGGCCCTGGAGGATCCCCAGAAAGTTGTCGTTGCCCAGATCGCCCCGGCCGTACGGGTTGCCCTCGGCGAGGAGTTCGGCGGCAAACCGGGCAGCATCGAGATCGGCCGTATCGCCGCCGCCATGAAGGCCCTCGGTTTCGATCAGGTCTACGACACCTGTTTCTCCGCCGACCTCACGGTGCTGGAAGAGGCCAACGAATTTCTTGGCCGTTTCGCCCGGGGCGAGCGGCTGCCCCAGTTCACGTCCTGCTGCCCCGGCTGGGTCAAGTTCGCGGAACAATTCTATCCGGAGCTGTTGCCCAACCTGTCGAGCTGCAAGTCGCCCCAGCAGATGTTCGGGGCCGTCGCCCGGCGCACGCTCCCGGCGCATCTCCATGTGGCACCGGAGAACCTGGTGGTTGTGTCGATCATGCCCTGCACGGCCAAGAAGTACGAGGCGAAGCTGCCCAAATTCGCCACCGACGGCCGTCCCGACGTCGACCACGTTCTCACGACCCAGGAACTCGCCCGTATGATCAAGGAAGCCGGGCTTCGCTTCGAACACCTCGAACCGCAATCGCTCGATATGCCCATGGGTTTCAAGACCGGCGCGGGTGTGATCTTCGGCACGACCGGAGGAGTCACCGAGGCCGTTCTCCGTTGTGCGGTCGAGAAGGTCCAAGGGGTAAAGCTCGATCGTGTCGAGTTCGAAGAGGTTCGCGGCCAGAAAGGCCGCCGCGAAGCGACCGTCTCCGTGGCCGATACACAACTGCGTCTGGCCATCGTCCACGGGCTGGCCAATGCCCGCCAATTGGCCGAAGAGGTCCGGGCCGGCCAGTGCCAGTACGACCTCATCGAGGTGATGGCCTGCCCCGGCGGATGCGTCGGCGGTGCCGGCCAGCCGGTCACCAAGGATATCGAGGTTCGCTCGCAACGTGCCAAGGGACTCTACCAGGCCGACCGTATGCTCCAGTTGCACAAGTCGCAGGACAACCACCTCGTGGCCGAATGCTACCAGCGCGAACTGGGCGAAGTCGGCGGCCACACGGCCCATGAACTCCTCCACACCAGCTACCAGAGCCGGCGGCGGATCTGCGGCCAGACCCTCGTCTTCCAGGACGTCAACCGCCCGCCAAAACTCGGCGTGTCGGTCTGCGTGGGCACAAGTTGCTTCGTCCGCGGCTCCCAGGCCCTGCTCGAACGACTCATCCGCCGCATCCAGACCGAGGGGCTCCAGGATCAGGTCGACGTGGAAGCAACCTTCTGCTTCGAGAAGTGCGACCGGGGACCGAGTGTCCGCGTCGGTGAAAAAGTCATCACGCACTGCGATCTGGAAATGGCCTGGCAGGCAATCCAGGAGCAGTTGGCCGAGGTTCCCACACAATAGTCGTTGAGTCCGAAGTGCGGATTTGGAGGCCATCCCATGGTCACCGGCGATACGCATCAGCATGTTGTCTACACCAACAAGGCCCAGTGCCGCGACTGCTATCGCTGCGTGCGAATGTGCCCGGTCAAGGCGATCCGCATGCAGGACGGCCAGGCCTACGTGGAACCGGCACGCTGCATCGCCTGTGGAACGTGCGTCCGCGAATGCCCCCAGGGAGCCAAGACGGTTCGCGACGATGTGGACGTCGCCCGTCGACTCGTTCGCACCGGTCCACGATCGGCCGCCAGTCTGGCGCCTTCCTTCGCCGCCGCTTTTCCCGCCTGGCAGCACGGCCGGTTGGTGGCCGCCTTGCGCCGGCTTGGATTCGCCTACGTGGGCGAGACCGCCATTGGCGCAGCGCACGTGGCCCGGGCGACCGCCGAGATCGTTCACCACAAGTCGAACCGCAGCCATGTCTGCACCGCCTGCCCGGCCGTTGTCTCCTACGTCGAGCGCTACCGGCCCCAACTGGTCGACACGCTCGTGCCGGTCGTCTCCCCCATGCTCGCCCACGCCCATCACATCCGCCGCACGCTCGGCGATCCGGTCAGCGTAGTCTTCATCGGGCCCTGCATCGCGAAGAAGGCCGAGGCAGAACGGCCGGAGCACCGCGGCGCGGTTGATTGCGTGCTCACCTTCACCGAGCTGCGCCGCTGGCTGGAAACGGAAGACATCGACCTGGCCGCGTGCGAAGAGAGCACCTTTGACGAGAGGCCGGCAGGCAGCGCCCAGCTCTTTCCTCTTGAAGGTGGGTGCATCCGCACCATGGGCTGGACCACCGACGTCCTCGACGCTCGCGTTCTGCCCGTCAGTGGGTTCCAGGAGATCGGCGAGGCCTTCAGCTCTCTCGACGAGACCGCACAGCCCCTGGTGATCGAGCCCCTGTTCTGTTCCCGCGGCTGTGTGAACGGACCGGCCATGGAGACCGACCGGAATATGTTCTCCCGCCGCAAGCGGGTCCTCGACTACGCCCGGCAATCCGAGGAAAAGACTGCGGTTGCTGCCGACCCGGCCGGTCTGGAAACCGTATTCCAACGGGAGGCCGTGAACGAGGCTCAGGAAATCAGCGAAGAAGCGATCCGCCAGGTGCTCAACAAGACCGGCAAGGCGGCCGAAGAGAACCAGCTCAACTGCGGCGCCTGCGGCTACTCGACCTGCCGCGACAAGGCGATCGCCGTCATCCGCGGACTGGCCCAGCCCGAAATGTGCATGCCCTACATGAAACGTCTTGCCGAGCAACGGGTCGACCGGATCATCGAGACCAGCCCCAACGGGATCGTTATCCTCGACGAACACCTCCACATTCTCGGCATGAATCCGGCCTTCCGACGCTACTTCCATTGCAGCGAAACCGTCTGCGGCCGCCCCATCTCCCACCTCATGGACCCCGAGCCGTTCGAGCGCCTCGCCACCGGCCAGGAACAACTGGTCGAAAGAACCGTCAGCCACAAGAAATACGACCTGGTCTGCCACCAGGTTCACTATCCGTTGCCTGAAGACAAACAGTATGTGGGGATCTTCGTGAACGTGACAAACACTCAGAGCAGCCAGCGCAAACTCGACGAGTTGCGGACCCAGACCGTCCTCCAGGCCCGGGAGTTGCTCAACCAGCAGATGCACCTGGCCGAAACGGTTGCCTCGGCCCTCGGAGAGAGCACCGCCCGCGGCGAAGCTTTGCTCGACCGGCTCATGCTGCTGGCCGAACAGCAGGAACACGACGACGAATCGACCGCCACATCGAGGGTGAGAGAGAAATGGTTGCGGGATACATACACGTCGAAACCGAACTGAGGCAGAGCCCCAAGCGGGCCGGCAGCCTCTGCGGCGACGTGTTCCTTTGCGAACGAACCGTCGCCGGCACGACCCTCGTCTGCGCCGACGGAATCGGTTCCGGTCCCCATGCCCACACCCCCGCCCAGATGTGCGCCACGCGGCTGCTCGAACTCCTCCGGCTGGGATTTTCGCTCCGCCGGGCCGTCCAGGTCGTAGTCGAAACCATGCAGCAATGGCGCGACATCAGCAAACCCTACACGGCCTTCTCGATCGCGAGGATCCGCGGCGACGGCAATGCCACCGTGCTCGCCTACGAGGCCCCGTTGCCGCTGGTCGTCGGGCGCCACCGGGCCGAACCGGTCATCACTCGCCCCCTCGAACTGGCCGGTACGCTCGTCGACGAGGCCGAGTGCTCCCTCGACCCCACGGAATCGCTGCTCATGATCAGCGACGGGATCACCCAGGCCGGGATCGGATCTTCCCTTCCCCACGGCTGGCAGACGGGCGGAGTGATGAGCTACATCAGCAACTGCCTCCGGCAGGGCGTGCCCCATCGCGAAATTCCCGACTATGTCCACCGCGAGGCGCGGCGGCTCTGGGTCCGCGGTGGCGACGACTGCACGGTTGCCCTGGCCCGTTGCCGATCGGGCATCGTCGTCAATCTCCTTACCGGCCCCCCCGCCGATCGCGAGACCGACGACCAGGTTGTGGCCCGCTTCTTGCAGGCCGACGGGTTCAAGGTCGTTTGCGGCGGCAAGACGGCCGAACTCGTCGCCCGGCATCTCGGCAAGACCGTCCGCATGGAACGAGCGCCCCAATCCCTGATCGCTCCACCCCGCTACGGCATCGACGGCATCGACCTGGTGACCGAAGGAGCCGTCACGCTCAACCAGGTCTTCAATCTTCTCGACGAAGACATCGGCACCTTCAAGGAAGAGAGCGGCGTGACGGAACTCTGCTCGCTCCTGAGCGTGGCCGACCGGGTCAACGTCACCCTCGGCACCGCCCACAACACCGCCACCGAAGATATCGCCTTCCGCCAGCGTGGGATCCTCAACCGCCACAAGATGATCCCCCTCCTCGCCGAACGCCTCCGTGCGGCCGGAAAGCTCGTCGTGGTCGACGAGGTCTGAGGAACCGCACCCTTGGGTCTGCGCGTGACTTGTCATCGCCTCCTCTCGACACCCACTCAGAGCACGCCGATTGCATACCCGCACCCCACGACATAGAATGCCCGGCATTGCCAGCCCTGGAAAATGGAGCCATTGCCATGTCGGAAGCAAACAAGCAGCTCGTTCGCCGTTACTACGAAATCGTCATGGGCGACTTGGCGGGAATCGAAAACATCGTTGCCGATGGGTTTGTCGATCACCACTTTCCGCCCGGGCTTCCTGCCGGTCCCGAGTGCGTGCGGAAATTCTTCGGCCAGATCGCGCCGAGCTTTTTCAGCAACATGGAGATTCGCATCGAGCGGCTGTTGGCTGAGGGGGACAGGGTCGATTGCCACTTCGCCCTCCACGCCCGTCACACCGGCCCTTTCGGCGATGTTCCCGCCAAGGGCAATGCGATCATCTGCCCCGCCATCAGCACCTTCCGCATCGAAAACGGCAAACTGGCCGAGGCCTGGGAGATCTTCGACAGCGGCGACCTCGTCCGACAGATGAAAACGTGATCCAGCCTTACCGGCGGTGCCGGTGTGCCACTGCCTACTTGTTGGCAGTGTCTTAGAATCAGCAGTGCTCGAAAAACCGCATGGAGTATCGTCCGCCCCTCCGCGGCTCCCGAATTGCCCGACATCTATCGGCGATCTGACCCGAAACCGTCTCCCGATCCCAACCCCTCTCTGACCAGCAACATTCGCAACGACTCACGGTCGATGTTTCGGTCCAGCGTTCGCACGGCACCGCCAACCGTCACGTAATGAATCCCGCCCCTGTGCCGACTGCCGATGCCAATGCCCTTCCTGGGCTGAATGGTGTCCAACGCCTGCTCCAGCGTCAAGTCCCGTGGCTCTATCCAAAGAATGTCCGAGTGGATGACCTCGATTACGAGTATCTTTTCTCGGTCGGAGCCATCGGCAGCCTGTTTCGCCGGCTCAAAGCCCGGCCACATCGTATTCGGCCCAACCACCGCAACGTAGTTCGTAATCGCCGGTTCCTCGCTGCCGGCAACAGACGGACATTGAAATGGCCAGGCTCTTGCCTTGTCTACTCCCCCGTACCCATGTCCTGCATTATTTGGCCCGTTCCAGGGTTCCTCGTAATCGTATCCTGGCTCGTTTACAGAATTCTGCGGGCCAGGACGAAGAATGTACCAGAAACCTGACACTACCAGCGTTCGCCAACTATTCACAGGCTTTCCGGCCTTGTCACACAGATAGGCACTCGGAAAACTCCCATAAGCTTGATGATACGCGCGCAGAGCCAATCCAATCTGCTGGAGGTTGTTTCGGCACGTTGCCTTGCGCCCGTCTTCTCTCAAGCGGTAAACAAACATGCCGCCTGCTGCAATCAGAAACAACAGAATCCCCGACCAGGTCAGCAGTCTGGAGCGAAAAATAGAACGGACTCGCTCTTCTGAGCTTGGTTTCCCCTCAGAATTATTCCGCCGCATGCTCACCATTGTCTACGCCCCGTCATGTCCGTACCACCACGCCAGGAACCTCGGTGCAGACTGCCAGCTATCGTCGCCCCCTTCTTCCCGCTCAGTCCTATTCGTTCTGCAAACCACCGGGCATGCGAGTGGGCAACGAGAGGCCTGTGGCCTGGCTACCGGAGCGAGAGGTTGACGGCCCTTCGATGGCCTTGACGGCGATGTCCTGGATCTGGCCGTAGGAGTGTTCGAGTTGCCGGGACAGTTTGGCGATCTGTTCGGCCTGCTTCTCGATGGTCTGCTCCATGGATTCGATGCGGGAGACGAGCACATTGCGTTCTCCGGCCGATTCCTTCTGCAGCAGGTCGGTGGCGTACTTGCGTTCCCGCTCCAGTCGGGCGGTGGTCTCCGCGACGGCGCGGGAAACGGCCTGCTCCAACTCGCCAGGGAACTGTTCGGCACGGGCGCGCAGGGACTGCAATTCCGCTTCGGCGGCAGCCAAAGCCAGCTCGCGGTCGGCAAGGACCTTTTCCAGATGTTCCTGCTTCAACTGGATCTCACGGTCGAGACGCGCCAACTCGTGCTGGCGTTTCTCCTCGGCCGCCTGGCGCTCGCGATCAAACTGGTACTTCCATTCCTCCTGGTCGCGCTGGCGGCGTTTCTTTTCCGTTTCCTCCTGCTCTTTGACGGAAGCCTGGTACTCCGCTTTTTCCTTCTTCCACTCGTCGCGCTGGGTCTTCACTTCATAATCGAAAGCCTCGCGATGGATGGAGATCTCTGAGTCGAGCTTCTCACGCTCGGCGGCCATTTCCGCCTCGAACTCCTGCTTCTCCAACTTGTGCGCCTCGAGCAGGGCTGCAAGGCTGGCGGCGGCCTTCTCGATGTCGTAGATTTCGCGCAGTTCCGACTCGGCAGATTCGACGGCCAGCTTCACCTGGACATACTTGGCGGTCTCCTGCTCCAGCCGGTCGGACAGCTCATTGAGTGCCTTGCCGATTTCCGTTTTCAGGGAGGCGATCTGATTGGCGATTCCGGCGGACGAGGCAGCGTCGGCCACAGCGACTGCCTGGGCCCGCTTGCGCTGGGCGACCGTTTCGTCGGGCTTCATTTCCGCCTTTTTCTTCTCCTCCAGTTGCTTCAGCAGCCGCTCGTAGGCCTGGAGCATTTCTTTCTTGGTGCTGGTCATGGTCACAGCAGGAATTTCGGGGGAGTCGCTCATGTTGGGGTCCTTGAGATGCTGAATGGACTTGCGTGGTTTCAGTAGCAGTCTGAAGTCGTGTTGGTAGTCAATCGCTCATTCGTCCGGCCGCTCCCGATTGGCTTCCCGTTAGCCATCAATCGTGTTTACCATCCAGGCGAGCCGGATGGTGTCTTCGGAGCAAAACGAAATCGTCGAAGCCGTGATCGGTCGTAGATTCCAGCGGGCCCGGCGCAGTGGCGGCGGCTTCTTGCTGGAAACATGAGGCTATCGGAAATGGGGGGTCACTTCCCAATGTACTTGCCTTGAAGCTGCCAAAACACTCTGCCGTCCGGTCGCTCGGTAATCGATATATTAGCCAAGTCGGACAGCTTCTCATAGCGAATCTCTCGGTGGTACTCAAGGGAAAACGGTTTGTTGTCGCGCTCTGGATCTCGGACTTTGATATGGCCGTCGAAGTCTGGCGGTCCGAGTATTGCCATGGCCTGACCAACGGTCTCGATGGGGGCGAGTATCTCGTGCAGTCGTTCCTCCTCCGATTTGGGGATGACGGCGAACAGAAGTGAGCGCTTTGACTCCGGTGCAGCACCACCACAGAAGGGGCAGTGATAGATGATCAACGTCGAAGGCCCGTCCTGGCTGGGCTCTTGGTATGCGAACTGATATTCTTACTGAGCTTTTGCAAATTAGGCCAAGCGTAGCTTGGCGAGCACATGATCCGCATC
>CAYSCH010000264.1:0-13693 GCA_964429355.1 uncultured Planctomycetaceae bacterium | reverse complement strand
ACCTCAAGGTAGCCCTGATCCAGCGCAACCTGGAACCCTTTGCCGGCAAGTGGGCGCTGCCCGGGGGATTCGTCCATGTCGAGGAGTCGCTCGAAGTGGCCGCCCGTCGGGAGTTGCAGGAGGAGGCCGGCCTGTCGAAGGTGTTCCTCGAGCAACTTTTCACCTTCGGTGATGTCAAGCGCGACCCGCGGGAACGGATCGTCACCGTGGCATATTACGCGCTGGTCAACATCCGCGACCACCGAGTTCAGGCGGCCACCGACGCCCGCAACGCGGCCTGGTTCGCCGTGTCCGACACCCCCTCGCTGGCCTTCGACCACCAGAAGATCCTCCGCGTGGCCCTCGAGCGGCTCAAAGGCAAGGTCCGCTACCAGCCGATCGGCTTCGAGCTGCTGCCGCCCCGCTTCACGCTCACCCAGCTTCAGCACCTCTACGAGACGATCCTGGAACGGGCGATTGACAAACGGAACTTCCGCCGCAAGGTCCTGGCGATGGGTTTTCTGGAAGAGACCGACGAGATCGAGCAGGATGTGGCCCACCGGGCGGCACGGCTGTACCGCTTCAACGAGGCCAAGTACCGGAAACTGGTCAAGCAAGGCTTCCTCTTTGAGCTGTGATCGGAGATCCCCATGAAAGCGCTGGTGATCGTCGATGTTCAGAACGACTTTTGCCCGAAGGGCGCGCTGGCCGTGCCCGAGGGCGACCAGGTCGTCGACACCATCAACCGCATCCAGCCCGAGTTCGACCTGGTCGTGGCCACCCAGGACTGGCACCCGGCCGAGCACGGCAGCTTTGCCGCCAATCATCCGGGCCGCTGCGTGGGCGACCAGATCGACCTGGACGGCCTGGCGCAGATCCTCTGGCCGGTGCACTGCGTGCAGGGCACCGCGGGCGCGGAGCTGCACCCGGAGCTGAACCGCTCGCGGATCGCCCGTGTTTTCCAGAAAGGCGCCGATCCGACCGTCGACAGCTACAGCGGGTTCTTCGACAACGGCCATCGCCATGCCACCGGGTTGGCTGAGTACCTCCAGGGGCAAGGCGTGACCGAGGTCTACGTTTGCGGCCTGGCTACCGACTACTGCGTGATGTTTACGGCGCTGGATGCCGTGGGATTGGGATTCAAGACCCACTTGCTGGAAAAGGCCTGCCGCGGAGTGGAGCTTAGTCCGGGCGATGTTCAGCAGGCCGTCGAACAGATGCGCCGGCAGGGAGTCATCGTCCTTCGGGAGACGACCGTCGAGGAGAAGCAGAATGGATCGCATTGAGTTCTATCGGGAACGAGATGGGTACGGCGAGTTCTCGAACTTCGCTCCGTTTCCGGTTCAGATCGACGGAAAGTGCTGGCCGACCACGGAGCACTACTTCCAGGCCCAGAAGTTCCACGGGACCGAACGTGAAGAGGCCATCCGGCTGGCTGCTTCGCCGTCGATTGCCGCCAAGATGGGCCGCAGTCGCAGCTTTCCGCTGCGCCGCGACTGGGAACAGGTCAAAGATGAGATCATGTACTGGGCCATTATGGCCAAGTTCACCCAGTATCCCAAGCTTCGCGATCTGCTTCTGGAAACCGGGAACGCGGAGATCGTCGAGCACACTCGCAACGATTTCTACTGGGCTGACGGTGGCGACGGCCATGGCAGAAATCAGCTTGGAAAGATCTTGATGCAGGTTCGGCAGGAACTGACAAATGAACCTGGTGGTTGATCGGTACATAGACCAAACAGCCCGCTGGCCGAAGGAAGGTCGGCACATCCTGGCACAATTCGACAATCAGTCGATCGTTGTGTACCAGGCTTACCGACCTGGCATTGGTCGTTACGCCGCAGAACAAGGGCATTTTGGCGGCCCAGAGTTCGGCTACGGCCGGATGAGCTGGATCAAGCCGAACTTCCTGTGGATGATGTACCGCTGCGGTTGGGCCGCCAAGGAAAATCAGGAAGTCGTCCTGGCCGTGCGGATTTGCCGACAGGGGTTTGACGAGCTTCTGAGACAGGCGGTGCCGTCAACCTACGTGCCAGCCCTCTACGAAAACGAAACCACGTGGCAGCAAAGCCTTCGTAAGTCCAACGTCCGTTTGCAGTGGGACCCCGATCACGATCCGCACGGCCAGAAACTCCCGCGTCGGGCGATTCAGCTCGGCCTCCGGGGCGAACTGCTGCGTAAGTACGGCGGTCCGTGGGTCGTCTCGATCGAGGACATCTCGCACTTCGTACGTGCTCAGCATGCGGTCCTCAAGGAAGAGGGTGCTGGCGCCCTGTTGACTCCGAAAGAGGACGCGTACCTTGTAGAGGACCTGCAGGTGCAAGCAGCATTGGGAATGAACTTGCAATGACAAAGCAACTCGTCGCCATCAGTAAGTTTTTGAGTCTTGTGCTCCGCCACAAGCCGCAGGAAATCGGCATCATCCTCGACGCCGAGGGCTGGGTGCCGGTCGATGACCTGCTCCTTGCGGCCGCGCGCTACGGGCAGCCCATCACTCGCGAGCAGTTGGACGAAGTCGTCGCCACGAGCGACAAGAAACGCTTCGCCTTCTCCCCCGATGGCCGCCTGATCCGGGCCAGCCAGGGTCACAGCGTTGAGGTCGAACTGGGACTGGTGCCCGTCGAGCCCCCCGAACTGCTTTACCACGGCACCGTCGAACGCTTCCTCGAATCGATTCATGAGATGGGCCTCGTGCGCGGCAGTCGGCATCACGTCCACATGTCGGCCGACCCTGAAACGGCCGCTCGCGTCGGCCAGCGCCGCGGTCGCCCCGTCGTGCTCGTGGTCGAAGCGGGACAGATGCACCGTCATGGTCACCAGTTCTTCCGGTCCGACAACGGGGTCTGGCTCACCGAAACCGTACCCGCCGCCTACCTCCGGTTTCCAGAGCATCCTGCACAAAAAAGTGCAAAGGCGGACCGAGATTGAGCGATCCACAAATGCAACAATTGCAGACCCTCTACCGTCCCGTCGGGCTTAACGAATTGGAGCTGATCCGTGCCTCCGGCATGACACGCTTTCCGCCGCGACTCCCCGAACAGCCGATCTTCTATCCCGTGCTCAACCGCCAGTACGCTCAGCAGATCGCCTCGCAGTGGAACACCAAGGACGTGGCTGGTTGCGCAGTCCGAGTTGGTTTCGTCACCGAGTTTGACCTGCCCGTTGACTACCTTCAGCGTTTCGAGGAGCACAGGGTCGGCAGTTCCCTGCACATGGAGTTGTGGGTCCCCGCGGAAGAATTAGACTCCTTCAACCGCCAGATCCAGGGGCGAATCCGTGTGACAGATGTATTCTACGGCGTCGATTACCCGGGACCCCGCCTCGATCTCGAAACCCTCAATGCCACCCGTAAACACCATGAACGACCGCCTGGCCGGAATCCTGTTGGGTACCGCCGTCGGTGACGCCCTCGGCCTGCCGACAGAACCGGACTACGAGGCACGTAGCGAGCGCTGCCACTGGTTTGCCCGAAAGGTCCTGCCACAGGGCTTTGTGGGCTAGCGGTTCCGATCCGGAATCGAGTCGTGACAGCGACCCCGCCGGCCGATAGCATTGACAATGCAACGAACCGAGGAAACCACGCTTGGAGAACTGATGGACCTGGCGGCAGTGAATCAACTGGTGGCCGAGGGCGAGTCGGATCGCTTGGAGTTCAAGAAGTCCACGGGAGAACTCAAGGCGGGGGTGCAGTCGCTCTGCGCCATGCTCAACGGGTCCGGGGGCATGGTCGTGTTCGGCGTGACGGCGGGCGGGAAGGTCGTCGGCCAGGACATCACCGACGCCACGCTGCAAGAGGTGGCGCGGGAGATCAAGAAGCTCGAACCGGCCGCCACCATTACGCAGACGATAGTGCCGGTTTCGGGCAGCCTGCGGGTCTTGGTCGTGGAAGCGACCGCCGTTGCCGGCAGCCCCTTCGTGTTCGACGGTCGAGCCTACAAACGCATCGGGCCGACGACTTCGCGGATGTCGCAGACCGAGTACCAGGAGCGGTTGTTGGCACGCACGCAAGCGATCCATCGCTGGGAAAACCAAGTTGCCGAAGGATACTTGCTCGCCGACTTGGACACGGAAGAGATCGACCGCATGGTGCGGGCAGCGGTCCACTGCGGACGACTGGCGAGCCAACCGTCCGACCCGATGGACGTGCTCGACAGGTTGCACTTGCGAGTGGAGGGACGCCTGCTGCGCGCCGCCGTGGTGGTATTCGGACGCAAGCTGATGCCAGACTATCCCCAATGCGCCTTACGCCTGGCCCGGTTCAAGGGGACGAGCAAGACGGAGTTCCTCGACCAGCGGCAAGTGCGCGGCCATGCGTTCCAAGTCCTGGACGAAGCCGTGAACTTCATCATGCGGCACATTCCCGTGGCGGGCCGCATCGTGTCGGGCAAGCTGGAACGCGAAGATATTCCGCTGTATCCGCCGCTGGCCCTGCGCGAAGCGCTTGTGAACGCCCTGTGTCACCGCGACTACACGATTCCGGGTGGGGCGGTGAACGTGGCGATCTACGATGATCGGTTGGAGATCATCAGTTCCGGCCTCTTGCCCCCAGGCATCACCATACCCGACCTGAAACGGAGCCACATTTCCCGTCCGCGCAACCCATTGATCGCGGAGGTCTTCTACCGCCGAGGGCTGATCGAACAGTGGGGGCGCGGCACGCAAAAGATCGTGGACTGGTGCGTGGCTGCGGGTCAGCCGGAACCGGACTTCGAGGAGCAGGCGGGCGATGTCGTGGTGCGATTCCTGCCCAGCGGCTATTCTCCGCCGTTGCGGGTGAGCCACGATTTGACCGACCGGCAGCGACAAGTCCTGCACATCCTCAGCAATGGAGAACGATGGCGGTTTCGGGACATACTGGAACGACTACCCGAGCCTCCGGCCGCTCGGACTCTCCGGGACGATCTGCAATTCCTCAAGAGGGCGGGGCTGGTCGATTCGGGAGGCCGCTCGGTTGCGGCCCGGTGGTGGCTCAAATAGTCCGGTCGCGAGCCGTGAGAAGAGCGGAGAAAGGCGGACGTGGGCGGAGAAAGGCGGCGGCATTAGCGCAGCGTTGTCTGCGCATTGACCCAGGCGACCGGGAATGGCACGACGTAAGACATTTCATGGCAACGTTTTGCGCATTTCTACATCGTGCGGATGGGGATGTTCTCAAATTCGATGTACTGCCTGACCTTTTGCGCCGCTCGGTTAACCACCTTCTCTTCTTTCTTCTGCTCGTGCTCCTCCACGCCTTCCGCCACCTGGCTCTCCTCTACTGAGCCAAGGGGCAGCAGGTAGCCCCGATAGCTCGCTATCGGGGGACCGCAGGTCCAAGAGGCCAATGTCATTCACGGGTAGCCAGCAACACAGGCGTCTCCCCCATCCCTCGTACGCCGCCACTCCCGAGACATCCATCCTGGCGTAAAGAGCCGCGCACGAAGTAAGCAGTCCTACCGCAATCCGTGCGTACGACTCCCCCGCTTCATGCGCTTTCATCTTGCCAAAAACCTCGCTCAGGTCGCGCACGACCTCCCGTCTTCAGCGATGCCAACCGAACGCCGCAGGTCCACTTCCCGTGGCCCTGTGCCCGCAGGCCCGGATCCCTCCTGTTCCCCTTCCTCTTCCAGCCAGCCGTCGCCTCCAGGATGAATACCCTCCAGTGGATTAGCGCCGATCAGTGTCGATCAGTGTTCCGTTCCCTCTTCCCCTTCGCCCCGCCCCCGGCCTTCTGCCCTTTCCACGCACAACAAAAGAAGAAAATCGACCCACGCCCATTGACATAGTGTCGCTGTAACACTATACTTCGTGTAGACACAACACCATCGGCGTCGTATATCGACCGATCGGAAGAAAGGAGCAAGCCATGTCCGCCGCTTTTCCAGGCACGCTCGACGAGCTGGCGGCCTTGCTGGATCGTTTTCGTTCGGCCCCCCAAAGTATCACCGCCTGGTGATGGCCTGATTTCACGAAAGGAGCGACTGTTATGGGCGGAACCTACTGGAGCGACGACCACTACCGGGAGCGGGCTTCCTTCCTGCGGCGTGCGGGCAAGAGCGCGTTCGAGTATCACGATCACAACATGCGGTTGCCGCCTCGCGACCGCCGGGTCCACGACCAGATGAATCCCTGCGGGGTCAAGAGCCGGGAGTGCCGTGACAGCCAGGCCCACCCCGAATCGAGGGCCGTCGCCGTGTTGTTCGACGTGACCGGCTCCATGGGCCGCGTACCTCGCATCCTGCAGGAGAATCTCTGCCAGTTGATGGGCCTGCTGCTCCGCAAGGGCTACCTGGCCCATCCGCAGATTCTCATCGGCGGGATCGGCGATGCAACCTGCGACCGAGCGCCCCTGCAGGTCGGACAGTTCGAGTCGGGCATCGAGATCGACCACGACCTGGCCAAACTCTGGCTCGAAGGCGGTGGCGGCGGGCAGCAGACCGAGTCCTACGAGTTGGCCATGTACTTCATGGCCCGGTACACCTCGATCGACTGCCTGGAGCAGCGGGGACAGCGGGGATACCTGTTCCTCATCGGCGACGAGATGCCCTACGGCCGTGTCAAGCGGAAGGAAGTCGCCAAGGTCATCGGGGATCGACTCGGCGAGGATATCCCCCTGGACCAGATGGTGCGTGAGCTGGAAGCAAGGTACGACACCTACTTCATCCTTCCCAACCTGACCAGCTACTACGACGATCCGAAGATCCACGGTCGCTGGGTGGAACTGCTGGGTCAGAACATGATCCGGCTGGAAGATCCCAACGGGATCTCCGAACTGATCGCGTCGACGATCGGCCTGGCCGAAGGCGTCGTCGACCTGGACGGGGTCTGCCGCGACCTCACGGATACCGGGCACGGATGCGTGTCGGATACGGTCTCCCGGGCCCTGATGCCCGTCGTCGAGCGAGGCCCGCGGCAGCGATCGCTGGCTTTGCCGTCGCTGGGGACCGGAACCGGCCTGACCCGGCTTTAGCAGTACGTGTTGGCTGTTCCATAGATCGTCACCTGCCCAATGAGCGAGGGCGACCAGCGGAAGCCTGGTTTTTTGCCGGGCGCCGCCGAATGCCAGGGCTCATTTGCCATGCAAACTCCAAGAATGGGGCCGGTGCCCGCCGCCGGCCCCATCCTGGCAAAGGATCGAACCGATGAAGCGAGCGGTGATTGTTCAAGGATTGGGATTTGGCGACGAAGGCAAAGGCGCAACCGTCGACTTCCTCACGCGTCGGCTCCAAGCCGACCTTGTCGTGCGCTACTGCGGCGGCTCCCAGGCCGGGCACAATGTCGTGCTCCCCGATGGGCGCCGACACGCCTTTGCCCAGTTTGGCGCCGGCACGCTGGCCGGGGCGGCAACGTACCTCGGCGAGCAGATGGTCGTCAACCCGCCGGCCATGCACAAGGAGGCCCGGCACTTGCTGGAAATCACCGGCGACGACCCGTTCCTCAAGCTGCTCATCCACCCGCGCGCCCTGGTATCGACGGCTTACCACCAGCAACTCAACCGGCTGCGCGAACTGGCCCGCGGCGCCGCTCGCCACGGCTCTTGCGGCCACGGCATCGGAGAGACGCGCAGCTACTGGCTCAAGCACGGCCAGGATGCGATCTTCGCCGCCGACCTTGTGGATCGCCAGACGCTTGCCGGCAAGTTGGAGCTTCTGCGGCAGCGAGTCTTGCTCGAGGCCCAGGAACTCGTGGAACATGTTCCGGAAGACCAGCGCTGGCGCCTGGAGCTCTTCATGGAGCCGGCCCGCCAGATCGCCCGGCAGCTCTGGCAGATGGCCGTCCCGCTCCAGTTTCAGGCCGTCGTGCCCGAATACACCACGGCCATCTTCGAGGGGGCGCAGGGCGTGCTCCTGGACGAGTGGCGGGGGTTCCACCCATACACCACCTGGAGCACGGTGACCCTGCAGCACGCCCTCGCCATGGTGGAAGAGAGCCGGGCCGACGAACTCTGCACCTTGGGCGTCACGCGAGCCTACATGACCCGCCACGGTGCCGGCCCGCTTCCGAACTGGGACCCTGAGCTCGATGCAAGCCCCTCCGCCCCTGGCAACCCGACGAAAGCCTGGCAAGGCACGATCCGCCGCGGCTGGCTGGACCTGGTGCTCCTGCGCTACGCCGCCGAGGCCGTCGGCGGCCCGTTGGACGGACTGGCGGTGAACTGCCTTGACCAGTTGGCGGGCGTATCGTCCAAGCTCTGTGCTACCTACAGGTGCAATTCGAGCGTGCCTATGGAAAGACTTTCGCCGTCGCCGATTCCCTGGCTGGCCCGACAGCAAGAACTCACCGCCTTGCTGGAACACGTCACTGGGGTCTGCGAGCCGGCAGCTCCCATGGCAATTTGCGACAGGCTCGCGCGCGACGTGGCCCAGGTGGTCCTCACCGGTAATGGCCCTACGTGGCAAGATAGAACCCTGGCTGATCTGCCATTCCGACGACGATCATCAGAACAGGAACGGGACATTGCCGGTTATCCGGTCGGAAAGGGCTCAACCGTAGCGTCCGTGTTTCTCGACTAAGTCTGCCATGAGCTGGATGCGATCCTCGTCGGCGCCGGGGGGGACCTGGTCGCCGGCATTGGCGATCAAGCGCGGGCTGGACTTGCGCAATTCCAGCCACTGGCGGACCTTGCTCTGAAAGGCGTCCAGGGGTGTATGCGGCAGCCAAAGGTCGGGGGAGACGCCGCCGGAGAGGATGAAATCGGGGCCGGCCTCATCGCGGCACTGGGCGGCGGTGAGATCGCCGAGGGGAGCGGGGGTGATGGCGTCGCCGCAATCGGCGCCGGTCGCGGCGATCATGCGGAGGGCCCCGCGCAGTCGCCCATCGATATGGACGGCGACGAACTTGCCGGCCTCGTGGAGGCGGCGAACCGCCTTTTCGTAGTACTCCGCCGACCATTTCTGAAAGAATGCCGGGGGCTGAACGTCGCCGGAAAAATTGTCGCCCATGATGATGATTTCGGCGGGCGACTGGGCGAGCAGTTCGATGAGCTGGAGGTTGTTGGCATTGACCGCATCGACGACCTCCCGCAGGGCCTGGGGATAGTCGACCAGGGCGTAAGCCACCGCTTCGACGCCCATCCAGTAGTGGAGCAGGTGGCCCATGGCGCTGTAGCCGGCGGGCAGGTAGACGACGCCGGTATCGCCGACCTCGCTGAACCACGCCTGGTAGTTCTCCCACTTGGGCGAGTACCGGCGGCCGCTCATGGCGTAGCCGAAGACGCGGAGGTCGTGCTCGCTACGAATTCCCCAGCGGCTGATGCCCCACGCGTAGGTCGTTTCTTCCCAGCGGCGGCGGCGCTGGATCGAGCCCAGGGGCGTGCGGATCTGCCAGACGATTTCGCGCACGCCGTGGGCTTCGAGCTTGTGCGTCTCGACCTGAATGTCGGGAGGAAACGTCACCGAATAGAAGGAAGCAAGGTTGGGAAGGTAGAACCCCACGCCAAGTTGCCGGTGATAGCGGATCAGATCGGTTTCGGCCTGTTCATAGGCCTGGCTCAGATCCCAGGGCAAATGGTGCTTGTGGTAGAACCAGTGCGAGAGATCCAGCATGCAGGGAACCAGGTCGGGAGTGTCGCCGCGGTAGACGGCCAGGATCCGATCGCGGAGGGTCATCACGGAAGGCTCACTGGTCTTTCAGGAAATGCTGGAAGAAGGCATAAATCTGCTCGTTCGATTCCGCGTTGGGCGAGTGGTCCGGCCGGTTGGTCATGGCAACCCGGTTGGAGTAGCCCAGGAGGCGATTGACGGCAATCGTGTGATTGAGCGGGATCCAGCGCTTGGGAGCATCTTCCGAGCCGCCCGACACCAGGAAGGGGCGAGGGGCCATGAGGGCGTGCAGCTCGTGCAGGTCGCGGCCGTCGGCCAGGAGCTGGAGATACAGCCCGTGACCGGGATTCTTCTCCGTAATCACGCCCCGCTCGCGCCAGGGGCGGGGGTGGTAGCCGAGGTACCAGGGCTCCCAGTAGTTCACGCTGGGGCGAGTGTCGAAGACGATGCCCGGATCGGACCAGACGGCGCAGGCGAACTTGTCGAACAGGCAGGAGGCGAACATGGCCCACTTGCCGCCGAAGGAGTGGCCGACGATGCCGATGCGGCTGGAATCGACCTCGGGACGCTGGGCCAGGACGTACCAGGCGTTGGCGGCCGCATAGGCGAGCATCGAGAGGGGCTGGACCTCGGCGTGGTCGATGTCGGGATAGTAGAGGGCATAGGTCTTGGCCTCGGTTGCCTCGGTGGTGCCGAGCGAAAGGGCGATGAAGCCGCGCCGGGCCAACTGGCAGGCGAAATCGCGATACTCTTTTCCCGCCAGGCCGGCGGCCGTCTCCGGCTCGTAGAAGACGGTGACCACCGCGGGCCTGGGGCCATCGCCATCGGGGATGAGCAAGTAGCCGGTGGTCAGTTCGTTGGGTGTCCAGTGGAAGCGAATCTTGAGCTGCTGGAAGTTGTCGCGGCGTGTGGTTTCAAGGATCTCGACCTTGGGATCGGTGATCAAGGGGGGCCACTGGCCCATGAGAAAGTTCCACTGGTTGAGAATCTCTGCGCGTCGGCGGGCCCAGTCCTCGGCGGTTTTGACGGGGCGTCCGTCGGCGAACTGGAGGGGCGATCGATAGTCGCCCACCTGGCCTTCGAACTCAGCGGGGGGCGAGAAGAAGGGAGCAATCGTCTCCCAGGCCTTGGCCGGGCTGGAGGGATCCTGGGCCAGGCTCGTCTGGAGGGTCAGGAAGACCAGCAGGACGATCGCTGCTGCTACCAGGCGAGCGAATGTGTACCCACGATTCTTGGCTACTTTGGGTATCATCGAACTGGCTCCCACTGGACAAGTTGACATGGGACAGGGTACTTGTGTGTTGCGAGGGTTATTGTAGGGGAGGGAAAGACGCCGCGGAAGCGGCTTGGGGCAGCTACAAGCGAAGGGGGGATCGTTCCGCGAAATAACCGGGCGACATGACAATTGACCGACCGTTCTTGAACTGCGTAGAATGATGTCCGCAGGGGTGATGTCTCCGGAGTTGGACGAAACAGCCGATCCTGCTGCAAGTCCTTCGGCAGGTGCGGACTACACTGCGACTTGGGAGCCACGAAGGAGTTGGCGATGGATCACCACCGATGGCGCTCAACATCCGGGTGCGAAGGGGCCGTCGAGTCTGGGAGGATGGTTGGATCCATGGAGCAGGCGCGCGTGATGGGTGTTGTTGGAGACCTCTGCTGAGCGATGATAATGCTTCTTTCTCTGTTACCGCCGATGCCATTTGTTCCTCGGCTCGTTCTGGGCCTGGTGGCAGCGATCCTCGCCGGCTGCCTCAATCTTGTTTTTTGTCGCGCCCACTGGCGATTGAGCCAGTTGATTCTGGCCGCCTTCGTCGCCCCTCTTGTCGTGTATCTCGCCTCCGTATCAGGGCTCAATTCAGGCCAGCCCACAGAATGTGTTTTTCTGGGGGCGGTTGTCGGGCTTTTCCTGGTACGCGGGTCGGCACCTCGCCAACCCATTCCGTCATTTCGAACGCGTGCAGTCATTCTCTTGGGCGCACTCGTCCTTCTTGGACCCGTAATCGGCCTGGTGTTCCACTACCTGAGGTATTTTGCTGGCTCGGTTACTCCCAACGACTCAGGGGAAATCCGGCTTTCGCTTCAAGATGGACTCATCGCAAGTATTGCGGGCAGTGTTCTGGGAGTGCTGGTGATAGTTTTGGCGAAGGGACGGGCAGCGAAGACGGGCGCGCTGCCAGTGGTTACGGGTTCCGATGCCTGACAACGAGTAGGTAAACCAGGCGCTGCAGCGACCTGCTGCGTAGCGGGAGGGTTTGCGAGAATTTGCCCGCGCCTGTTGCAGCCGATCGGGCATTTTCGGTGGCGGTTGGGCCTGGGTCGCTCAACGTTGCCGTATCACCTGCTCAAACGCTGGTGATGGGCCTCGAAAAACCACGGATGACTGAGACAAACTCCAACCGGGGCCAACGAAAATGAAGAGGCAACACTGCCCAATCTGCTCGACCGAATTGGAGATCCGGGATGTCTCTCCGTGTTGGGAATGCGGGCACGATTCGGCCGAACTCGATCATCTCGCCTCAGGCGCGCATACGTATTGGGAATTCGAGGTGTTCGGCATTCGGATCGTGCTGTGCAACTTCTGCATGGTCGATTTCTCGTCCCATGATCCTGAACAGTTCGGCTTGCCCCAGGGGAAGGCGATTGGGCTCGGCACCGCCGAGTTCAGAGAACTCAGGTCGGTGGAAAGACCCGGAGTCTCGAAGGGCAAGGTTTGTCCAGCATGTAATCGCACACTGAAGTTTCTGAATTGGCTGATGGAAGTGAAGGAAAGGCACGACCAATCCGAGAGCGAGCGGTAGATCGCTCCGCTGCTCAACTTCGTCGTTGGCCACTGTCCGATCAAACGGCCTAACGGAACGCGGGCCGGTGCCGATCGTCCTCCATTGATCGGGTGGCAATGGACTGAGAATCGTGCTAACTTGCTGACTAGCAACCAGTTGTTTTGCGATCGCCGCTTCATGCCGAATCAAGAATGCCCTCGCTGATCGTTTCATCTCGCTACACCACAGATTCGCAAGTCCTCCGACAGGCGGCGAGGGAACTCGGCTGGGAGACTCTACGCCTCGATGGTCAACGCGTTCCGGACTGGTTCGATCCGCCGGACGATGGCATTGCGTTGTTTTACACTGCACCTCACGCATTTGACATAGCCGGCCAATTGTCGCGTTCGCTGCTCGGTTGCAGTCCGGATTGGACGGTACAATTGCCATCGCAGTTCCTGCTTCGAGACTTGCGTCAAATGACCCTCGGCGAGGCTTTGCAGATATCCGGACACGCCTTCGTCAAGCACTCGGTCAGCAAGGCCTTTCCGGCCGGCGTCTACAGTTCCTCGTCGCTGGCAAATGCTGCGTCCAAGGTGCCGCCGAATGCCTTGGTTCACGTGGGTGAACCGGTGGAATGGTCCGTCGAGTACCGCTGCTTCGTCATTGATCGCAAGGTCGTCGCGATCAGCCCGTACAGACGGCACGGCAAGATCATTCAAGATCATGCAGATCTGCTCGGGGCAACGCGGTCGGAAACGGATGCCGCAGAGCAGTGTGCCCGGTCCGTGCTGGAATCATCGGCCGTTGACTGCCCCCCAGCCTTTGTCCTTGACGTAGGTATCATCGCTTGCCGGGGTTGGGCGGTCGTTGAATTCAACGAATGTTGGGCCTCAGGGATCTACGCGTGCGATCCCCGCCGCGTGCTGGATACGTTGTTGCAATCCTGTGTTCGTTCAGACAGAATGACGGATGCAGAGCGTCGATGGGATTTCAGGAACCACTACTTCGCCGCTTGTCCGATGAGTTGCCCTTTCTGAGAAGACGGCCTGCGGCCGCTTTCTCAGAGAGGGCAGGTAGATTTCAAGTTACCCAGAATCGCGATCGCTCATTGAGGAATCGACACAATGAACAGCCAGATTCAGTCAGGCGCGCAGGATCGGTCAGGCATGCACGACCCGACCTTGGCCTCCGTGCCAACGAAACCCTCCAGCGAGTGCAACACTCCGGTCCACACTCTTCCGGCAACGGGAGATCGCAAACCGGCAGCATCTCGCCAGGGGTCGAGCAACACATGCCCTATCCTTCACGGCATGAAACAACTGCTCATGATCGCAATGCTCCTTGCCTGGCCAGTCGCAGCGGCGGCGGGTGAACGGGATGTCGTCCAACCGCTCATTGGGGACAAGCTGCTTGCGGAAAGGCTCACTCACG
>CAYSCH010000263.1:11410-13694 GCA_964429355.1 uncultured Planctomycetaceae bacterium | reverse complement strand
ATTACTCGGAACCTCTTTTCTTCGGAAGCGTCATAATGAGAGATAGGTGACAGAGTTTTTTTGTCCTTTTGTGAACAAAGTCTGGACGAGACGGCTCAACTGATTACAATTAAGAGGCCCGGCCCCCGATATACCCAGCCTCGAAGAAGAGGCCTGCGGGTGAGAGAGCATCTGCTACCCCGCCTCCAAAATGCACCGAGGGGAATGCCGTCTTTCGGCTGTCAGGCCTTCGGTCCGACGCCGGTATTCGTGCTGTCTGAGGTAAGCGTCTCTTGATGCTCGTGGCTCTGATTCTCGCGTTGAATGGAGAACTATCCTACCGGAAGGTGTTTTTTGTTCGCCGGCTGTGAGCCTGGGGTGTTTAGGTGTTTTAGGAGTCACGTGTCCCGTGTGCCTAAACCGAAACCCTTACCAAATGAAATACGGCCCCGGCACCACATTTTTCCCGGTGGTAGAATTTGGTGATTCGCCCGTGTCGGCGGGTGGAGAGTTTCCCTTAGCGGTGCGACCATTTCGATACCCTTTCCCGTGAAAGGGCTCATCGTAGCCTATCCAGACCATCTTTCTGCGCGGATTGGTTTCACGTTTTTGTGGAAGACGCGAGGTTGGTGGCAAGGCCTGTTGGAATAGCTTGTAGGAGATTTGCATTGTACGACGCAGACACCCTGTTGGACGAACTGCACGACGAAGAGACGCCGCGAGCCGCGAGCCGGCTTGAGCTGGACGAGGATCCAGACGACCTCCTGGGCGATGATCTCGACGACGATCTGGTCATCGATGACGACGCCGGCGAGTTGGACGGCGAAGACGACCCTCTTCTCAGCGCCGAAGATACGGAGTCGTGGTCGGACGATCCGGTGCGTATGTATCTGACCCAGATGGGCGAGATTCCCCTGCTCACGCGGCAGCAGGAAATCGCCTTGGCGAAGCAGATCGAGATCACTCGGGCGAAGTTTCGCCGCAGGCTGCTGGAGTGCGACTACGTAATGCAGCAGGCCGTGCGGGTTCTGCGCCGCGTCCACGACGGCGATCTGCCTTTTGATCGAACCGTTCAGGTTTCGGTGACCGATCGGCTCGAAAAGGAGCAGATTCTCGGACGCTTGCCCCACAATCTCCGCACGCTGGAAATCCTGCTCAAACGGAATCGCCGCGATTACCGGGTTGCCACGACCCGATCGCGGTCGGCTCGCGAACGGCGAGAAGCCTGGTTGCGTCTGGGACGCTGCCGCCGACGGGCGGTGCGTCTGATCGAAGAGTTGGGACTCCGCACCCAACGGATCGAGCCGTTGATCGGAACTCTGGAAGAATTCAGCCGGCGGGTCGACGAACTGCGCGACCGGATCACGGAGCACAAGCGATCGGGCGGTCTTCTGGAAGAACGCGAAGCCTGGACGATCGAGTTTCGCAACATTCTGCGAGCCACCCAGGAGACCCCGACCAGCCTGCGGAACCGGATCCGTTTCCTCAAGTCCGTCTATGCCCAATATCAGGAGGCCAAACGCGGACTGTCGGAAGGCAACCTCCGTTTGGTCGTTTCCATTGCCAAAAAGTATCGCAACCGGGGTCTGAGCTTCCTGGATCTGATTCAGGAAGGCAATGCCGGTCTGATGCGTGCCGTGGACAAGTTCGAATATCGGCGCGGATTCAAGTTCTGCACCTACGCCACGTGGTGGATTCGGCAGGCGATCACCCGGGCCGTGGCCGATCAGAGCCGAACGATTCGTATCCCGGTGCACATGGTCGAAACCATGTCGCGAGTGCGAAACGTCTCCCGCAAGCTCCTCCAGGAGCTCGGCCGCGAGCCGACGATCGAAGAAACCGCCCGGGCCAGCGAAACCTGTGTCGACGAAACCCGCCGCGTGCTGGCGATGAGCCGTTATCCGATCAGCCTCGATCGCCCGGTGGGCAACAGCGAAGACAGCCATTTTGGCGATCTTCTCCCCGATGGCGCGGCCGAGAGCCCCTCGATCGGCGCCACCCAGGAAATGCTGCGACGGCGGATCAGCAAAGTTCTCAAAACGCTTAGCTACCGCGAGCGGGAAATCATCAAACTCCGCTACGGGCTGGGCGACGGCTACAGCTACACCCTCGAAGAGGTCGGGCACATCTTCAAGGTCACGCGGGAACGAATTCGCCAGATCGAAGCCAAGGCCGTACGAAAACTCCAGCAGCCAGGACGCAGCCAGGAATTGGTCGGCTTCCTCGACTAGTTCGATCCAAACGAATCACTCTGCAATCTCCGATTGCAGGACTCTCCTGAAGAAAGCCGGGTGAGCGGGTCGCC
>CAYSCH010000263.1:9386-11400 GCA_964429355.1 uncultured Planctomycetaceae bacterium | reverse complement strand
GCCCGGACGCAGCCAGGAGCTGGTCGGTTTCCTCGACTAGCCGCTGTTCGTACAACGAATCACACTGCAATCTCCGATTGCAGGACTCTCCTGAAGAAAGCCGGGTGAGCGGGTCGCCCGGCTTTCTTCCTTTCTGGGGTGAGGCACATGCTGAACGCCAATCCAGTGCCTCAGCCGCGTCGACGGCCGGTTGGAGAATCCAAAACCGTCGGATCCGGAGGCCGATCGGGTGTGTTCGTATCTATTGAGCCCGTCTAAAGGTGGTTCGACGACAGCGTGTATGTGTCAATGAGCCTGTGGGCTCATTGGCTGGCCATCTTCACCGAGAATCTCATCGGCCAACCCTCCGTTTTCCAACGCGCGGCGCCACTCCGGATGATCCCGAATCGCGAGTTCGAATGCCGCATCCTCAGATATTTCCCGCTTCTTCTTGGCCACGGGCCATTCCTTTCAATTCAGACTCCCTGGCCTGCTCTTTCAGCGCTCGGCTGACGGGCTGACGTTTATTTTCAGCGACGAGTACTCCATAATAGAATCCTGCAGTGCAAGAGAGCCCCGAGTCCCAGGGAGTATGTGCCAATGGCCGAACGTATGACGAAGAGGTCGTCGAACCTGAATTCGATCCAGTCTCTGTTCCTGGCCCTGATGCGGATCGCTATCGGCTGGCACTTCGCCTACGAGGGTGTGGTCAAATTGCTCAAACCGGCAGGGTGGGCCAAAGGTTACCTGGAAGGTGCCAATTGGATTGGGGCCGACTGGTTCCACTGGATGGCCTCCCACGAGGCGACTCTGCAAATCGTCGAACTATTGAATGCCTGGGGATTGTTGCTGGTGGGGCTTGGCCTGATGATCGGCTGCATGACCCGCCTGGCGGCACTCGGCGGCGTGGCCTTGTTGGCCCTCTATTATGCCGCCAATCCCGCCCTGTTCGCCGACCCGGCCGGACCGGTCGAAGGCAACTACCTGATTGTCAACAAGAACCTGGTCGAGATGTTCGCATTGCTGGTGGTCCTGGTGATGCCGGCCCCCCGATGGGGACTCGATGGTTTTCTCGGGGGCATGTTTCGCCGCCGGCCTCGCGCCGACGTTCCCGGCGAAGCTGGGGCGGAAAGCACTTCTCCGCTGCCTCGCCGGCGGATGCTGGCCGGCCTCGTCGGCTTGCCTGTCCTCGGCAGTTTCGTCCTGGCCGTCCTCAAGAAGCGCGGTTACCTCAGCCAGGAGGAGAAGCACCTTGTTTCGCACACCACGCAGGTCGACGGCATCACGTCTCCCTCCATGAAGAGCTTCACCTTCGAAACGCTCGACGACCTGAAGGGCAAGGTACCGACGGCCAAGATCAAGAACCTCGAGCTCAGCCGCGTGATCATGGGCGGTAACCTCATGAACGGGTTTGCCCACGCCCGCGACCTGATCTACGTGTCGAGCCTGGTCAAGGCCTATCATAACGATTGGCGCATTTTCGAGACGTTGCGTCTGGGTGAGGCCTGCGGCATCAATGCCATCATCACCAATACGATTCTCGCTCCGCAGCTCGTCGAATATTGGGAGAAGGAGAACGGCAAGATCAAGTTCGTCGCCCAGTGCAAAGGGAAGAACCGCCAGGATTATCTCGACAACGTTCAGTTCGCGATCGACCACGGCGCTTGTGCCGCCTACCTGCAAGGGATGTCAGCCGACGATTACGTCGCGCAGGGCCACTTCGACTGGATCGCCGAGGGACTCCAGAAGATCCGCGATGCGGGCCTCCCGGCGGGCATCGGCGGCCACTACCTGCGTACCATCCAGGGTTGCGTCGACGAAGGTTTCGAGCCCGACTTCTGGATGAAAACGCTCCATCACCACAACTACTGGTCCTCCAGTACGGAAAACCAGAAGGACAATATCTGGTGTGAGGAGCCCGACGAAACGATCCAGTTCATGGAGTCGCTTCCCCAGCCCTGGATCGCGTTCAAGGTCCTCGCCGCCGGAGCGATTCATCCTCGCGATGGGTTCCGCTACGCCTTCGAAAAGGGCG
>CAYSCH010000263.1:0-9376 GCA_964429355.1 uncultured Planctomycetaceae bacterium | reverse complement strand
CCTTTGCGTCGGCATGTACGACTTCCAGGTGGTCGAAGACTGCAACATCGCCTTCGACGTTCTCCAGGCCAAACTCGACCGCAAGCGTCCCTGGCGGGCGGTTGTGTAACCTGTTGGCTCAATCGTTGATACTTGCGCAAACCTCTCTCGCCCTAGCGTCATTTCGGCGCACCAGGCACATACGGTACGAAATATATACTTTACCCCATATCGGCACCAATAATCCGGGCTGGCCCGCCGACTCTGGTTTTTGCGTCTTGCCGCCTTTGCCTGGGCCCCAAGGCCCATGCTAAAATGTCTGCAATCAAAAATCCCGCTTCGGTCCCAGGCAAAGTAACCCAGGAATCGTGCACCATGAAAAGAGCTGCCCTTCTCCCACCGCTGACCTTCCCCTCCCGGCTTCCAACTCTCGGCCTTTTCTTGGCCGCGATCTGTCTGGCTGCGGCTTCGCTCCAGGCCGCCGCGCCTGTCTATCAACTGCAGGTCGTCACCGATCGGGAAGACTCGCTCTACGAAACGGGGGAAGAAGCACGATTTCTGATCACCGTCACCCAAGACGGCCAGCCCGTCAGGAGCGGGCAGGTTGCCTACACGATGGACGATTTCATCACCGAGTTTCCCCCGAAGAACGACTTCCCGAAAGGTGAGCTGTCCTTGAGCAGCGATGGGCTGTCCGTGCCCGTTACCTTGGGGCGTCCCGGCTTTCTGCGCTGCCAGGTGACTTTCACGCCGCCGGAGGGCGAGACGCTCCAGGCAACTGCCGGCGCCGGTTTTTCGCCCCTCGAGATTGAACCCAGCCTTCCGGTTCCCGACGACTTCGACTCATACTGGGCCGAACAGAAGAAGCAGCTCCGCGCGATGCCCCTCGATCCGGTACTCGCGCCGGTCGAGCAGGCCGAGGAAGAAATCGAGTGTTTCGACGTTCAGATTCCGTGCCTCGGCGGCGCGCCCGTCTCGGGGTACCTTGGCCTTCCGAAGAGCGCCCAGCCCAAGAGCCTCCCCGCGATCCTCTGGGTGCATGGAGCCGGCGTGCGAAGCTCCGTGCTCGCCAACGCCGTCAAGGGAGCCCAGTGGGGCATGCTCTCCATGGACATCAATGCCCACGGAATCCCCAACGGCCAGCCCGACACGTTCTACGGCGACCTGAGCGACGGCCGGCTCAAGGACTATCCTCACGCGGGCCGAGAGAACCTTGATACGGTTTACTTTCGGGGCATGTTCCTCCGCCTGGTCCGTGCCCTGGACTTCCTGGCCTCCCGCCCCGAATGGGACGGCAAGCACCTGATCGTGATCGGCCACAGCCAAGGCGGCGGCCAGGCATTGGCGGCCGGCGGACTCGATCCACGGGTCACACTGATTGCTTCCGGTGTGCCCGCGATTTGCGATCATTCGGGACGGGCAGTGGGACGCGTCAACGGGTGGCCCAAACTTGTGCCCACCCAGGAAGACGGCCGGCCCGAATCGCAGAGCCTCCAGGTCGCCCCTTATGTCGACGCGGTGAATTTCGCCAGCCGCTGCAAAGCCGAAGCCGTCATGAGCGTCGGGTTCATCGACATCACCTGCCCCCCGTCGACCTGCTACGCCGCCTACAATTGCCTCCAGGGTCCCAAGGAAATGATCACCCGGCCGCTCATGGGGCATGCCGCTCCGGCCGATATCCATGAGGCGTTTTACGATCGTGTTCACGCCCATGTTGGGACGATGGCAGCGGTGACGCAGTAGCGGCACAAACCCGAGCGGAGGATGGCTGGGGTCGAGCGACAGCCTCGACTCCCGCCATCCAACCCAGCAAGGCACGAGCGCAACTGAGCGAGGGGCAAGCCGACGCGGCTATCTTCACGATGACTACCCTTCTGCGAATCTCGCAAGGGCTCAGCCGAGCAGTTCCCGATACAATCTGCAGTGAGCGGAGACCATCTTCTCCACAGTGAATTCGGTGGCGATGCGGGCCTTGGCAGCGGCGCTCAATCGGGCAGCCAGCGAGGGGTCTTCGAAGAGTTGCTGGGTATGCTTTGCGAAGGCCGCCCGCCGGCGTTCGGCGTCCGCTTTGGCTGCCGAGACCAGTTGCCCTGTGACCTCGGGGACCACGAGGTCCCGAGTGCCGGGAATGTCGGTTGCCACGACGGGGATCCCGTGTGCCATGGCCTCCATAATCGCGTTGGATTGCCCCTCGTAGGCGCTGGTGGACCAGAGGACGTCGAAGTGGGGAATGATCCGCCAGGCATCGTCGCGATGGCCCAGGAAATGGACCCGATCGCGGATCTCGACCTTGTCGCGAAACCTTCGCAGCTTGTCGCGCAAGGGGCCGTCGCCCAAGATGACCAGGTGCGAGTCGGTTCGAATTCGCTTGAGCAGGTCGGCGGCCCAGATGGCGTCGTCCACTCGTTTCTGGGCCCAGAGCCTTCCCACCATCCCGATCATCCGGCTGCCAGGTGGAAGGCCCAGTTCATCGAGGAGCACGTCGCGGGGCGTGGTGCTCGGTTTCGGGGGCCGAATGCCGTTGGGAATGATGACGAACTTCTCGGCGGGCAGGCCGTGCCGGGTGTAGAAATCCTTGACGCCGGAACTGTTGGTCACAATCCGGGCGGTTCGCCGGGCCAGGTACCGATCGATCGCCAGGTCGCGCCCGCTCTTCCAGGGATCGACGCAGCGTTCGCCGGCCACCAGACACTTGACCTTGCACCAGATACCGGCAGCACGGCCGTAGGCGTTGGCGGCGAAGATCCAGGTGTGGATCAGATCGGGCTTCCAGTCGGCGATGAAACGCTTCAGCCGCAGGAAAGCCTGCGGATCGATCTTCCAGCGTTTGCCGATCACGGAGGCGGTCACGCCGGCCTTTTCCAGATCCTCCAGGAGAGGACCACCGCGAGTCAGGGCGCAGACATGGACTTCGAACTCGTCGGCCGGGAGTCCTGCCGCCAACAAGGTCAGTTGCTTCTCAGCCCCAGCCCGGTCGAGCGTGGGAATGATTTCGAGAATCCGCTTCTTCACAGCTAATTCGAATTACCTTTCTTTCGGACCAGGTTTTCCAGCATTGCCAGGTGATCATCGGCGACTCGGCCGATTTCGTAGTCGCGCTCGGCACAAAGCCGGGCGGACTCTCCCAAACGATTCGCTTCCTTCGGGTTGTCGAACAGATCCACGAGAATCCTGCCAAGCACCTCGCCGTTCCCTGGGGGAAAGAGCCTCGCGCACGATGGACCCTCGACCACGCTCCGGTGTTCGGGCTTGTCGGTCGCGGCAATGGGCAATCCGGCCGCCATGGCCTCCAGCAACAGCGCCTGCGACTGGCCGTTGTCGGAATCGACCACGGCGACATCGGCTGCCGCGAGCAGTTCGGTGACGTCGGCAAACACGCCGGGAATCACAACTCGCCCGAGCAGGCCAGCCGCATCAATCTGCCGGTTCAAGGCGGACTGGTTGGCATTCGCCCCGACGAGCCAGAGCCGTGCGTTGGGCCAGCGCCGGACAACAAGTCGCCAGGCGTCGATCGCGCTGGACGCCCCGTTGGGCTCGTCCAGCCGCCCGGTGTAAACTGCCAGGGGGTTTTCGAGGGGGCAATGGAGCAAGGTGTTGACATTTTCCAGGGCCCTTCGAGCCGCGAGCTTCCCGGCCGCGTCGGCGGGAGGACGAACGGGCACGCCTCCCAGAATACGGTGGATTCGATCGCGAGGGTAACCGGCAGCGATCAACTCGCGGTGGGTGATTTCGGTCGGACCGACAAACGCGTCGGCTTTCATCGCCAGGCGTTTGATCCGCCGCCCGCTCCCCGACTCCAATTGCCAGAGACAATCACCCGTGCGGCCGGAGCTATCGGCTCGCAAAACCACGGAGCCGCGTCGGCGCTGGATGGCTTTCAGGGCGACCGGGCAGTCGTGTCGCAAACCGCAGACGTAGGCCACATCGTAACGATGCGCGTTTTCCCGGAGGTAATGGGAGAGGTTTCTCAACCAGCGGCGCAGGCCCAGAAATCCCGTCGCGGTCCAGGGAAGTCGCACAACGGAGACGCCTCGGTAGTCGATGCGATCGGGCCAAGAGTCTTCCCATCGGAGCGTGACGAGCGCAACATCGACGCCCCGTGCCACCAGTTCGGCCGCCAGGTTGGCGATCGCGCGTTCCGCTGCGCCGGCCACGGGCCAGAACCGCCGAGTTACGATCACCAGTCGCAGTCGGGACACTCGCTGCACTCCTCCACGCGGGTGTAAAGGCCTCTCCGGAAACGGGGGCAGGCACGCAGTATCTTGGATAACTGGTGGGCATGGCAGGCAACCGTTCGTCGCCGCTTCCGGACGAAGAGCCATTTTAGGCCCAACCGCGCGTCGGCGAAAGCCACGAGCGAGGGAAACGTCAGGGGGTTCATCGCATGGGCAGCGAGTCCAACTGCAACGAACGGCCGTCGACGATCTTGACCTCTTTCGTTTCCGGCCGGAAGTGAATTTCGGCGGCCGAATGACTCCTGGGAGTGGCCCCCAGGTACTCCTGGAACGAAAGCTCCGCCGGTGCGTACCCGTTTCCGACGAGAATCAGCCAATCCTTGGCCTGGCTGTAGGTCATGCGGTCAGCCCGGGCGGTGAAATTGGCATTCTCGGCAGCCACATTTCCCAAAGCCAGCAATTCGATCGACTTGGCGTTTTCCGCCGGTCCTGGAGGTTCGGAGACTGTCAGGCGATCGGCCGTCAGGAGGACTCCGGAAGGGCTGAGCGAGTCGGGATCGTGGACGTCGAGCCGTGTCTCCCAGGAAACCTCTTCTTCTTCGTAAACGCAGCGAACGTGCTCGGCGAATGTAACCTCGCCCAGCTCGATATTACCGGTCATCACCTGGGGAAATTCGACATGGAGATAGGCGAGCTTGTTGTCGTTTGCCCGAGGTTCCGTCGCGGGTTGAACCTGCACTTGCCGCGCCGGGAACAGCTCGGCGGATTTCCGTTGAATGGTCGTAATCCGGCCTGGCCCTTGAGCGAAAATATCGCCCGTCCGGCGATTGATCGTCAACTCGACTGCAACAAACTCCTCCCATGACTCCTGCTGCGGAGCGCCCATTCCGACCTCTGCCGGCAGACTGACCGGATGCATCAAACCGTTCCCGCCAGCTCCCGGTTGAACGGAAGATCTCTCGTAGGTCCGTCCCTCCATGAAGACACCGCCCCGGCAGGCGATCTGCGCCAGTTCGGCCTTCGGCCGTGATTTTGAACGGACGTTACGAAAATCGATCCGGTCGAGGAACTGCGCTTCGAGGATCGCCGTGCGCAGAAGTTGATCTCGTGTGCGGGCTTCCACCTTCTCTTCAAACTGGGCCCTGATGCCGTCGACGAAGTCCATCTCCTTCTGCCAGGTGATCGTGACCTCGTCGGGGTGCTGCAGCGGTTTTCCTTCCAGGTCGCGATCCAGGGGCAACCTCATTGCGCCGGCTCCGTTGATCCAAAGTCGGTTCGCTCCGGCGTCGACGTTGATGTTTGTGCCACTGAGCATCACACCACGCCCGCGGAATTCGGCGGCACGCCCGATCACCGAGAGTCTCGTCCTGGTCGTGTCGTGGGCCTCGAATACCTGTATCCGGTCCCCCTCGACGTGCATCGGTTGTTCGTTGCCGCCACTCGGAACCAGGGGGATCTCATCAAGTTCGACTTGGTTTTCGAGCATCAACTCCGCCAATTCCGCCTTCTCGTTGCGGATGAGGAAACGCGCCTGCACAAGATCGCCCCGGACTTGATAGCGCCGCTCGATTGGCTCGCCGGCGGTTCGCGGCTGGAAAGGCCCAGCCACGGGACTCGGGGAAGTCGCATCGGACTGGCCAGGACTATTGGGCCCGAGGGGGCCTTGGGAAGAAGCCACGGGCGAGGTGCGGGGCCGCTGCTCAAACCAGATCTGGAGCTCGTTCATGGTGCCGGAGACCTCCGGCGCGTTGATCTTCACCTGATTCTGGACGAGCATTCGGTCGGGCACGACTTCGAGCTTCTCTCGCTCCGGTCCTGCCGGCAACTCGAAGAGCCAGAGATCGATGCGTTCGGCGGTCAGAGTGCCCATGCCGGCATACTCCAAGCTTACGCCCCCGCTCAGGGTTGCCAGGTGCTGATCCTCAAACGGTTCCATCTGCAGCCTGTCGCCCCATTCCGCGAAGATCTCCTGGTCCGGACGGTCCCGCATTCTCCCTTTCATCCGACCCGGTCCCTGCGAGAAGATCTCGCCCAGTCGCCCTTTGCCTTTGGATTTGTAGCTGACGCTCCGGGCGTGGAATTCGTTGGGTCCCTGGCGCAGAAAGACTTCCTCGCCGCGTCCGAGAGAAACGCTGTCTTGTTGCACGTCGTACGACAACCACTCTCCGCGAGCCTCCGCGTCGCGGCTGAAAGCACGAACGATTACGGGGTTTCCCGTGGCTTCGATCTTGCGGAGTTCGAGATCGATACTCTCCGTTCCCAGGGGGGTGGCCGGCGGTTGTTTGCCGTCGAGGCTCTGCAATCCCTTGCGCGATCGGGAAAAGGAGAGCGTCAGTAGTTCGCAGTTGAGCTGATCGGCCTCCCCTTGGGGATTCAACTGCAGCACGTTGACCTGGTGCTGGAACGTGGCGACTTGACCGACAAGGTCGAACCGGAACCTCCCCTGGCAGGTGATCTCCAGCGGGCGCGTCGTATCCAGGTCGGCCGGTCCGGTGCGGACTTCGGCGACAGAGGAGGGCGGGTCTTCTTTCTTGGGTGGTTCGAGGTGCAGATGGTCCAGCTCGAGGAGTTCGAAGGACTCGATCCCTTTCACGCTGGGAGCATCACCGGGCGAGCTTCGCTTCTTCTCGTCGCGTTGGAGTTTGATCACGAAGTTGCGTCCCCGTCCGACGGAGGCCCCGTAGCGGAAATCAACGGCATTGGTGGTCGAAATCTGGTCGGCCGTGAGTTGGACGTCGCGTGTTTCAATGTGCAGATCGTCTTCCGGACCGCTCGACTGGCCGGGGCTGGTGATCGTGATTTCGCCAAGGAGCCTGCCCGAAGTGGGACAGTCGACGTCGCCGGTGCGGAGATCGAGAGGCCGGCCGAATACCATCATGGCTCCGGCGGGGGCGTAGAGTACGATCGGCGGCTTCGGTTCGGCGCTCTCCAGCGACGAGCCGGGCGTGAAGATCAACACGCAGGGCTCGATCATCACCCGTCCGTCGTCCCGGTTGGTGTATTTCTGCATCAGGAGTTTGAAATCGTCGCTCTCGATGATCCAGGGAGTCTGGAGCTGTGCGCGGGCTTCGGGAGGAACGAGTTGCTGCAGTTCGCCGAGGCGGTTGTTGATTCGCCGGGCTGCCCCTCGGCGGGATTCGCCGGCAGTGCCGGTCTGTGGTCCCGCCGCAGCCGGCTCGATAAGCGGCACCACCAGGAGCGCATAGAGCCAATAGGTCCCCAGCACTGCGGCGAAACTCGTGATGAACCGGGTCAGTTTTGGCATGGAGTTCCGCTACCTTGGGTCATCCCTCGAAGGATCGTACGAGGTCTTCCCATCGTTGCTGATTCCGGAGAATCATCTCCACGGCCTCGCGCACGGCGCCTCGCCCCCCGGGGAGCGACGTGACAAAATCGGCCGCTTCACGCACCTCCGATGCCGCATCGGCAACTGCCACGCCGAGCCCCACCGCACGGAGGACAGGCAGGTCCGGAAGATCGTCGCCGATGTAGCCCACCTGGCTGAGCCGCAGGCCGAGTTCGTCCACAATCTCGTGGATCGCTACGATCTTGTCGGCCGCCGCCTGGCGGACGAAGCTGACGTCGAGTTCGCTGGCGCGTATCTTCACGGCGTGCGAGCTTCGCTGCGTGATGATCCCGAAACGATTGCCGCTCCGTTGCCAAAGCTTGACGCCGACTCCGTCGCGAACGTGGAATTGTTTCGTTTCGATCCCCTGGTTGTCGTAGATGATACGTCCGTCGGTCATCACTCCATCGACATCGGAAACCAGCAGTTCAATCGTTCGGCATTTGGCAACAAGGTCGGTCACGTGGGTATCCGCCGTATCGTTCTCGGAGGGGCCTGGGAGCAACTATGCGCGGCGATCTTCATCGCCGTCGCACACAATTCGCAAGGATCGGTTCGTGCCGCCACCGTGCGGCTTGTCCTCCAATTGGGGAAAGAGGCCGACCACATCGGTTACGTCGATCAATCCCACGGGACGTCCACGGTCGTCGACCACCGGCAGTTCGCTGATCTTGCGTTCCGCCATCAGCGCCACCGCGTCGGTCATCATCGCTCCGTCGCCAATCGTGATCGGATTGCGAGTCATTACCGAACGGATCGGTTCGTCGAGGGTCTGTTCACGCCGATGCTCGAACAGTTTTGCCAGGTCGCTGTCGGTGAACAAGCCCGTCAGTCGCCCCTGGATGTCGACGAGCATGATCGCCCCGGTTCGACGCCCAGGCACACTCCGCTGGACGAATACATCGCGAACCGTCAATGAATCCTCAGCCACCCGGCACATCTGCAACGGACGACAATGCTGACCCACGCGGCTCAGTTTGCGCCCGAGGGCACCGGCGGGATGGAACCTGGCGAAGTCCTCCCGGGCAAACCCTCGCATCCTGCTGACGACCAGTGCCAGGGCGTCGCCGAGGGCCAGCATGGTGGTGGTGCTCGTGCTCGGGGCCAGCCGCAAGGCCCCCGCTTCCTGGAGCGCTCCCAGTTCGAGCACGATTGCAGCCGAACGTCCCAAGGTGCTATCCCTTCGGGCCGTCATGGCAATGATGGATGTCCCGATCTCCTGGAGCGATGGAAGAAGTCGAGTGATCTCCTCGGTTTCGCCGCTCTGCGAAAGGACCAGCACGCAGTCGTCCTGGCGAAGCCGCCCAAGATCGCCGTGCACCGCCTCGGCCGGATGGAGGAAATGAGAGGGCGTGCCGGTGGAAGCGAAGGTGGCCATCAATTTCTGGCCGATCAGTCCCGCCTTTCCCATCCCACTGACAATCAGACTTCCTTGGCAGTGGAAGATCAGGTCGGCAGCACGACAGAAATCCTCACCCAGGCCAGCCGCAACCGACTGGATCGCCTCGCTCTCGTGGCGGAGGACTTCTCGCCCAAATCGGAGTTGCTCGAAGGCCGAGAATCCGTCGGCTTGTCTGGCAGTGCTCAGGCTCATTCGTTCGTCATCCTTGACGAGTATCAGGGTCGGGAACGGAGGTCCGACCCGAATTGACCGGCATCTTCCGGAGCCGGACCTTACTCATATTCCTACCACTTCTGGCGGAATTCCACGGAAAGAGCCGAGATTGTAGCCGCTATCCGTATTTACGGCAACGCGGACCTTCCTGTTCCAACAGCCGCGGGCGAATCCGCACGAACTGAAACAGAAATGACGGAGGGCCCGGCCTTGATCGTAACCTTGCCAACTGCTGGCAGGTCTAGCTTTGCTGTCAGGAGG
>CAYSCH010000262.1:10996-13754 GCA_964429355.1 uncultured Planctomycetaceae bacterium | reverse complement strand
GCATGCTGGCTCACCGAGATGGCGTCGGCCGAGGAGACGTTTTCCCCCTCCCGTCTTGCCCGGCCCAGGGTGGCAACGACGTGTTCGGCCAGCAGGTCCTGGCTGCGTCCCTGTTCGGCCAATTCCCAGAATGTCTGGTAGAACTGGGGTGCCCGGTTTCCCGCGGCGTAGCCCGACAGTTCGGAGATGCGGAAGAACGAGTACGGCATGAGCGTCGTGTAGACCGTGCCGCCAGGTGGCGCGGGGGGCGGAGTCGCGTCGTTGCGATCCAGAAACAGGTGAAAGCCGCCGCAAACCACCATCGCCTTGTCGGGCCCGATCCCCTTGCTCCGCATCGCCTCTTGGATCGTCTGCCACATGAACCGCTCGCGGGGCAAGGTGCCGTCGGTAGCGATCCGCTCGGGGGTGGCCGTCGCCCGTGCGGCGGCACAGAAGGTGGCCATCTCGCGGCGGAAAGCCTCGGTGTCTTCGGGGGCTGCCGATTCGAACAGCGTGTCCCAGGCCTCTTCCCAGCTCCGATAGCCGGCCACTGCCGCCAGGGCCTTGTAGAAGCCGCTCTCCACGAGAAGCTGATCGGACTGGAGCTCGATCACGTTACGGTCGGGCTTCTCCTTCGTGTCTTCGGGGCATGTTGCGGCCGAGGCCTCGTCTTCCCCCTCCGACCCGGCCTCCTCGCAGGCGTCGGGCCGCCTGGGCTCGATCAGCGCATGATGGGGAAGATCGATGAAAACCACTTCCGCGCCAATCTGTTTGGCGGCTCGCATCGCCACATACTCGGGCGAATAATCCACCAGCGGATACCAGCAGGCGAATCGGGCGGGGATGTCTTCGGCCGGGCTGGCCATCCCTGCCAGCCCCAGCACGTTGTCGTCGTCGCGGTAGGAGGAGTAGATGGCCAGTGGCGGCCGGGTCCTCGAATCGACGATGTGGGGGACCAGCTCCGTGGCATCGGCCGGCCCTTCCAGCAGGATCAGTTCGGGCCGCCGCTGCCGGATGACCGTCTGCAGGTGCCGGGCCACGGTCGGCGAATGGTGGCGCACCGGAAACCAGTACAGCGCATCGGCGAGAACGGCAGCAGCCCGATCGCGGACGGCGTCGGCATCCAGATCGATCTGCCGGGAGACGGTCTGCAGGGGATCTTCGCCGTCAGGTTTTGTTGCGAGTTTTTTCGCCATGAGCCGTCTTCGCCTGAGCGTCCATCATTGCAGGTTTTCCAGCATGGTGTCGTGAAACTCCTTCCACACCTTGTCCTTGACCCCTCGTTTCTTGGCCACGAGGACGACATACTCTTTGAGAATCGCCAGATCGGCCGCCTCCTCCTTGACGACCGATCCGACGAGGTTGCGCGCCACATCGGCGGCACCGACCGCGCCGGAGCCGAAGAACTGGGAGTACAATGCGGCGTCGAGCGCCACGCCGATGGCCTCGGCCGTCGAGAGCGTGGTCGAGGGTTGCTTGATACTGACCCCTTCGCTCGTCTTCCCGCTGCGTATCTCACGAAACACGGTGGCCAGCAGCTTGATGATGGGGGGCGTGATCTGGGCCGGCAGCCGATAACGCTCGAGCAGTTCAGCCGACCGGGACTGGACGATATCGATCTCAGTCTTCTGGTCGCCCACGATCGGAATGTACACGTAGTTGAACCGGCGTTTCAACGCCGCCGATAGCTCGTTGACCCCCTGGTCCCGCGTGTTGGCGGTGGCGATCACGTTGAAGCCGGGGCGGGCCCAGACCATGTTGGAGTCGGGAAGTTCCGGCACGGAGATCGCCTTGTCGGAAAGGATGGAGACAAGCGAATCCTGCACGTCCGGCACGCAACGTGTGATCTCCTCAAAGCGAAGCAGGCCCCCCCGGCGCATGGCGATCATCGTCGGCGATGGGATCATGTTTTCCGGAGTGGGGCCCTCGGCGATCACACGGGCGATGTTCCACGAATACTTCACGTGTTCCTCGGTGGTGCCGGCCGTACCCTGGATCGTCAGGGTCGAGTTGCCCGAAACGGCCGCCGCCAGGTGCTCCGAGAGCCAGCTCTTGCCGGTGCCCGGTTCGCCCACCAGCAGCAACGCACGTTCGGAAGCCAGGGTCACGATCGCCCGTTCGACCAGCGCGTCGTCGCCGAAGAATTTACGGGTAATCGGAACCTTGACCGTTCTTCCGTCGATCTTGGCGTCGAGGGGATCGCATCCGACGATGTACTTGAGCACCGAGCGGGGCGAGAGCCGCCATGCCGCGGGGGGCGTTGTCGGGTCGTTCTGACGCAAAGCTTCCAATTGAGCGCCGTAGCGGATCTCCGCTGGTTCGCGCAGTTGCTCCTCACCATCCGGCCTGTCTGCAGGTTCCATCTTGGGCTCGCAAGCGGGGCGTTTTGCCGATCTCTTCTCAGCCATCGATTCGTCCTAGAATTTGAGTGCCTGTAACAACGCCTTTCGATCGACGTTCTCGTTGGAAATCGTGATGTACTCGGGGCCGGTCTTGCCAATCACGGAGAGCGGCTGCAACACGAAACGGCACATGTGGTAGTGCATGAGTCCGAACAGGGGAGGCCGCCCCTGCAGTTTCCTGGCCTGGTCGAGGTACTTCCTGACCGGCGCCGCTTCCTTACCCAGCCCGATCGGAGCCTCCAGTTCGATCGGGCCGAAACGAACCGGAAAGACGCACTGCCCCTCGTCCGGGCGATTCTCGCCCCGGTCAACCTCCCATTCCTGGAGCACGACCTCCTCCTGAAGCTCGACCTCCAGGTCAAGCGGGCTGGGCGAGT
>CAYSCH010000262.1:0-10986 GCA_964429355.1 uncultured Planctomycetaceae bacterium | reverse complement strand
TCGAGCCGCCCGCACGCTGCGGTCGGGTCCCACTGGAGGAAACGCGCCCAGTCGTCAAACGCCTTCCCCACCGTCAACCGGCTCTGGTCGATCAGGCTGATCCGCCCGTTTCCGTGGGCATCGAACGCCACGGCTGCGTTTTCGATAGCGATCACCTTTCGCTCGAGGAACTCGCGGGCCTTGAATCCCTGTTTCTGGGGCAGATGGAGAAAGCCTTCGGGCGGAATGTCTACCTCCGGTTTGACCGGAAACACGCTCGACCAGACCAGGGCGGTTCCGGCCGGAACTTCGGGCACGGCAGAAACGGAGCGCAGGTGAAATTCGAATGCACAGAACGCCCGTTGGACCACGCGCTTGACCACTCCCAGCACGACCACTTCGATTCTCTTCAACGGCTTGCCGGCCGGAGTCCACAGCAGCCGATCGACCTGGTGCTCGTCGTTGTCGCGGAGGGCTTTTGCCAGGCCGTGGCTGAGCAGCCAGGCTTGGGTCAGAAACAGAACCAATCGGCGCTGGGAGAACTGGTCATCGTGGCGGACGTATCGCCCCAGTTCCTCGTTGGCCACGCGGAGCGCCGAGCCGAGACGAAGGAGTCGCATCCGGGAGGCTTCCCGGAAGGCCACGTCCAGCTTCTGCCGTGTCGATTCCGACGCCGTGGTCAGGCCCGTGAGCAGCAGTTCCTCGACGGCCCGGGGCAGGTCGTCGAGAAGGCGGGAGAGCGTGCTGCGATCGTCCTGGCTGAGCTTCAAGGGCTGTCCTCCCCCGAGTCACCCTGCGATCCCTTGAGAACCGATCCAATCACCTCGCGGGTCAACATCCGTTCGAACAACCGCAGGCTCGACCGCAGCCCCAGCAGCGCCCCCGCCGAACCGGGGTCGTCGTTGCGCATGGCGGTCATCAGGGTGTCGAGCCGTCCAGCCAGGTGTTCCGCATTAATCCGAAGGAACTCGTCGCGTAGGACGGCGAGCGTTGATAGTTGCCCCGCGCCGGCGGCTCGCAGACCTCGGACGGCCAATTCCTCCGTAACCGTCTCAAGCCGTTCGATGAGTTGGACCACCTCGTCCTTGTCCGCCATGAGTTACCCCGCAACCACCGGGTGAGAAGAAGCCGAGGAATTTCCTGGTAACCATAGAGCCGCAGCTTCGCTGTGTCAACACACGGAGGCGACAAAGTGAGAAAGAGCGGCACAAGAAACAAATAAGGGCGGAACGTCTTTCGACGCCCGCCCTGGTAGCAGGCATATCGCGTACTTCCCCCAAGCCCGCGAGATGCCCCGTGCAAGCCCCCCGGCTGCAAATTCGTCACCGCCTCCCGAGGACTCCGTCAAGGAATCAGATAGGCCATTCCGACCGCCGCACCACCCTCGGCCAACGCGGCTCGGACACTGAGCGGCAGTGGGTCGAGCATGTAGGGAGCACAACTCCCCGGGCGGTAATAGCCCAAGGTGTAGATGCACTCGTTGGGCGGGTAAAGACCCATCTTGTAAGGCAGAATCGGTATGTTGAGGAAGAAGTGGGCCCCCGACATGAGCGGTTGAACGTAGGGGCCCCACGAGTGACCGTAGCGTTCCAGATGAACGTCTTCAAAGTAGGCGGGTTTGTGACACAATCCCGATGCTTGCCACATGAACGTGGTGGGGGCCCATTGGCGCGGGAGGAAATCGCCTCCAGCCAGGTCGCACGAGGGTGGGCGATTGTTGGGATTGGCGATCCCTGCGTCTCGAATCGCCGTCAGGTGATCCAATTCCTCGATGGGATGAAGAATCTCGTCGGGATTCTGGCAGGTTGATTTGCCATCGGCACGTTGTTGGGCGATCATGCCTTCGATGCTCGGAAGATCCTGAGCCTCGCCCAGGTCGTTTGGCGAAGGAGCAGTCGACGGCTGTTGGGCCGAATCGCGGTTAAGAACCGGAGGGGTCAAGAGACTGTCAGACGGCAGTTTCTTGTCGGTGTCGTCGGCCAGAAGTTGCCGCACATCGGGAAGGGCCGGCAGCGGCGACGGCTGGAGACTATCGCCAAACGGATCGTCCTTCGGATGGGGCAACGCCGAATCGTCTTTTGGTACCGCTGGAGTGGTGAACTGGGCGGCCTCAGCACGCAATGGCTCGGCTTTCCGCCTCGGTTGTTTCGGTGCGTAGGGCATCCACTTGTAGGGATGTCCCGATTCATCGACCGTATAGCTGACCTGCTCCACACCCGAATCAGCCTGATCCGTCGCAAAGTCAACTGCCTCGACAACGCAATCGTCGCCCGAAATACGATCTTCGGCCGATGCTATACCGCCAAGCGTGGCGGCTAGCGCCATGGCGGCAAGTACCGCCAGGGCGGCGGAGACACGCCACGACCGGCGGAACCTATTCGTCGTCGCCCAGGTGTTCTGTGCTGTAGTTGGGGGCTTCCTGCGTGATCGCAATATCATGGGGATGACTCTCCCTCACACTTGCTGGCGATACCTGAACAAACCGCGCATCCGTGCGCAATTCTTCAATGGTGCGAGTCCCGCAATATCCCATACCAGCCCGAAGCCCCCCTACGAGCTGATACACGAACGGGCCCAGGGGCCCCTTGAATGCGACTCGCCCTTCCACTCCTTCTGGAACCAGTTTGTCCGAGGTGGCGCCCGCCGTCTGGCGGTAACGTTCGCTCGAACCTTTGACCATGGCACCGAGCGATCCCATACCGCGGTAAACCTTGTAGGTCCGTCCCTGGTACAGGATCATCTCGCCAGGGCTCTCTTGCAGCCCCGCAAACAATCCGCCGATCATGACCACATGGGCCCCGGCGGCAATCGCCTTGGTCACGTCTCCCGAATAACGGATCCCGCCGTCTGCAATGATCGGTGTGCCCGAATCGGCAGCCGCCCGTACCGCCCGCATGATTGCGGTGACCTGCGGCATGCCCACTCCCGAAACCACGCGAGTTGTGCAGATCGAACCGGGGCCGATTCCAACCTTCACGGCGTCGGCGCCGGCCTTGATCAAATCCCGAGATCCTTCCTCGGTCGCCACGTTCCCGGCGATTACGTCGATCTTCCAGTCTCTCTTCAGTCGTTTGACGGTTTCCAGCACGTTGGCCGAATGGCCATGGGCACTGTCGACCACCAGAACATCCACATCCTGCGCGATGAGTCGCTCGGCCCGCTCGTAATCGTGGACTCCCACGGCGGCCCCTACTCTCAACCTCCCTTGCCCATCTTTGCAGGCATTCGGGAAGCTCCGCATCATATCGATGTCTTTGATCGTGATGAGACCCGTCAGGGAGAAATTTTCGTCAACCAGCAAAAGTTTCTCCACCTTTTTTTCCATTAAAATCTTCTCAGCTTCCGCAAGCGTTACGGTCCCCGTTGCCGTCACCAGATTCTCACGGGTCATCACGTCGGCAATCTTCTGGTTGAAATCCTCCTGGAAGCGGAGGTCCCGACGGGTGAGGATACCGCACAGCCGTCCGTCTCCCCGGACGATCGGGATCCCCGAGACCCGCGATTTCTCCATCAGTTCGTGGGCCTGGCGGAGCGTGGCATGAGGGGGGAGCGTTGCCGGGTTCGAGATGATGCCGTTGGCCGACCGCTTTACCTTGGCCACCTCATCGGCCTGGAGTTCGATCGACAGATTCTTGTGGATGATCCCTACCCCCCCCTCCTGGGCTAGGGCGATCGCCATCCGGCTCTCCGTGACCGTGTCCATCGGGGAACTGATAAGTGGAATGTTCAACTGGATCGAAGATGTAAGACGTGTCTTGACATCTACTTGCGACGGAACCACGTCGCTCCAGCGCGGCTCGAGTAGCACATCATCAAATGTCACGCCGCGGTCACCGATCTTCTCGATCATTCCGGCTCTTCCTGGTCTTCGAGGGCGGGAAAGTAGAAACTCGTCATTATCGGCCATTCCCGCAGAAATGCAATTGACCGCCCTCGATCGGCGCCTTGAACGACTGGGGGGGGCAGCCAGCTCCCCGGGCGAGGACCGAGCAGAATGCGAAAGACCGTGTCAGGCGCACCGGCGGATACTAACCGACGATCGTGCCTTCAATCGGGCTCGATGCAGTGGCGTAGAGCTTCTTCGGAATGCGGCCAGCCAGAAAAGCCTGACGGCCCGATTCACAGGCCAGCCGCATGGCATGGGCCATCCGGATCGGGTCCTTCGCGTGAGCTATCCCTGTGTTCAGCAGCACGCCATCGACGCCCAATTCCATGGCACCTGTCACATCGCTGGCGGTGCCGACTCCGGCATCGACGATCACCGGATAGCCGGGATCCCCGTCTTTGAGGTACTCCATGCAAATTCGCAGGGCGTTCGGGTTGAGAATCCCCTGCCCTGAGCCAATCGGGCTGCCCGCCGGCATCACACTCGTTGCCCCCGCCTCCTTGAGCCGCCGCGCGCAAACCGCGTCGTCCGAGGTGTAGACCAGCACCTGGAATCCATCGGCCACCAATTGCTCAGTTGCCTGGAGAGTTGCTATGGGATCGGGCAAGAGAGTCTTCGTGTCGCCGAGCACCTCGAGCTTGACCCAGTCTTTCCCTGAATTTCCCATTTGATCCAAGATCTCACGCCCCAGGCGCGCCACGCGCACCGCGTCTTCGGCTGTGAAGCAACCTGCCGTGTTGGGGAGGATCGTGTAGCGAGCTGTATCGATGAAGTCGAGCAAGCTCTTTCCTTCCGCGTCGATCAGCCGTTCGCGCCGAACGGCCACTGTGATGCACTCGGCACCGGCGACTTCGAGGGCGGTGGCCATTTGCTCGTAGGTGGCATACTTCCCCGTGCCAACAATCAAGCGGCTCTTAAAACTGTGGGAACCGATTCTGAGCGGGGCGTCGCTGATATTCTGGGGGGGCATGCAATTATCCTCCACCTACGAGCGTGACAATCTCCACGCGATCCCCGTCTGACAGAACATGACAGGCGTGCCGAGCCTTGGGGACCAACTCCAGATTGACCTCCACGGCGACAAACTTGCCGGCCAGATCGAGTCCCTCGAGGAGGGCAGATACGGTCAACCCGTCGGTGAGATCCAGCAAATTGCCGTTGACGGTGAGTTTCACTGTAGGCAGCGTTATCGGGGAGATGTGCAAAACAACGATTCTTCCAGGGAGTTACTGCGGGCGGAGCATGGCTGCGCTGAACTGCTGGCTGGCCCAGGGGATCAGCCGTCCCTGGTACAGCTTGTCCGCCGAGTAGGCCTCGCGCGACCAGGGGACTGCGTAGGCCAGGACCATGCCCGTGTTGGTCTCGGCAACGTAAACGATGGTTTTTCCGAAGTAGGTGTTGCCCCGATTAACCATGTTGGCCGTTCCCGTCACCAGGAGATACTTCGGGCTCTGAGGAGCCTGGACTCCCGCGGCGCTCAGTGCCGTCTGCAGATCGGCGTGCACGTTGGTGGTAAAGAACGCCTGGAATGCTTGCGATTTCCGCGACGGGACCGCCGCATTGAGATTCCCCGTCAGGTAATCCAGGTAGAAGACCGCTTCGGTTTCCGCATCCATAAACCCAGTGGCGATGGCAAAGTTCTCGACGCGGTCCGTTGCCGAGGCGTGGAGGGGCACGTGCGGCCAAAAGCCGCCCAGAATCAGCCCAATAATCAAACCAGTTGCCAAGCCGACTCCCCAGCCATACGTACGATAACGAGCCATTGAGGTCCCCTTCGTTCTGAATTGTCCTGGGAAACGTGACTTGTCCCCCTGGTGAGCATCTTACCTCCTTTTTCCATTTTCATCCAGGCGGATGCAACAGGTTCGTACCCGCAGAACAACGGCCAGCCGAAAGGCGGTTTTCGACCCGACGCAGTCGCTCTCCTTCCCCCAACTCGTTGGGAGGAATCCGCCGGATTGGGGCAAGCGCGAATTTTGCCCAGGCTTGACCAGGCTCTTGCAAATGGCCTTCGAACCCTCTATAAACGCCAAGCGATAGTTGTCTCGAGACCTGCTGGCGCGACCGCCGGTCGTGCCGGCCGGATCCCGGCGAAGACTTCCGTGAGTCTGTTCAGCATCTCAAACCGCTTGAGAACCATATCGTTGTCGTGGAGGAGATACCAGCATGGCTACTATCAATGTCGCCCTCATTGGCCAGGGGTTCATGGGCCGCACGCACTCGAATGCTTGGGGGCAAGTCGCAAAGTTCTTCAAGCCGCCCCTGAAGCCGGTCATGCATACGGTGTTCGGGCAACCAGAAGAAAGTCCCCAGGTTTTTGCCGACAATTGGGGTTGGCAAAAAGCCTCCACGGACTGGAAATCCCTCGTCCAATCGAATGAGATTGGTCTGGTCGATATCGTCACTCCCAACTACATGCACGCACCGCCCGCACGGGCGGCTATCGAGGCCGGCAAAGCCGTCGCCTGCGAGAAGCCGATCGCCGGCACCCTCGACGATGCCCGCGTCATGGCCCAGACCGCCAAGGCCAAGGGCGTGAAAACCTTTGTCTGGTTCAACTACCGCCGCGTTCCCGCCGTCGCCCTGGCCCACAAGATGGTCACCGCCGGTGAACTCGGCGAGATCCGCCACGTGCGAGCCGTCTATCTCCAGGACTGGGCTGGCGAGTCCGTCCCCCTGCTCTGGCGATTCGAGAAGGAGTGGGCCGGCTCGGGTGCCCACGGCGACCTCAACGCCCACATCATCGACATGACGCGATTCGTTACCGGCCAGGAGATCACCCAGATCGCCGGCGCCATCGCGGAGACGTTCATCAAGGAACGCACCCTGGCAGGCGGCGTTGCCGGCGGCAACATTGCCGATGGCGGCAAGGCGGCTGGCGGGAAGGGCAAGGTGACCGTCGACGACGCGGTCTTGTTCCTCGCTCGCTTCTCCGGCGGCGCCGTAGCCAGCTTCGAGGCGGCCCGCCAGGCTACGGGCAATCAGAACCGTAACGGCTTCGAGATCAACGGCACCAAGGGTTCGCTCAAGTTCAATTTCGAACGCATGAACGAACTCGATTACTACGACGCCCGCCTCCCGCGGGCCGTTCAAGGTTGGTCGACGATCATGTGCACCCACGGCGGTGATCACCCCTACGTCGCCAACTGGTGGCCCGACGCACACCTGATCGGCTACGAGCACGGCTTCACGAACCAGGCCTACGACATCCTCCGCGTCCTCGCCGGCGAGCAGCCGACGATTCCCATTCCAGACTTCGAAGACGCCTACCAGACCCAACGAGTGCTCGAAGCCTCCCTCCTCTCTGCGGAAGAGGGTCGCCCCGTCAACTTGGACGACGTGAAGTAGCGGCCGGCCTCGCACAGAAACCCAACGCGTGAGCGAGGATATGTCCGACGCAGGAGGAAAACGGGTGTTTTCCCACCCGATCGTTCCTCGCCTTCGCCACGAACACATTTGGATACGCTGCAGCGTAGGGCGTCCCCGGTAATACGGACATTGCCGGCGACGCCCAGTTTATTGCGCCTTCGGGCACCGGCCGAAAGATCCTGCCGATACTTGAGATCCGCCCGCCGTTGTTCGAGCCCTGGCTACTCCATCTCTCTCCCAGGCTTCAATCTCCTCTGAAAGTACCTTGCCAGTTTCTTTCGCAAGGACGTATGGAGTTCAAACAGAGCCACGGAGCGGCCAGCCAGCGCGAAGGTATTCGCCGCCACGTAACGCGTGTGCCTGGGGTATTCGTTGTTCGTGTCGAGGACCAGCCGCCACACTTCGTTGGGGCCGGTCGGGGGAAGAACGAACGGTATGCGGCGATCCTGGGCGTTGAACAGAATCAGAAGTGTCTGGCCGACGATAGCACGCCCTCGCTCGTCGACCTCGTCGATCATTCTGCCGTCCAGGCGGACGCCCAGAACACGCTCCTTCGTCGACCACCAATCCGAATCGACCATTTCCCGCCCCGATGGCGTCAGCCATAGGATGTCCGTCGGATCCCGGCCGCGGATCTGCCGGCCCTCGAAAAATTGCCTGCGCGTGAGCACGGGGTTTCCGTGCCGGAAGCGAACCAGCCGCCGCACCAGATCAAGAAACTTCTTGTCTTCGGCATCGATGTGCCAGTTCAACCAGCTCAGTTCGTTGTCCTGGCAATAGGTGTTGTTGTTCCCAAGCTGCGTCTGGCGCAGTTCGTCGCCGCTGCGGATCATGGGAACTCCCTGCGAAAGGAGCAGGGTCGCCATGAGGTTGCGAATCTGGCGATCGCGGAGGTGCCGAATGGTCTCGTCGCCCGTCGGGCCTTCGTGACCGCAATTCCAGCTCAGATTATGCGAATCGCCGTCCCGGTTGTTGTCGCCGTTCGCTTCGTTGTGTTTGTGGTTATAGCTTACGAGGTCTCGCAGGGTAAATCCGTCATGGCAGGTGACGTAATTGATGCTCGCGTAGGGCTTACGGCCACTGGACTCGTAGAGATCGCTGCTGCCGCAAAGCCTCGTGGCAAACTCGGAGACTCCATCGCCGGTTCCGCGCCAGAAGTGGCGCACCGTCTCGCGGTATTTGCCGTTCCACTCGGTCCAGAGAACAGGGAAGTTCCCCACCTGGTAGCCGCCTTCGCCCAGATCCCACGGTTCGGCGATCAACTTGACCTGGGAGAGAACGGGATCCTGATGAATGATGTCGAAGAAGGCCCCCAACCGGTCGACGGCGTGCAACTCCCTGGCCAGACTGCTGGCCAAATCGAAGCGGAAACCATCGACATGCATTTCCAGAACCCAGTAGCGCAGGCTGTCCATGATCAACTGGAGCACTCGCGGCGACAGCATGTTGAGCGTGTTGCCGCAGCCCGTGTAGTCCATGTAGTAGCGCCGATTCTCGGGCACCAGACGGTAGTAGGAGGCGTTGTCCAGCCCCCGTAGCGACAACGTCGGCCCCAGGTGGTTGCCCTCTCCCGTGTGGTTGTAGACCACGTCGAGGATGACTTCGATGCCGGCCTGGTGCAGGCGACGAACCATAGTCTTGAACTGGCGAACGGTGTCGAGATGCGGCGACGACGCATACCTCGTGTCGGGTGCAAGGAAGCCGAGCGTGTTGTATCCCCAGTAATTGGCGAGCCCTCTCTCCACCAGGTGGCGATCGTCGACATGATGGTGAACCGGCATCAGTTCCACCGCGGTGATGCCCAACCGTTTGAAATGGGAGATCGCCGTTGGCGACGCCAGTCCGGCATACGTGCCCCGCAAGTTTTCCGGCACGCCCGGATGCCGCATGCTGAAGCCGCGGACGTGCACTTCGTAGATCACCGTCTTGTGCCATGGAGTGCGCAACGGGCGGTCCCCCGCCCACGAAAAACTCGAGGAAACGACCGCCCCCAACGGCGCGCAGTCCGCGTTGTCTCGCTCATCCAACGACAGATCCTCCGACGGGTCACCGATCCGATAGCCAAACATCGTATCGGACCAGCGGATGGGCCGTGCGATGACCCGCGTGTAGGGATCCAGTACGACCTTGTGCGGATTGAAGCGGTGGCCGCTCTTCGGATCGTACCGGCCGTGAACACGATAGCCATAAATCTGGCCCGGGCCCACGCCCGGCAGGTAGCAGTGCCAGACCAGGTCCGTTTGCTGTTCCAGGCTTAAACGCGTCGACTCGGCCGTGGCTGCGACCGAATCGAACAGACACAGTTCGACGCGGCTGGCATGTTCCGAAAATACGGCGAAGTTCACACCAGACCCGTCCCACGTGGCCCCCAGGGGGTATGGGTGGCCAGGCCACATCCGAACACTTCCGTTTCTACCCACAATGGCCTCTCGACGAAAATTTGACGTCTTGCCACTTTCTACCGGCCGTTTGGACTCCTCTGCTGGACGACTGGCACTCCAGTGAGACTGAATTCTACCGGATCGGAATTCTCCGGCACGACATTTCGAAGGATCTCGGACATCGAGAACCCAATCTTGTCCTCGCGTCCATGGGCGGCACACGATGCGGACTGCCCTCTCCGCCTGCTAAGAAGCCCTCACAAAACGTACGAGTTTCCCACGTGGATGTGCACAGCCGGTGGTTTTGGTAGCGGCTCTAAAAACCTCGCCGGTGTCCGTGGACACCCGAAAGACCTAGACTACAGTACCCGGGGGCGGACACCTGCCCTGCCTGCGCCCTCTGGTCCGCCCGCGTTTACTTCGACGATTCGAACCGGTTGGCCGCCTGTTCTGGCTTTCGTTCTCCAAGCCAGACGAGTCGAAATCCGCTGATGCGTAACACGGTCCATCCAGCGGCCGAATACAGCCCGGCAACCAGCCAGAGCAGATACGAACCCCATACTATGGGGGAGCGGATCGCAAACAACGGCATGGCGCACACAACGCAAATGACCGGCACGGCGGTGACAAATGTCGCAGCAAGCTTCTTCGATCGGCCGCGGGTGTCCAGAATCAGCCATAGGGCAGTCAAGCCGATCATTGCTCCTGTCAACCCCAGGATCAGGGTCCCGCTCCATGCGAGATTCGCCTCTTGGAGCCCTGCCCGGTCGAAGGTGGCCTTCAGAGCACTCAGCCCAAGAGACGTCGATGTCAGCCAGGCAAAGAGGTAACCCAGGCTGAACTGTCGGCGGCGGATCGGCCGATCGCCGCGCGCAGGATCATCGAGAAGCAGCACGGCCCCGAACAGGCGAATCAAAACAAGTATCGCCGCGAAGGCGACCGTTTGCGTAAGGAAGTGTACTCCCCACGTGGCAGCACCGTGGTAGTCGGACTTGATCTGTGGAGCGAATTGGGCGATTGCGGTCCCCCAACCAATCGGCACGATGAGCAGAGCGGCCACTCGCCAGGGCAAACCGCCGTATCCCAGCACACCCCATACTGTCGCCAGATTGACCTGTCCCACCGCCAGGCCAAGCACGGCAGCCCCGAAACCGTTGGGCCATGCATTGCGGCTCGACAGCGAACCGACAGCCAGAAGATCGACCGTCAGCGAAGCGATAACGAACAGCGGAACCAGGATTCGATGCGCGTGCATGGAGCCATTCTCATCGTCCCGAAACACTCTGCCAAGGGCCTGAGCCGCTGCCGACCTCAGACGGGTGCACGTCAGCTTTTGTATTTTCGACCTGATAAGGCAGGGGCTTTGGGGCG
>CAYSCH010000261.1:0-13781 GCA_964429355.1 uncultured Planctomycetaceae bacterium | reverse complement strand
GCCGGCGGTGAGCTTTTCGCGAAACAACCGCAGGTTCTCCAGATAAGCCCTTCGCAGGTGGGCCGGATCCACGAGGCGGCGATTTCCTGCCGTTTCCAGCGATTCGAAACGGGTCCATTGCCGAAAGGGAAAGTTCAGCTCGTCGGGGTCCCAGATCTGGAAAATGATGATCTCATGCTTGGCGTGGCGGAAATGGGCCAGCGACTTGAGAAGCTCTTCCACGTCGCCGAACAGGTCCGAGAGAATGATGAGCAGTCCGCGGCGATGTATCTTGGGCACGAGCTCGTGAAACACATGGCCTAACTCGGTCTCGTGCCGAGGGGCGGAATGGCTCAACTCGTCGAGAATCACCCGAAGGTGCGTCGCTCGGCTGCGCGGGGGAATGTAGCGACGGACTTTCTTGTCGAAGGAAACCAGCCCCACGCTGTCCTGTTGCTGCAACATCAGATACGCCAGACAGGCTGCAATGCGTACCGCGTATTCGTGCTTGCTGATGGCCGCCGCGCGGGATCCGCAATAACCCATCGAGCCGCTTTGATCCAGGAGGATCGTGCAGCGGAGGTTCGTCTCTTCCTCGTACTCGCGAATATAGAGCCGATCGGTCTTGCCGAAAACTTTCCAGTCAATCGAACGGATTTCGTCGCCTCGCACGTACTGCCGATGTTCCTTGAACTCCACGCTGAACCCCTTGTGTGGGGATCGGTGAAGGCCGGAGCAGAACCCTTCAACCACCTGCCGGGCGAGTACCTGCAGGTTGGCGAGTTTGCTCAGATCGCGGGACGTGAGGAAATCGGAAAGGTGCGAAATGGCATCGGCTCCACGAGATACAGACCTGCAGGTGACGATTGCGGAAGGAAAGGACCCCGGTTGCAGAAATTGGCTGGCTACAGCAGAGCCGGGCGGGGACGGGGAACTTCGGCCAAGAGGCGGCCAACAATCGCGTCGACACTCACCCCTTCGGCCTCGGCGTTGAAGGTGGGAACAATCCGATGGCGAAGAACCGGGTGGGCGAGGCTTTCGGCATCGTCGACCGTCACATGATGTCGGCCTCGCAGGATCGCGCGAGCCTTCGAGGCCAGCACCAATTGCTGACACGCTCGCGGCCCGGGCCCCCATTCGATCAGGTCACGGACCCACGGCAAAGCCTGGCCGTCTGTCGGACGGGCCGCTCGAACCAGGTCCAGAACAAAGCCCTTGACGTGTTCAGGGAGCGGAACCAGTCGAACGGTCTTCTGAAAATCGATTATTTCCGGGCCGCTGACGACCGGCGTCAACTGCGTCTCAAAGGAGGTTGTAGTCCGGTCGATGATTTCTCCTTCCTGGTCGCGATCGGGGTAGTCGACAACCACGTGGAACAGAAAACGATCCCGCTGCGCTTCAGGCAAAGGATAGGTTCCCTCCTGCTCGATTGGATTCTGAGTGGCCAGCACAAAGAACGGTTCTTCGAGCTGGAAGGTCTTGCCCCCCACAGTCACTTCGTGCTCCTGCATGGCCTCGAGCAATGCGGCCTGAGTCTTGGGAGGCGTTCGGTTGATTTCGTCGGCCAGCAGCATCTGGGTGAAAACGGGGCCTTTCTCGAAAACCAACTGGCGCCGGCCGGTGATCGCATCTTCCTGGATGATGTCGGTGCCGGTGATGTCGGCGGGCATGAGATCGGGTGTGAACTGGATGCGGTGAAACGACAGGTCCATCGCCTGTGCCAACGACCGGACCATGAGCGTTTTGGCCAGTCCGGGAACCCCTTCCAGTAGGCAGTGCCCACGGGCGAGAATCGCAATCAACAGTTGCTCGATGACTTCATCCTGCCCGACAACGATTTTTCCGACCTGACTACGGATTTGGTCACATGCCTTGACGAGCAATGCGGCTCGCCGTTCATCCCCCAACGTGGCGCGGGATTTGTCCTGATTCACTTCGCAGCCTCTTCAAACAGAAACCCAGCAGTAGTTTTCGACTCGGAATCTCGCACGATGCCCCGCCCAGGTGTTGATTCTAGTCAGCATAAGCCGAGTCTGCCGCGAACGCCACGAATGGGCCAAAAATCCCCCATTCGTGGTAGGGGTCGGCACGGGAAGGAGAGACCCGTCGCCAATGGGCGACGCCGGACGCCGGATTCCTGGTGGAACGAAGCGGATTTTCACAGATGTTCTGATGACAGGAGTTTGTTCGTCTGGGGGGCACCAATATCGGGGGTACCCGGATTGTATCGCAATACGACACGTTTGGTAGATTGACGCCAAGAGGAAGTAACCTAGAGTTTCCTGAGAATACCATGCGATATCCGCCTGCAGAAGGGTGTTCGGCTGGGGGGGGGAGAAGAGACAGGCGACTGTTTTCCTGTTCACTCCAAGTGCCCGTTGACCGATCAGAGAGCGTCCTCAGTGGAAGAAAGGGTGAGATGGCAATGGATCTTCAGACGACCGACTGGACTGAGGTGCTCGATACGGAGGACTTGCTCGCCCGATGTCTGGGGAACATGGAGTTTGCGTGCAAGATCCTGGGCAAGTTCTGTGAGCGCTGTGACGAAGATCTGGTGGCGCTCGAGCAAGCCGTTTCCGATGACGACGCCGAGTCGGTTGCTCGCCTGGCGCACCGGCTGAAAGGGGCGTCGGCGAACGCTTCGGCGCGCACCCTCCAGAAGCATGCCTCTGAAATCGAGCGCGCTGCCAGAAACAAGTTGCTGACGGAAGTGCCGGCCAGCATGGAGAGTCTGAAACGCGCACGGAATCGCTTCTCCGAAGCGGTATCCCAGTTCAGCCTGTTGACGGGATCGGTACAATGATTGCCCAAGAAAACGTTCGGAGTGGCGCGGAGCGCCCGATGCACGTCTTGTTGGTCGAGGACGACTGCATTTCTGCCGAGATTCTCTCGAACTCGCTGCGTCATTTCGGTTACGACGTGACGACGACCGACAACGGTCAGGAGGCGTTTGAACTGATCCGGAGCGGGAAATTCCGCCTTGTCGTTTCCGATTGGGATCTGCCCGGGATGAGCGGAGTTGAGATCTGCCGGCAGATTCGACAACGGCAATCGAGCAGTTACATCTACGTGATACTCGTGACATCCTTCGACGGTGTGGAGAACGTCGTCGAGGGGCTGAATGCAGGAGCTGACGACTTCCTCACGAAACCGCTTCAGCCGGAGGAGTTGAGGATGCGGTTGCGAGTCGGCGAACGCATTCTCTCGCTGGAGAGCCGCGACGTCATCATCTTCGCCTTGGCAAAACTGGCCGAGTCGCGGGATCCGCAAACGGGAGCCCATCTGGAGCGGATGCGAGAGTATTGCCGCGTCCTGGTGGAGGAGCTCTCGAGCTGGAACAAGTATTCCGACGAAATCGACGGCGAGTACGTGCAGCTGGTCTACATGACCAGTCCCCTTCACGATATCGGAAAAGTCGGGATTCCCGACAGCGTCCTTCTCAAACCGGGAAAATTCACGGCGGAAGAATTCGAGATCATGAAGCAGCATACGCTCATCGGAGGCCAGACCCTGGGCGCCGCCGTCCGTCTCCATCCTGAAGCACAGTTTCTCCGCATGGCCCACGACATTGCCATGACGCACCACGAACGCTTCGATGGGGGTGGATATCCGCACGGGCTTAAAGGCGAGGAAATTCCCCTCTGCGGGCGAGTCACCGCCCTGGCCGATGTCTACGATGCCTTGACCACCCGGCGCGTCTACAAGCCGAAGATGTCACACGAGGCGACGCGAGACATGCTTGTCGAAGGAAGTGGCAAACATTTCGACCCGGATGTGGTCCAGGCGTTTCTCAACCGCGAGCACGATTTCGCCGCCATTAACCGGCGTTTCGACGAGAACGTGGTTGCGACCGGCCAGCCGGTCACTTTCCTGGGAACCTTCGTTCCGCCGCTGATTGTCCCCTGCCAACCCGAACTGGTCGGCTGACGCGGATTTCAACGGGCGCCCCCGCCTGGCAGGGTCAGACCCGCTTCTGGGATCCCTGTACTACTATCCTCAAAGATCGTGAAGTATTTCACAAAGACTCGCGACCATCGGGAGCAGACCATCTCCGTTCGAGCGTTAGCTCGCTTTGGCTGGCAGCCCTGCCACCCTGGGGACGACCCGCTTTTCTCTGCCGTTCGAGTGCGGCCTCGGCCCCGTCGACGCGGTAATGCTCGCCTGCAATCGTACGGTAGATGAAATTCACGATGATCCCGGACTCGTCCCGGGTCATCTCGAGGGAATCCATGTCAAAGTCGGCTTGGCGAAACAGATCGCGGCACTCGTCCACCGTGCGCTGGAAGAAGAACCAGTCCACCATCCACTGGTAGACGGTCTTGTCGTAACGATCAGAGTCCTTGAAGGCTAAGTACAGGGTTCCACCTTCAGCCAGCGTGTCGCGCAGACCGTGCAGCATCGGTATCAGCAGGCGATCGGGAATGTAGTCAAACAAGCCAACGCTGTAGAGGATGTCGGGCCTTCCGAAGGCCTCGATGTTTCGTTTGGCCGAACCCACTCGGAGCGCATTGTGGCGGAGGCAATGCAGTTTCGGCGCGCCGCTGACTTCCGATACGTTCTCTGCTACGTAGTCGAGGGCTTCTTGATCGCTGTCGACGACCGTGATCTTCGGGTGGACGCCCGATGGGTAGTCGAGCCCGCCCACGAATTCCCGACACGGGCCACAGGCAATGTCGACAATCGAGACCTCGCCATCGCGCCGAGCGAGTTCCTCCGCCAGGAACTTCCGAACGCCTCGCATTCGCCCCCGAACGGCATACGCCAGTTCGCACTCGATGAAATACAAATCCAGATAACCGCCAAGCCCCGACGATTTCGGACACCGGTCATACATGGCCAGAAGCATTACGTAGTCACCGGGATACCCTCTCGGCTTCGTCTTGGCACGTTCCATCAGATAGCTCTGATCGAACCAAGGCGCAATGACTTTGCGAAACGCCTCCTGGGTCTCGCGGAGTTCATCGGGATTGTCGCGGACCAGAGTCTCCAGTTCCACGCAGGCGGCACGCATGTCGTCGATGGCGGCACTGACACGCTGTCGATACTCCGGACTGTCTGGCGTCTTGTGATCTCTCACCTCTTTCGCAATCTCCGCCAGCCGTTGCACGAATCGCTGGACGTCCTCCCCATGAAATTGCCTGATTGCGTCGGTGCGTTTTCGGGTCACGTTGGGTGAGTCAATTGCCATTCAACACCTCGGGAACAGAGATCTTTTGCCCGCTTTACAAAACCTACAAAGTAACGACGGCGGCTGCGATTCCACCATCCGGATGTGACTGGCCACAGCGATTTGAACATCCTGTGCAGCCGAACGGCTTCCGCAAGGACTTGTCCAATTCAATCCAACTGGAAAAGCACCAGGCCAAGTTGGCTGGCGAATCGCTCCCGCTGGCCGGCAATCAAGCATCGGATGTCTGCCCGACCATTCATTCTGCCAAAAATCAGCGCCATTTCAATCAAAAACCGCCAACATTCGAGAAACCAACGATTCGCGATGCAATTTTTACCCTATGGAGTGCAATAACTCCCTAGTCGGCACGGTAAGGATACCTTGCGTGGTTTACCTGACCCCGAACGTCGACCCCCCCATCTCTCGATTCACGGAGGCAATGATGATTGCACCTTCGGGTTGGTTATTCTCCTGCTGCAGTATCGGAATTGCGGTTACTACTGTGCCGCCGTCGCGGTACGCAAGGCTGACGTTCTCCCCAGACTGGGGCATCGGCGGAATGCAGAGCGGTCAGGGAAAGTAAGAGGGGGGGTGATTGCGCTCCCGAACGCGGGGGAAACACCTTGGCTCGGCACAAGACGTGGAGCCCCGCAACATCCTGGAGAAGTGGGGTAATGTCGGCTTCTGTCGTCGCCAAGAGATCGCATCGCTCGGGAACCGGCATATCCGGCAAAACTCAAGGAGACGGCAATGTCGGAAGTCGGGGTAGGAAAGGAGCGCCGGCGAACCACCGCCGGTGGAAATGCGAGAGCTATGCTTCTGCTGTGGGGGGCCTGTCAGGCTGTGGAGCCGAGAATCCCGTAAGGAAACGGTACAGCCCCCAGCGGATGCTCGTGAGCTCAGAATGCGGCCATCCCGTCACTTGCTGCGTCGGGCGAGAGACCAGGAGGCGATAGGGCCGGATGTCACGCGCGAGTGGCAACGGGCTCGATGTCCGCCACCGGGCACCACTCGTGGTATTTGGGGCGTTGGCGACGGTCATGCATGGTCGAGGATGTTGCAGAGCCGCAGTTTAGTGTTTGAGTGGCCTTTCGTTGCGGAAAACGATGCGCCCATGAACGAATCATCGGACCAGAATGCTGTCACTGATTCGGCCATTGCGCCCAAGAGCCAGGCGGGACAGGGACGGCTGATCGCCGAACGGTTCTTGCTCAAGCAACTGTTGCGAGAATCCGTTGGAACCCGGAATTTTCTTGCGGTGGACTCGCGTTTCGGCGAACGTTATGTCGTGAAGGCGATTCGACTGGAGACTCTCACGGCGGGAGCCCTCATGCGGCTGGAGCATGAGGCTGTTCAATTGAGTCGTGTGAGGAGCCGATGGGTATCACCTTTGGTCCATGCCGGCGCTGAGAGCGGGTTCTTCTATCTGGTCATGAAGCACATTGAGGGCATCTCCCTCGAGGAACGACTTTCCCAAGGATCGCTCTCGCTGGCCGATACGCTTGAGGTGGGGCAAGGCGTGTTTTCTGCTCTGCGGGATCTGCACGACCACCAGGTGCTTCACCGCTGTGTACGGCCAACAAACCTGATCGTCAACGAATTTGGCAGGATTCGTGACGTGACGCTTGTGGATTTCGGCCCTGCCCGGGCGATTCAGACAGACCATCGGCTGATGGAACATCCGCTCATGACCGCCCAGTACGCTTCACCCGAACTGGCAGGGCTGATTGACCATGATGTGACCGATGCGTCCGATCTCTATTCGGCGGGACTGGTTCTCTATCGCTGTCTTTCCGGAAAGTCGCCTTTTCGAGGTGATACGGTCGGAACGATTCTGTTCGAGCAGATGACCTCGGCGGTGCCGGAACTGCGGCAGCTTGGCGTCTCCGTTCCGCGAGCATTTGATGAATTGCTGCAAAGACTTCTGCGCAAAGACCCTCGCGATCGTTACCAATCCGCCGACGCCGTGCTGGCGGATCTGAGGGCAATTGCGGCCGGAGTCCGCACGGGTGGGGAGGATCCCGCGGTAGTCATTGGCGCGAGAGATCGACGGGTCACGCTCGTGGAGCCGGCGTTTGTTACGCGAACCGGCGAGTTGGAGGAACTCGACGGGCAACTCCTGCGAGCACGTAGCGGCAGGGGCGGGCTCGTTCTCCTCGAGGGGGAGTCAGGAAGCGGCAAGTCACGGCTTCTGACCGAAGCAGCCTACCGGGCGAGCCACCATGGTCTGCGGGTGTTTCGCGGTTTGGCGACCATCGAGATCGCTCAGAACCCGCTTCGTGTGCTGGATGGGATTGTGGAACGAGTATTGGCGGCGGCGGGAGCCGAACCGGGCTTTGCCGTTGCCCTGCGCAACAGGATCGGTGTCTATCGCCAGGCCGTCGCATCTGCACTGCCTCAATTAGCCGACCTGCTGGGAAGGGAACGGCGGCAGGATTCGGCGCCGGAGACTGCTGGCGAGGCCCGAACGGTTCAGGCCCTGGCGAGGTTTCTGCAGTCACTTGGCTCGCGTGAACGTCCTGCGCTGGTGATTCTCGATGATTGTCAGTGGGCGGGAGAATTGGGCGTCAAAGTTCTTCGCCGGTGGCACGCTGCATCTGCGGAGAGCGTGGGACAGAATCATGTTTCGATTCTGGCGGCTTTTCGATCCGAGGAAGTTCCCGACGAACATCTTCTCCGACAGACCGAGCCGGCGGCGCATGTGAGGCTTCTTCCGCTGGAGGCGCCGGAGATTCAGAAGGTGGTGGAATCGATGGCCGGCCCCCTTCCCAAGGAGGCGACCGATTCGATCATCCGCCTGTCGGTCGGAAGCCCCTTCATGGCATCGGCGATGCTGCGAGGATTTGTGGAAACGGGCGCGCTGGTGGCGGGGCCACAGGGGTGGCAGATCGATCCACTCGCGATGGCCGGTGTGAGCTCGTCGAGCAGGGCCGCATCGTTGCTTGCTCGCCGCCTTGAGCTTCTCCCCCGTGCAGCGATCGATCTGCTTTCCGCCGGCGCAGTTCTAGGGAAAGAGTTCGATCTGGAAACCGTGTCGGATCTTGTGCGCCAGAGGCCCTCGGAGGCGATTTCGGCATTGAACGAAGCTCGGCAACGATGTCTTATCTGGCTCGGCCCCGACGGCACGCGGTGTATCTTCGTTCACGACAAGATCCGAGCCGCTTTGCTCGAGCGAGTCTCGGCAGAAGAACGCTGCGATATCCATCGTCGAGCCGCCGCGCGCCTTCAGGCGAAGTCCCCGGACGACGTTTCCTCGTTGGCCTACCACTTCGACTCGGCAGGAGACAGCCGGGCGGCCCTGCCCTATGCGTTGGTCGCCGCGGAGAGGGCGAGGGCCCAGCATGTCCTGGAAACGGCCGAGCAGCAGTACCGGATTGCGGATCGCGGGGGGGCCGACGCGCCCCGGAAAACGCGATATCAGATTGCCGAGGGCCTTGGGGATGTGCTGATGCTCCGCGGTCGATACGGCGCCGCGGGGGAACTGTTTGAGAAGGCAGCCAGCCTGGCCGAGGGAGCCCGAGCGCACGCGCAGATCCGGAGCAAACTCGGGGAACTGGCCTTCAAACGCGGCAACATGGAGTTGGCCATCAGCCATTTTGAAGCGGGCCTGAGCTCGTTGGGCAAACGCGTGCCCAAGCACCGCTGGGCAGTGCTGTTGCGGACTCTTTGGGAGGCAGCCATCCAACTCCTGCATACCTGCCTTCCCTGGTTCTTCTTCGGGCGGCGCCGTCGCATGCCCAACGAGGAGGAACGGCTTCACCTGCGGCTATTGAGCGATCTGTGCCACGGTTGCTGGTACAGTCGCAGTCTCGTCATGGCCTTCTGGGCCCATCTGCGCGAGATGAACTACGTAGAAAGTTTCCTGCCTTCTCCAGAAATGGCGCAAGCCTATGGGGAACATTCACCGGCAATGACGCTCATCCCCCTCCATGGACGCGCGCGGCGCTACGGCGAAAAGGCCCTGGAACTGCGCAAATCGTTCTCGGATCTGTGGGGTCAGGGACAGGCGTTGGCCTTCTATGGCTGCGCCCTCTATGCGGGTTCGCGCTACGCCGATTGCATCGCGAAATGCCGCGAAGCGATCCGCCTTCTCGAACGGACCGGCGATTTCTGGTACGCCCACATCGCCCGTTATCAAATCGCTGCCAGCTACTACCACCTCGGAGATTTTCAGGAAGCGCGGAAGGAGGCGCAACTCAACCATGCCTCGGGACTGGAGCTGGGAGATGAACAGGCGTCGGGTATCATTCTCGACGTTTGGGCACGAGCGACCGGAGGTGCCGTTCCAGACAAACTGCTCGAAACGGAACTGCAAAGAGGCCGCACAGACACCCAGGGTACGGTCCAGGTGCTCCTCGCCAAGGGGGTGTGCTTGTTGGGACGGGGGCAAGTCAAGGAAGCCACCACGGTTTTCGAACAGGCCCTGGCAAAAACCGACACGGACGGCGTGCGAAACGCTTACACCTTGCCGCTCCTGGCTTGGCTTGCCAGTGCACGCCGCCAACAGGCCGCCGAGGTCTCGACCTGCACAAAACAGCGTCGCGATCAGTTGCTTCGCGATGCAGCGCTTGCAGGCAAACGAGCCACCAGCCCGCTCATACCCTGCAAGAACGATCTGCCCCGATCGCTCCGGGAATACGCCCTAGTCCTGGCGATGCAGGGCAAGGCGGGCAAATCGCGGCGTCTCTTCGACAGAAGTCTGCAAGTTGCCCGCAGGCACCATGCCAAATTTGAACAGGCCCAGACGCTGCTCGCCATGGCAAAAGTGGGGAGGGAGCTGCTCTGGCACGACGCGGATTTGTGCGACGCCGAGGCCCAGACATTGCTGGCACAATGCCGAACGGTGTCGGTCGATGAACCCGACACCAAGACGGCTACCCTCTCCCTTGCCGATCGATTCGATACGGTGCTCGACTCGGGGAGACAGATTGCCTCGGCGCTCACACCGGAAGCGATCTACGAAGCCGCCAGACACGCGGCACTGCATCTCCTTCGCGGCGAGGAATGCAGCGTCGTCCAGGTCGACAGCCAGAACGATGAGTTGACTCTCGAGTTGCTCATCGGCGAACTCGATGCGATGCCCCCCATGTCGGTTGTACGGGAAGCATTCAAGGTGGGGCATGCGCTGGCGATCGTCGAGGAACCCGACGTGCTGGTTGCGGAAGCGGCCGCGCACGGCCAGGGGCGCTCGGCTTTGTGCGCACCCCTGTTCGTGCGCGGGCGGGGCGTTGCCTGTCTTTGTGTCACCCACGAACACGTCAAAGACCTCTTCGGCGCCGACGAAGAACGCCTCGCCGATTTCGTGGCGACGATTGCCGGCGCCGCCCTTGAGAACGCGGAGAACTTCGGAGAGCTCCAGAGCCTCAATCAGACTCTGGAAGGCCGAGTTGCCGAACGCACGGCGGCAGCCGAATCCAGGGCCCGGCAACTGGCCGCGTCCAATCGTGAATTGGCCCGAATTGCCGATGAACTTCGCCAGACCGAGGACGATCTTCGCGTGGCCAAGCAGGCCGCTGAAGCCGCCAACGAAGCCAAGAGCCGCTTCCTGGCGACCATGAGCCACGAAATCCGCACCCCTATGAACGGCGTGCTTGGAATGGCCGAACTCGTGCTGGGTACCACGCTCACCAAACAGCAATACAACTACATCAAAGTCATACGGGATTCGTCGGAAGCACTCCTTGCCATTATCAACGACATCCTCGACTTCTCGAAGATCGAGGCCAACCGGATGGAACTGGAGTGTGTACCGTTTTCCCTTCGCGATGTCGTTGAGGATGCGGTGCGCCTGGTGGCTTTGGCTGCCTCTGGGAAGGGTGTCGAATTGGTCTGCCGAGTCGACCCTCAATTGCCTCCGCAGTTCGTGGGTGATCCTGGCCGGATTCGGCAGGTCGTCGTCAATCTCGTCGGCAATGCCGTCAAGTTCACCAGCGACGGTGAAGTCTACGTGAACGTCTGGCCCGAACGAGCCGCTGACGGCTGGGGCGTCCATTTTGTGGTGCAAGACACAGGAATCGGAATTCCGGAAGACAAAATCGGCTGCATCTTCGAGGCCTTCCGGCAGAGTGACAGTTCCACCACCAGACGCTTCGGGGGCACGGGCCTGGGACTGACGATCTCGGCTCAGCTCGTGAAACTCATGGCCGGAAGGATCTGGGTCGAGAGCCAGGTGGGACGGGGCAGCCGGTTTCATTTCGTTCTCCCGCTCCAGCCCGATCTCTCTGCCCCCGAAAGGCCGCTCCCGATTCACGACCCGAGCCGCGTCCTCCTCTTCTCAGAGAACGAACATTCGCGGCACGCAACGCGTGAAATCCTCGAGGCGAGTGGTATTCGGGTTGAGGCAACGGAGTCGGCCGACGTGGCGATTCAAACGGCCTGCGCGAGTGCCGGCTCCGCCCGGACTGCCGACGTGGTCTTGCTGGATCTTCAGGTGGGCGGCGGAACCGGACGGCAAGTCGTCGAACGTCTCGCCGAGGCGGCGTCGCCAAATCGATTGCCGATTGTCCTCCTCACGCCGGCCGGGCAGATGGAGTTGGCCGACCGGTGTGCCGAGATCGGCATTTCCTTCAGCGTGGCCAAGCCGGCCAAGTCCGCCGAAATCACTGAAGTTGTCTTGGCATCGCTCCAGCCGAAATGTACAAGTTCCCCGGCAGATTCAGATCCGCCCGGCGGTCGCGGCCTGCCAGTGCTGTCGATTCTCGTGGCCGACGACAGCCCCATCAACCAGGAAGTGGCGTCGGGTATTCTCGAGATGAAAGGGTATCGGGCCCAAGTCGTGTCCGATGGACGCGAGGCTGTCGAAGCCTTCAAGACGGGCCAGTTCGATGCCATCCTCATGGACCTGGAGATGCCCGAGATGGACGGCCTGACGGCGACCGCGGAGATTCGACGGCTCGAAGCGGAATCGGGCAGACGCCGGATTCCGATCATTGCCCTATCGGCTCATACCGTCAACGAGGTCCGGCAGAAGTGTTCTCATGCGGATATGGACGGATACCTGCCGAAGCCCATTCGGCCAGACCGGCTCTTCGAAGTCCTTGAGAACCTCGAGAGCCTGGCCGTACCGGCCGAAGCCCCGAACGAATGCGACAGCACTGAGTCACGACTTTCATAAATGGATTGGATTGCCGTCGCTGCCGTCACCCCGACCTATGGCGGAATTCTCGTGACTTGGCGCTGTCGTACTGAAAGACTCGGGTGGTCCTGGCAAGAGTTCGAGACCATGCGTTGAGCAACTCGATGAACCAGGCTGACAGTTCGCGCACAAAAGACCGGCGCAGCCAACACGGCGCAATCTTTCGTGGGTGTTTTTACGACGGCGACCTTTTCACGAATCACGCCAGGCCGCAGCAAAGCCGGTCAGCGCGTTGCCTGGTCGTCTGGTCGACGTGTCAGCGTGGACACTTCCCGAGTGGCGGGCAACGATTCCTGGGCCGCTTTGGCGGCCACCTGGTCGGAGACCTGAGCGAATTGCCCCGCCACCTCCGGTGCGACCTTCTTCAATTGCCCCGCCAGACGGCGCATCCCGTCAGGATCGACTTCCGCCGTCTTGGAGAGACTTCCGACAAAGGCAACCGTCTGCGTGAAGTTCAAGTCGGCGACATTGCCCAGCAAAGGATGGATTGTCTTGGTGAGAAGCTCCAGTCCCTCGTGATCCACCTGCAAAAAGGCATCCAGGCGGCTTGTGATGTAATAGCGACCGTCGGGCTCTCGAACATATCCCGTCTTGAGAACGACGAGGCTCCGCCCTGTAATCGGTTTCTTGATCAGCGGTCCTTGATAGCGGCCCTCGCTGAGGAGAACATGGGTGTCGGCACTCTGGTAAAGGAATTCGACCGTTCCTTCGGTGCCCGCATTGTCCACCATGTCGTAAGTCGTTGGACCCGTCTGCTTCATGGCCAGGTTGCTCATCTGCAGAACCTCCCAGATATTCACGACAACGTCTGGATGGCGGATGAGGAACAAGTACATGTCGGGATCGCAGGGCACGACGCGGATCGGCATCCGACGGAACATGGCCGTGTCGGCGAGCACTCCCTCGACCTTCGCCCGCGCCGTCGGATCGAGCAGATCCATCGGAATCGCACGGATCGCACTGGCCTTGGCCTCGGCGCTTATTTTGGGGCCCATGGGGTCCGATTTGCCGAACAGGGGCCCCACAGCCTCTGCGCAAGAGGGCCCGCAGACTAAAACGCTGCAGGCGATCACGGTCCATACCACGGGCACTCTTGGACCAGGGTATTGTCTCAGCATTCCGCCTCCCTGTGGACGAAGCGTCTCGGTTCCGCTCGTGAGTCTGGGTTCCCGCTCGATGTGCGGCTTACGATTATTCGGCCATTGCCGGTCGTGCGGGTCAGTGAAAATATGCATGCCAGTCCGACATGTGAGAAAAGGGGCGAACTGCGGCGATTAGGCGCTTGCGACGCCAGTCTCCAGGTCATCGGCACCTGGCAGAATGGGGGAAACTGAGCATCACATTGCCCTTGCCGGATTGGGGGGGATTCTGGACAATCTGCCGCCCGATCCCTGACCGAATCATCGACTCCTCAGCCTCTCAGTTCACGATGCGGCCGCAAAACTCCCAATCTGCTCGCCTGACCCACGTTGCCACAGTTGGCGAGCCGGCGCGCAA
>CAYSCH010000260.1:0-13878 GCA_964429355.1 uncultured Planctomycetaceae bacterium | reverse complement strand
GCCTGCTCCTCGTTTCCCACAGCCGCGACGAGTCCGCAGATTCGTGCAGTTTCGCTTGCGCACGTTGCTGATCCTCATCACCGTCAGCGCGTTGGGACTGGCCGGGTACCGCAGCCGCGTCCAGTACTACTTGCGGCAACACGAGGCCGCCTTGGCCCTATCTGCCAAGGGAGCTGTCGCGGAGTGGCGTCCGCTTCGGCCTGCCTGGCTGGCAGCCGTGCTCGGAGTCGTGCTGGACGAGGAGGTCCTGCAGGACTGCTTTGCCGTGCATGCGGAACATGCCGGCCTGAATGACGGCGACCTGGCACATTTGCAGCAGATGCCGCGTCTGGAACGCCTCTATCTGGCCCGCAACCCCATTAGCGACGAAGGACTCAAACGCCTTCAAGGGCTTCAGCGGCTCGAACGCCTGTCGCTGTGGGAAACGAAAATCACCGACGAGGGCCTGCGCCACGTCGGCAAGCTCCGCTCACTGAAGGTGCTCGACATTCATAGGGTGTCCTCACCTTTCGCTTGTGGTTCCCCGAGGAGCGACAGTTGGGCGTTGTTTTATCCACGCACAAACCCCGGCCTGACGGAAGCCTGCCTGTCCCACTTGAAGGACACCGCGTCGCTGCGCGAATTGCACTTCTCTTTTCCCTTGAGCGACGAAGGACTGGCAACACTGGCGGATTTCGAAAGGCTGCGGGTCCGCACCCTCGTACTGTGCGGCGCGACTCCAGCCGGGTTGGCGTACTTGCCGCGTTTCCGCGACCTGGATACACTCGTGATTATCGACTCCAACGTCGGCTCAGATGGCCTAAGGCCGTTGTCGCATCTGCCAAATCTCCGACGCCTCCAATTGCGCGTGGTGACGGCAGAAGGGAATGGGTGGGAGCTGCTCGGCGACATTCCCAACCTCGAAGAGCTCTCCGTCATCACTTCTTTCGTTGACGGTAGAGGTCTACAGAGTCTCCATAAGCTGAAACGGCTTCGAGCGTTGTCTCTCAAGACCACGGGCATCACCGACAGCGACGTGCGCCATCTAGGGGGGCTTGCGAACCTCAGCAGATTGGACCTGACTTACGAGTCGTTGACTGCGGATGCGCTGAGTGGTTTGGAGAACATGGAGCAGTTGACCTCACTAAGATTCCACGCTCCGCTGGACGATCAAGCCACCCGAGTCCTGGCTCGTATGCCGAAGTTGGAGGAGCTCCTCGCTCCGAAACCCGGTACCGCTTACGCGTTCTACCTGACCGACGCAGGATTGGCCGACCTGGCGAAGCTCCGTTGCCTAGAGACTGCCGAGGTCCACGATGCCGTGGACGGTGCAGAGCTGCCGGGAGTCGACGTGCCCGCAGGCCGCGGAACCATTACCGACGCCGGGCTGACCTCGCTTTGGCTGTCGCTGAGCCTTCGGATGGTTCATGTTTCGGGAAGAGACATTTCGCTCGAGGGGCTTCGATGGGGCCCGGACCTGGCCCGGTGGAAATATGTCGACGTCACTTTCAGGAAACCCCAATCAGTCATCGTCTCCAAATCGCTTGAGATTGGGGCAGGGACGGCGGAGTTTGAGCATTCGGGTCGATTGCGGTTGCGGGCAGAGGACGGGATAGGGCCACGAGGGGTAAGTCTGAACGTATCCGGTCGCCACTGCCAACTCGACGTACTCGAGCACTTGCCCGAACTCAAGAAGCTCAAGTTGATCGAATGTTCTCCTGGTTGCGATTGGGACAAGCTCCGATTCGTGCCCGGCCTGGAGGAGTTAGAGATGCCCAGAGACTACTGCACCAGAGTGCGAATCGATGCCGTCGGTATCCGCCGACTTGCCGAAATGGGTGGGCTTCGGCGACTCACCTGCTCCCTGCCGGACGGCTTTGCGGCCGAGGATCTCGCCCCGTTGGCAAAGCTACAAAGCCTCGAAGAGTTGGACCTGACGTTCAACGAAGTGACTGCGAATCACCTAGCCATTCTGGGACAGCTCGGGAAATTGCAGAAGATCCGCATCTTCGGAACCCCGTCTCGCGACTATCGATCGGTTGGAGCCGAACATCTCCGGGACCTTCCGCTGCTCACCGAACTGGACCTCTACGGCGTCACGGACGAGGATATGCGGTCGATCGGAGAGATAAGAACGCTTGTGCGCCTCGTGCTTCCCGACGACCGACTCAGCCAAGAAGGTCTGGTATACGTGGGCAATCTGCCCGAGCTCAAATATCTGGCGGTGGCAATCACTCTCCCACGCAATGGGGCGGGCGAATATCAGCAAGATCAACGAATCGAGCGGCTTCGCCGATCTTTCCCCGGGCTGACGGTTTCGGAGAAATACCGGACCCCGGGGCTGCGCGTCTTGACGGCGCCGACGACAACGCCGGAGTAGGCAATGTCTGCGTTTCTTCTCTGTAACGGTGGTGCGACCGAAATCGCCCCAAAAGCCTGGCCAGAACATCAGGAATCATGGGGAGATTGGGGTGTCTGGGACGATCAGCCAAGAAGCCGGATGGATCGCGGCCAACCCGATCTAAATCGGAGGTTGTTGTATTCTTGCAGGAGCGCCTCACAGTTCGCGGTATGGGAAATTGATCAGGGGGATGACTTATGGATATGTGCACTGTCAACAAGTAGCCAGTGGCACACCTTGTAGCCATTTCACACTTGAGAAGGACCACTCGGCCCTGCCACGGGGCATCGGGGGCAGTCGCGGCTGCGGCTGAAGCGGAGTGCGACGCCTGCGGCCGTTACTTGCCGGAACCGGAAGGGGCGGCGACCACGCCTGTCACGGCGGTGTAGACGAACTCGACGTAGTGCTGCAGCGAGTCGACCGACACCCGTTCGTCGTTGCCGTGGACACGGGTCGTGTCGTCGATTGTGGCCGGCACGCCCAGGCCGTAGGCGTCGACGCCGCGGGCCCGCAGGGGCGACATGTCGGTTGCGCCCGTCAGCAGGACCGGCAGCGTGACGGAGTCGGGAAAGAGTTTCCGCTGAGCATCTTCGAGGGCATGGAACATCTCGGTATCGATTCCGGACGGGTGAGACCCGACGCGGCCGCTGCTGGGGGGCACCAGCTCGATGGCCGGATCGTCGATGAGGCGGCGAAGGGCTTCGACCATGGCATCAATGTCCTCGCCGGGCAGGGCGCGGATGTCGAGCCGGGCTTCGGCCGTGGCAGGAATGACGTTGCTGCGGAAGCCGCCCTGGATGATCGTCGGCGAGATCGACGTGCGCAGCATCGAGTTGTAGCGGGGATGGGCCGTCCGCAGGATCTCCTGCACCGCCGCGGTGCGCTGGGGATCTTCCAGGTGGGTGAAGAGGTCCTTCTCCGCGGCCGGGCTGACGGTGGCCAGCCGCTCGAAGAAGACACGGGTGGTCTCGCTCAGGCGCATGGGCATCTGGTAACTGCCCACCTTGGCGACGGCGGCCGCCAGGTGGGTGATCGCGTTATCGGGCAGGGGGACGGAGCCGTGGCCGGACGTGCCCCGGGCGATGAGCCGTATGCCGCGAGGCACTTTCTCCGTGGTGGAGACACCGACGTAGTGAACCTGGCCGTCGCGCAGGCAGATCCCGCCCCCTTCGTCGAGGGCGAACTCGCAGTCGATCTTGTCCCAATGCCGCGCAACCATGAAGCCGATGCCGGCGCTCGAGGAGCCCTCCTCGCCGGCCTGGGCAAGGAAGATCACGTCGCGGTCGAGCGGCATGCCGAGACGGTGGAGGAGCAGGAAAACCTCCAGGTAGACGGCCACGTTGTCCTTGTTGTCGAGGGCCCCGCGGCCGTAGAGGTAGCCCTCCTTGATCTGGGCGCCGAAGGGTTTCTCGGTCCATTTCTCCGGTTCCACACCGACCACGTCGGTGTGGCCCATGAGGAGCAAGGGACGTTTGGAGCCGTTTCCCCGCAGGCGGGCCACCAGGTTACCCCGGCCCGACTTCAACTCGAGGATCTCCGACGGGATGCCCTCCTTGTCGAGGATCGCCTTGAGATAGCGGGCCACCTGCGTCTCGTTTCCATCGCTGGTATCGATCTGCAGAATGCGCGTGAGGTTCCGCACGCACTCCTCACCGGCCTGGTTCCAGTCCGGCAGCGGTGCTGCGACCTCGACGCCGCAGACCGAAGCGGCAAGCAAGAGAGCGATGAGTAGCGGGTTGGCGATCGACGTTGCACGAACCATGGCTTGATCCTTCGTATCCGATGCAGTGGAAGAGCGGGATGCCGACAGGTTGCGCCGGCACTGGGCCGCCCAAGGTCAGTCGCTGCAAGCCAATAAGTTGCCGATTTCAAGGAACGGCGTGAGCCGTCCAGTACGGCAAAACCGGAGGGCTTGCGCCCGGCCGCTCACTCTCAATTCGGAAGAACCGGAGGGCTTGCGCCCGGCCGCTTGCTCTCCAGTCGGTAGTCTATTGTTTTGCAGCGCCTTATTGTTCGACGGTGACAACCCGCGGCTCGCTCGCGCAGCCGGGGATCTTGATTGTGGCCGAAGAGTCGGTTTCGATCCACCCCCAGTCGGAAATGGCAGTTCCGTCGAGCTTCACGGCGCGGGGACGGGCCGCCAGGCGGATGGTGGCCGTGAAGTTTCTTGTGGCGAGCATTCCGGCGTAGGTACCCTGACGACCGCCTACACATAGGCCGCTTTCCACGCGTCAAAGGAACTCGGCAGTGTCCGATCTCCTGGCCTTACGGCAAACGTCTTCATTGGCAGTTCCGGGGACGCCATACGCAACTGTCACTTCGCTGGCAATCAAGATCCGGTGCGGTCCGTGGCGTGAACGAACCGCTCAATATTGGACCTGCCCGACCTGTCGGGTTTGTTTACCCGGGTGCGTGGCAGCGTGTCGGTGGTGAAGGGCCGGAGGGCGCGCGGAGGCGCAGAGGATGAATTGCTGGCCGTGGGAAAGGGAGCAGGAAGAAATGGGGCCACGGATGAAGCACGGATTGGGAAGTAGGGGAAGGAAAGAAGGGATCGGTTTGAACAGGAGGCAGCGGAGGAATCGGAGGGGAAGAAGGGCCAAGAGCGAGGGACCTACATTGCTGAAGTTTGCTGGGAACGGGATGTTGCGAAATCGCAGTTGCGTGAGGTAAGATGCCGGCGGCGTTGGCTTGAACTTCAGCGGCACTTAATCCTGGCAGAGAGGATTCGATGAACCAGCCCATCTTCTGGCTCGGTGTGGCTTTCGGTTTCGTGCTCGGGCTGGTCGCGACGCTGGGGCTCTTCACTTTCTTCGCCTTGGTTGCTCCCTGGCTGCGGGCGCTGACGTCCGGGAGTCACGTGCGCATGATGCAGATCGTCGGCATGCGGCTGCGAGGCAACCCTCCCGGCTTCCTTATCGACGCCTGTCGGGCTCTGGTCCATTCCGGCCGAGACGTCAACATCCGCGAAATCGAGTCCTGGTATATTGCGAAGAAGCACACGTTTCCGGAGAAGAACATGAAGGCGTTCCTTGAAACACTCGAGGAAGAGTTGAGAAAGCGATAGCGAATCCCCGAGTTCACTCCAGGGGCAGATGTGTGCGCCCAAGCCGGCGAGGCAACCATGGGAAATCAGAATCGAAAAGCAACGAAGGCCGAGATGGCTCACGTGCGGCGAGTGATCCAAGAGGCCTTTCCCGGCCTCGAGCCGGTTTTCGGCGGGCATAGCTCCAACGGCGGTCATCGGGCTCCGCGAGACCACACGATCTCCTTTCGTTTGCGCGATGCGATAGGCAACTTCCACTCGAACGTCGTCTGGCTCATGCCGGATTGGCTGAGTTTGCTGACAGCCGACGATATCCGAGTACGTGTCGCGGAGAGTAACGGGAATAGCCGGCAACGGCAAATCTGTGGGCATATTCATCTACCTCATCGGGAACTGGTACAATGAAGTGTGGTTGATTGGGCAACAGCAATTTTCGACTGCAAAATCGGAAACCCGAGTATTTGCGATTCCGCTGGGCTAATACTCCATGAAGCGACGAGCATTACTTTCTGCGTGTGTTATCCTCATTGCTTTTCCGACCCCTCTGCTTGCGTGCGGCGGCTGCACCGATGCCGTTCTATTGATGACGCTGCCTTGGGCGGGATTCGGAGGCGTGTTCCTTTGGGCATGGGTCTTCACGATGCTCGGCGTCCGCAAGCGTCTTCGCCGACGCGGTTCCGAGGGTGCCCAAACCCTGGTCCGAGGATCGACGCTTGGGGTTTTTTCGATTCTGGGCTCGGCGGGGTACGTTGTCCTTTCATTTCTGACAATGGGCAGTCTGCTCCTGCCAAGCCTCGTCGTTGGATTCATTTGGGCGGTGTATCTGGCCATACGTCTCATCGTGGATATTTTCCGAATCGTATTCAGGAAGGACTCACGGCGAGGAGCCTCGGTTGTGATTAACTGCGTGTTCTTGTTGGGGGTGCTGGTCGTTGTGGTCTGTTTTCAGGCGAAGGCCAATTCGCTGGAACATCAGATTGGCGCACTGCGTTACGGAACTCATACGGAGATGTTCTCCAAGATCATGCCAGCGATTGTAGCACGCGGAGAGGAGGCGGTTGTCCCCCTTATCGAGGCGACGAACGAGGCGATGGCAAATGACGACCAGTACTATCGGTCGAATATCGTCGTTCATGCTTCATTCTGCCTCTCACAAATCGGTGGTCCAGATGCAGAGAAGTTCCTTGCCGACATTCTCAAGCAGCACCGTGAGCCCGATGATTTTGGCTACCGCCACGGGTACAAGGCGGTTCACTTTGCGTACGCGCGTTGTGCCGGGCCGCGTGCTGTCCAAGACTTGATTCATGTTTATGAACGGATGCCCAAAGATGCTGAGCAGAATGATCGCTGGATCCCGCTGGTCGCCCTATTGATTACGGCGAGCAAGGAGGGAGTCGCATATGTTCTTGATCATTTCGACGATCTGCTTGATCAGATGGAACGTGCGGGGGACGGCAATGAAGAGCAAGTATTGCAGGCAGCAACGGAATGCGTTGTATTCGGAGACGATCCTCGAGCATTGAAGAAGATCCCCGTCTACCGAGAAGTGTCACTCATGGGCTTCACATCGGTTGCAGAGCCTCGCCCAAACGATTACAACTCCGAATTCTTTTGGATCCCCTCAAGCGAGGCACAACTGCGTGAGGAAGAGGAAATCAGGTCGGCATGGGAGAATGATTCAGCTGCGATCCGCAACCGATGGATGGATTTGTTGGAAGCCACCAACGACGAATTCTCCTCCACATCGGCCAACGGCGGCTTTGGAGGACGACTATCAGCCGAGTCCCAAGCCGCCAAATCGGTCTTCTTTGGGCCGTTATTAGCGGCTTCTGCGACGGATTCTGCGGCGCGTCATTATGATGGACCAATAGTCCGCTTTCAACGCGTCAAAAGAACTCGGCAACTGTCCGATCTCCTGGTCGTACGGCAAACGTCTTCGCCGAGACGCCTGCCGGCGCAGGGACGCAGGGTCGCTCGAGAGGCTCGGAGTACGGCGATCCAGCGTAGATGAGTGTTCCCGCCGTCTTGATTCGTGCAGATCGGAGAGAATCTATTGTCTCCACGGGAGATCCTGTTTCTTCCGGAAACTGATGAGGTTGCTTATAGGCCCAGCGAGCTGCCTGTCCTGTCCCCTGCCGCAGCACGGCGAGGGACAGCAAGCAAAGAAACCAAAGAAACCACAGCCCGCCCTTAGCCATCAATCGTGGCTTCCATTGGGCAAGCCCAATGGCGGCCTCTTTGGCCGAAAACCAGTGCTCCCTATGTCCCCTGCTGCAGCGCGGCGGGGGACATTCCCGCATCCAGCGGGTCGTAGCCTTCAATTACGAAAGGCGACTGCCGCCACGCATTGCCTACGGCGTCGTAGTATGATTCCGTAACGGCCATGCGAATCGTGCTTTCGCTGCAACGTGCCGGGTCGTAGGTGATCCGCACCCGCGCCAGTGTCGGATCAGGCCAAGCCTCCAGCTTCCAGTACCCGTCGAGTGCAAAGAGGTCGTCGCGCTCGAGATAGTAGACAAGGAGGTTAGCCCGGCCGCGGCAAGTGAGATCGTAGATTTCGAGTTCCACGACAGCCGTCACCCTGGGGACCGTTCCATGTGCCTTGACGAACGACGGCATCGGGAAGGCATACGACGCGGCCACGGCGGCCGACGTCGACAGGAGCATTACCACAATCAACGCTGCCTGCGACCACGTTTGTCGAATCGGCTTTGGCGGTCCCCACGATAGCGCGCCCGCGGCCCGCTTGGGACAGGCCTCGACGCAGATCAGGCACGAAGTGCAGCGGGCGTCGGTCACCTGCTGCAGCGAATCGACGGGGATAGCCATCGGGCATTGGCGGCTGCATTGCCCACACGATGTGCAAGCCGATTCCTCCCGGCGAACCCGGGCGAAGGCCACCCGCGAGAAGGGCGACAGCACTGCCGCAAACGGACAGAACCAACGACAGAAGGGAACGGAGACCAATACGGAACCAATCGCCACCGCGCCCGCGACCCCGTAGGCCCAGTGGGTAATATCCGTCCCATGCCGGCTAATCAGCGCGTAACAAGGGTCGTAACCCCGAAACAGCAATTCGCCTGCCCGCCATGTGACCGTCAACACGACCACCAGGACCACGTATTTGAGCAGGCCGAGACCGCGATCCAACCTGGCAGGGACGTGCCACCGCACCATACCCAGGCGTTTGCCCAGTTCGCCCAGCCATTCGGAAAGGGTGCCGATAGGACACATGTACCCACAGAACGCCCGCCGCAGGAGGAGCACGGAAAGGAGCACGCCGCCGAGGATGAAAAAGTTCGAAGTCCCCAGCGAACAGAGCATGTTGCCCTCAGTCGCGTAGGTGTACAAGGCTTCCACACCGCCGAAGGGGCACCACAGCTCGCAGTTCGCTTTGTAGACGAAGACGCCCACGAGCACCAGCACGAGGAAGCTCAGTTGAACAAGTCGGCGCGTGCGGGTCATGCCTCACTTGGCCTCTTGTTTGCTGCACTGGCCTCGCATCGGGCAGCCGGCGCAACTGCTTCCGCCACTGCAGCTCGATTCCTGCACCTTCGACACCGTCTTGAGCGCCTGCTGGAACTCCGGCGTGCCGGCCATGGCGGCAAATTCAGGAATCACTTTGGCGTGGCCCTTGAAGCCGTCTAACTGGCTGGGTGGAACCTGCTCGAAGCAGCGAGTCAACAAGGCCGTCGCCTGGTTCGTGTTCCCCGTGGCCGCGTGCAATCGTGCCACGCAGTACACGACGCCCGGGCCGTCGTTATCGCCCACCCTGGCCAATTCGGCGTGTTTCAAGGCATCAGCTTTCTTGCCCAGTCGTGCCAGCGCGATGCCCTCGAGCGATTCGGTGACGACGCTCGTCTTGTCGGGCGGCAGCTCGGCGAGAAGCTGGGCGGCCTCCGCATTCATGTCCATGGCGAGTTGTGTTTCCGCCAGAAGGGCCGCTGAAGCTGCCGAGTTGACGCGATTGTGGATCTGTTTGTCGAGTTCGAGCGCCTGATCGTAGAGGCTTTCACTGATGTAGTAGGCATGCAGGGCCCGGGCGTAGTATTCCCAACGCCGCAGGTCCTTTTCCTGCGTCAAAGCACTTCGGATCAGGATTACCTGCCGAAGAAGGGAGTAGTTTTGCATGTACTCCGCGTTGGAGCGGTCCGCCCGTGCGGCCGTCGCAAAGGCCTCCATCGCACCCTCAAGATCCCCCTGGCTGACCAGTGTTTTGCCCTGTTCAAAGGCCAAATTACCGGAGTCGCCGAAGACCGTTGAAGGAAGAAAAAGCAGGGACAGGAGAGCCACGGTATTGAGGGCTTTCTTGCTCAACATCCTACGTTCCTTTGCAGCAAGTGAATTGGAGGTCAGCTCATCATTCGAGCGCGCAATTTCTTCACACTTCTGTCCACGATCCATGTCCGTATTGCGCACAAGACACCTACCCGAGAGGGGCATTTCAGGCCCCCGGAGGCCGCTCGTGGTATTGTCGGGCGGTAGTTTACGGCCTCCGCAGGTCGACCCGAATCGTGATTGTTCCCTATATTGCAACTTCGATGCCAAAGCGAGACCAGTTTTGCTGCTGGGTGATCGGTGTGGACATCTCGACCGTCTCAAAGCATCTGAGCGTCTTGAAGGTGATGGGGCTCGTTGATGACGCCAAGCGGGGAAACCTGGTCTACTACCGTTTGGGATGCCGTGTGTCGTCCAGTCCCTTGACTGCATCGAATCTGTGTCAGGCGGAAACACCGGATCATGCCGCCGAGGCCGGGCCTGAAACCGGGAACACCTCGTCGAAGTCGCTTCGCGACGACCGAGTCGTGAGGTCGCCGGCCCGCTGACGGGCCGGGCCGGAATTCAAGCGAGCGTTGGTGTGGCCGTCGGGCGCACGGCACTACGGCTTTTCCAGGAGCTTTTCCATGGCCTGGGTGAGCACCGCTTCGACGGCCGGCGCCACGTGGCTGGCACCCTCGCTTGCCTCGTAACCGCCTTGGGTGTAGGCAATGGCCGTGCAGATGTAGCCCGGGGCATAGTCCCCGTAGGCGGCCATGGCGACGAACAGGTCTTCCCGCATCTTCTGGGCCGCCAGTTGGTACTCCACACAGAGCTCGCCCGGCATGTGCAGCACCCGGGCGGTACCGAGCCGCAGGCACTGGATGTCGATCGTGTCGCCGGCCAGGCAGCGGTGGGCCCAGGCGAGGGTCTTGGCGACCTCGGGCCGGTCGTTGGTCTGGGGATCGGCAAGGCTCTTTTCCAACTCTTCAACAACCACGTGTTCGCCCAGCGGCAGGGCCACCGGTTCAACCGTCCAGCCCAGATCGTCGGTAGTGACAGGAGACTTCTGCATCGACTCCCACGCTTTCTTCATGCCCTCGGCCAGCCGGTCGGCGAGGATCTGCCGATAAGGGGGCGTGCCGTCGTTCCACTTTCCGGCCCCAATGTTGCCGCCGGCGCCGTTGAAATGGACGTGAAATGCGCCGGTGGCCTCCTGGCGCATCTGGCGGGCGATGCCGGGAAAGTCGGGGTTGGCCCCGCCGGTGCGGTAGTAACTCTGCGGGTGGCAGGCGTAATAGGTGAGGGTCGCCAGGGGCTTTTCGCCCTGGAAGAAGGTGATCAGCTTGACGCGAGGATCGATCAGGCCGACCGGCGCCTGGCGATTCCGCTCCTCGCTTCCGCCGGAAGTGTAGCGAGTCCACATGACCTTCCCGTCGGGTCCCTGGATTCGCCGGTTGGATGCTACCTGGTCGACTTCGCCTTCACCGAGCCCGAGGTGGGTGACCGGCTGGGCCTGCTTGACGGCCTCGGCCACCGCGGCCGCGGCGCTCTGGATCACGCTCTTGGCGTGCTTCACGTTGAACATCGCGCCGCTTGCACCGAGCCCCGCCATGATCTCTTCGGCATTGAAGTCCAGCCGCGGGGCGTCGTGTTGATGGACCGTATGGACGGCCACCCGCCCGGCGGTTGTTCCTGCCGCCTCGGCCAGTCGCTGCCGAAACAGCTTGTTGCCGTCGTTGCTGATTCCGATCCAGTCGACGCAGCAGAGCACGATCGGTTGGTCGTTTCCCAGAAGCACGATGCCGCGGCAACTCAAGGGCATGACGGCGGCCGTCATTGGGTCGTAGGCCAAGGGGCTGCCGACGGGGGGCGTGGCGTCTACGGCAAAGGTGGCCAGACGGATGGGCTCGGCCCCCTGGGAGGGACCCGCGGCCAGGCCAATCAGAAAGGCGACCACAAACATCGGAATCAGTCTGGTGCGCATGGAGGATTCCCCTGTCTTGCGAACGTGCCGGCCAACGAAGTGCGTGCCGGCAGGCATCACTTTACCATACGCAGGGGGCGATTGCGAAAGCCCCGCGGGTTTTGCTGCGTGGTTGAAGGCTGGACTCCAACAGCGCGGGGCGAGCACGCGGGGGTATCATGGATGGTGGTTTGTCCGTGACGAGAGGAACCCAGCGCGGGGCAAGCCCACGCGGCTATCATGGGTGGTGGCGTGTCGGTGGCGAAGGACTGGTTGCACAAACCACGCCCTTCGCTGCGCTCAGGGACGTGCCACCGGGGCGAGCACGCGGGTACCATGCGTGGTGGCGGAGTGTTTTGCAGGATGCCGGCTGAAGCCGGGACTCCAACAAAGGGGACGCAGGCTAAAGCCTGGACTCCAACCAGCGCGGGGCAAGCCCACGCGGCTATCGCGTGCGAATCAGGCAAGGCCATTTAGTGCGCGGCTCCAATGCCCGCTACAGCATTTCCCAACCCTCATCAAAGGCCAGTTGGAAGAGGAGGTTGTCGTCGACATCGGCCTGGTCGTTGCCGCCGGGGGTCTGGCGGACCATGGCCGATTCGAAGGCCAGGATCTCGTAGAGGGGATCGAGCTCCGGGCGACGAATGCCGTAGCGAAGCCAGTCTTCGGCGGCCTCGACGTAGTCGTCCAGGGCCGTTCCCCAAAGTTTGGCGACGTCGGCTCCGCCGGCCTGGTCCGTGCCGGAGCGGTCCGTTGCATGGGCATGAACCACGTCAAAGGCCCGGGCCGTGATCCGGTAAACGTCGCCATCGGTCACGACGTCGAACATCTCGCTCTTGTGGGCCTTGCCGTGGAACTCGTCCTTTCTGGCCGAATCGGTGAAGGTTGCCGTGTCGTTGCCCCCGGTCGTCGCGCGGGCAAGGACCTGGCGGAAGTCGTGCATGCCGATCTCAAAACCGTCGCCGGCGAAGGTGCTCAGTCCCATGGTTCCGGTGAAGGTCTCATTGCCGGCCGTATCGAAAACACGGGCAAGATCCTTGCCCCCCTCGCCGTAGGCGTCGACCTGGTCAAAGAACTTGACGCGGTTGTACATGGCGCCGCCGTACATCTTGGCATAGTGGTCGACCGGTTCCGCCTTGAACTTGTCGTTTCCTTCCGATCCATGGAGCACGGCCGAATCCTGCCCGTCGGAATCGGCGTAGGCCTGCAGCTCCTCAAGGTTCGACACGTTTACCGTGAAATCGGCCACCGCGTCGCCTGCGCCGTTGCTCAGGGTTGCTTCTGTGGCCCAGGCTTCCAGGGTCTCGTTGCCGGATGAATCGCGAAGCTCCACGCGGTCGTCACCTGGTCCGGCATCGAACTGGACCAGCTTGACCTCGGAGTCGACGAACTGGTAGGCGGCACCGTTGATACTGACCGATCGGGAGTCGGCGGCGGAGAAGATGAACTGGTCGTCGCCTTCGGTTCCGAAGACGGTGACGGTCGTGCCCTTGTGCTCGACGAGATTGACGATACGGAGGTCGAAATCGGTATTGATTCCATAGAGTTCGACAAAATACGTGGCCGCACTTGCCACGGAGAGATCCAGCCGCTGGTCGTCGCCGACCACGGCGGAGGTGGCCAACGGGGTCAGGCCCGGGTTGGCAACCGGGTCCTGATCGTAGAGATTGATTCGGGCACTCTTCGGCGGTTTGGGAGCCAGGACTTCCAGGGTGAGGAACCCTGCGTGGGCGGTCTGCAGTTGGTAATACAGGCTGCCGCCCGCCAGACTCAGGCCGTCGAGCTGCCGGTAGTCGACCGTGCCCAGAACCGTCACCGCGTCGTTCACTTCGGCGACGGTAACGGTGATTTCTTCCGTGTCGGTCAAGAGGCCGTCCGAGACCACCACGGTGAAGGTGTGGGTGCCGTTCTGGGCTTCGGTGGGCGTCCAGGTAAACGCGCCGGTGGCGGCGTTGATGGTGGCTCCTTCCGGAGCGCCGACGAGGCTGAACTGGAGGGTCTGGGCGGGGAGGTCCTGGTCGACGGCCGCGGTGGTGAACGCCAGCTCGACCAGTTCGTCGACCTCTTGGTTACCGATGGCGCCGAGCACGGGGGCCAGGTTCACTTCGGCGACGGTGACGGTGATTTCTTCCGTGTCAGTCAAGAGGCCGTCGGACACGACGACGGTGAAGGTGTGTGTGCCGTTCTGGGCTTCGGTGGGCGTCCAGGAAAACGCGCCGGATGTTGCGTTGA
>CAYSCH010000259.1:0-13913 GCA_964429355.1 uncultured Planctomycetaceae bacterium | reverse complement strand
AACCCGATCGAGCAGGAAGGGACCTACCCCCTTCCTGAGGCCCAGATCGACCGCTTCATGCTCAAGGTGCTGGTCGACTATCCCACGCGCGACGAGGAGCGGAAGATCGTCGATCGTATGGGGGGCGGGAAGCCGATTCCCAAGGTGAGTGCCGTCACGTCGCCCGAGGAGATCCTGGAAGCTCGCCAGGTGGTCGACAAGATATGGGTCGACGACAAGGTGCGCGACTATGTGGTGGACCTGGTTCGTGCGACCCGCAATCCCACGTCATGCGGCGTCAGGGGCCTCGATGGAATGATCGAAACCGGTGCCAGCCCGCGGGCGTCGATCTACCTTCTGAAAGCCGGCAAGGCCCATGCCTTCCTGCAGAACCGCAGTTATGCCACGCCGCACGATGTAAAATCGCTGGCCCCCGACGTGCTTCGCCACCGCGTCATCCTGACTTACGAAGCCGAGGCCGAAGGAAAGAACGCGGACGCGTTGATACGCACGATTCTCGATAACGTGCCCGTGCCGTAATGCTTGCCCGAGAGGTCATCCAACGCGTACGAGAGATCCAGATCCACACCGGCCGTCAGGTGGCCGACGTGTTGGCCGGACAATACGTGTCCGTATTCAAGGGGCGTGGAATCGAATTCGACGAGGTTCGCCCCTATGTGCCGGGTGACGACGTGCGGATCATCGACTGGAATGTCACCGCCCGTGCGGGCATGCCCTACGTCAAGCGTTTCGTGGAAGAGCGCCAGCTTACGCTGATGCTGATGGCCGACATTTCGGCCTCCCAGGATTTCGGCTCGGGCTCCCGGTCCAAACGGGAGGCGACGGCCGAACTGTGTGCACTGCTGGCCTTTTCGGCCACGCACAACGACGACAAGGTGGGGCTGACCCTGTTCCACGGCGGCATCGAGCAGTATATTCCCGCGCGCAAGGGGCAGAAGCATTCCCTCCGCGTGGTCCGCGAGGTGCTCACTCACGGCAGCGCTGCCTCGGCCGAAGGCACGCCAGTCCCCGGCAAGGCCCGCCGGCGCTGGCTCCCATTCGGCCGGCGCCGGGCCTGGTGGCGATCGGGGCGGCAAGCGACCGATGTGGCCGGCGCGATGGAGTTTCTGATGTCGGTCACCACTCGCAAGGCGGTGTGCTTTGTCGTCAGTGATTTTCTTGACGACGGGTACCTCAAGGCCATCGAGGGCGCCAATCGCAAGCACGATGTGATTGCCGTGCTGATCACCGACCCCCGTGAGCTGGAGCTTCCCAACGTGGGGCTTATCACCCTCTCGGACGCGGAGACCGGGCGGGTTGCTCGGTACGACACCGGCTCCCGTGCCTTTCGCCAGCAAGTGGCCAGCCTGGCGAAGAACCGGATCGAGACCCTCCGCCATCAATTCCAGAGTGCCAAGATCGATTTCATCCACATTGACGCCTCGGGTTCGGTTGTCGATCCCCTGGTGAGGTTCTTTCGGATGCGCGAGAGACGCATGAGACGGTAGGAGCACGCTCATGAATGACTTGAACCAATTGCCACCCAATTGACAGAGCTACCAACCAAAACCAACCGAAACACGCCGACGTTCATGGTCCAGCAACCGCCAAATCGCGACATCAGCCAACGCCTGCCGGTCCTGTGGCTTGCCGCAGCGCTGCTGGTCACGGCACCAGTCCGCGCTGGCGAGGCGGTCGAGAGCCAGACGCAGGCCGGCCCGGTCGAGGCAAGGATCCGGCTGGAACCCAAAGTTCCTTTGATAGGCGATCCGGTCACCCTGACGCTCACCGTGAATGCCGAAAAGGGCGTGGAACTGCTCATGCCCGAGTTTGGCGAGGCGTTGGAACGGTTTTCGATCGTCGATTTCGTTCCCCGCCAATCGATCGATGATCAAGGCCGAACGATCGCCGTGCAGAAGTACCGTCTGCAACCGCCGGCGTCTGGAAAGCAGGCGATTCCGCCGATCCTGATCGAATATGTGGACCGCCGCCCGGGACAGCGTGAAGCCCCCGAGGGTTACGACGCCTACGAACGGTTGATCGAGCGGCTGGAAGTCGAAGTGCAGTCAGTCGTTCCCAAGAATGCCCATGCCGATCTGAAGCCGCCCTTGGGCAAGCTCGGCCCCCGCCAGCCGCCGCCGGCCCCCCGTTGGCCCTGGCTGGCACTGGCGCTGGTTGTGCTGGCCTGCGCCGTGCCGGTGGCGCTGAAGGCCTTTTTTGCGTGGCGTCGGCGCGCCCGTCGGCGGAGCGCGTATGAGATTGCGCGGGGCCGGCTGAATCGTCTGCTGGCCAGTCCCCGGCCGACAGCGGAACAAATCGATGCGTTTTACGTAGAACTGTCGGGAATTGTTCGGCGTTACCTGGAGGATCGGTTCGAGCTGCGTGCGCCCGAACTGACGACCGAAGAATTCCTGGCGGCGGTCGGTGAATCGCCCGACCTGACTGGCGACCACCAGGCCCTGTTGCGGGAGTTCCTGCGCCAAGCGGACCTGGTGAAATTTGCCGGGGTCCGGCCGACCGAGGACGACGTGGAGAGTTCGATCATGGCGGCGAGGCGATTTCTCGAGGAGACTCGGGAGAACGCCCCCATGCTCGAGGTCAACGAAGATGCCGAGGCGAGCACGATAGCAAGATGAGTGGCTGGGAATTTCGAGATCCGCTGTTCCTGTTGGCTGCGCTGGTCGGGCCGCTCGTGCTTTGGCTTGCGGCACGATTGCCGTCGGCCTTGCGCTATTCGTCGCTGGACCTGGTCGATCATGTCCGTCGCGGCTGGCGGGTGCGGTTGGCGAAGTTGCCTGCCGTGCTGATGGCGATTGCTGTGGTATGCCTGGCGATAGCCCTGGCGGGCCCGCGGACGCCGGACGCCGAAACGAAGATCAGCCGCGAAGGTATCGCGATCATGATGGTGGTCGACCGTTCCGGCTCGATGCAGGCCAGAGACCTGGTCAAGGACGATCTGAGCGTGGACCGGCTGGCGGTGGTCAAGGATGTGTTCGAGGAGTTTGTCCTTGGCGGCGATGCAGGGGAGGGGCGTCCCGACGACCTGGTTGGCCTGATTGCCTTCGCCGGCTATGCGGACAGCGTCTGCCCGTTGACACTGGATCACGGGAGCCTGGTCAACATGGTTCGCGACCTGGAGATCGTCGGCCGCCGCGACGAGGACGGGACGGCCCTCGGCGAGGGGCTGGGGCTGGCGGTCGAACGTCTCCGCCGCAGCAAGGCCAAGTCGAAGGTGGCCATCCTGTTGACGGACGGGGTTTATAATGCGGGAACGATCGATCCTGAACAGGCCGCCGAACTGGCCGCCTCCCAGAATGTGAAGGTCTACTGCATTGGTGCAGGGACCGACGGGCTGGCACCCTTCCCTGTTGGGGATCCGTTTTCCAGCGGAGGCCAGGTCCTGCGAAGCACCTATGTTGAAATCGACGAAGTGACCCTGAAGAAGATTGCCGACAAGACCGGAGGTCAGTACTACCGTGCGACAGACCAGGAAGGCCTTAAGCAGATTTATGCCGAGATCGACCGTCTCGAAAGGACCGAACTTACCGAAACCCAATACCTCCAGTACACCGAGCACTACGGCGTTTTCGTCGTCAGCGCCGTCGTTCTCATGGCCATGGCCACTGTGGCCAACGTGACCCTGTTTCGTTCCCTGCCATGAGTCGCTCGCCGCGGACGCGAAGTCTTCCAGATTCAAGAGGAGTGTTGGAATGATGGAATTGCGGAAAGACCGGGTGACTTCCATCTCCACACCTGCCTCTCCACAGTATTTCAATCTTCGATAATTCCTCAACTGCGCCGAACGAACAGGAACCCCGGCCGGCTTTACCGGCCAACCTCCCCAACTCTGAAACCGCTCGCTCTCATGTCTGCCTTTCGCTTTGCCAATCCGAACTGGATTCACGCCCTGTGGCCGGTTGCCGTGCTGGTTGCGATGCTCTTCTGGTCGGACTGGCGCCGGGGCGATGTGATTTCCCGCCTTGTGTCGGTGACGATACAGGCGAGACTGATACAGCGGCTGTCGCGCAGCCGCCGCTGGCTGAGCATCGGTCTTTTCGGGCTGGCAGCCATCTCCCTCCTGGTGGCCTTGATGCGGCCTCAATGGGGTTTGACTTACCACGAGACGCCCCGGGTCGGGGCCCAGATCATGGTTTGCCTCGACGTGAGCAAGTCGATGCTTGCCGAGGATACCGCTCCCAATCGCCTGGAACGCGCCAAGGCGGAACTTGCCGACCTCATGACCTATCTGCAAGGCGACCAGGTCGGCCTGATCGCTTTTGCCGGCCGTGCCGCGGTCGTGTGTCCGCTCACGCCCGACTTCGGGTTCTTCCGGATGATTCTCGACGGTGTCGATCCCGAGAGCGTGGGGCGAGGCGGAACTCGGCTCGAAGAGCCGATCCGCAAGGCGCTCGACGGTTTTCGCACCGAGACCGATGTTTCGCGAATCATCGTGCTGATCACGGACGGAGAAGACCACGACTCCCATCCGCTGGATGCCGCCAAAGCGGCGGCAGAACGGGGCATCAAGATTCTCACGATCGGGTTTGGCGATGAGGCCGGCAGCGAAATCCAGTACACCGATCCGCGAACCGGCGTGCGCACCACGGTTCGCGACAGCGGCGGCGAGCCGGTCGTGTCCCGCCTGGACGGAGAAACGCTTCGCAAGATCGTGATGGAGACAGAAGGGGCCTACATTCCGGCCGGTACCGGGGCCCTCGACCTGAAGTCGATCTACGATGCCCACATAGCGCCCCTTGTGCGCGGCGCCCAAGACACTCGGGGCCGTGCCGTCCGCCGCGAGGGCTTCCAGTGGGCCGTACTGGTCGGACTGGTGTTGCTTGTGGCTTCGATCGCCGTTGGCAGTCGATCGGTCCGATCCGAACTTCAAGGGCCGGCGGCCGAGTCGGCACCCACCAGGCCAGTGCAGGCCGGTGCCGCCGCAATCCTGATCGCACTGGTAATGGCCGGTCCCGGTTACGGCCAGTCTTCGGCCCAGCAAGCGTCTCCGCCCGCAGGTGTTGACGCTGCGGCAACGCAATCCACCGCAGCCGATCCATCGAAGGACTCGCCGGATCCGAAACAGCGAGACCCTCGCGAACTCTACAACGACGCCCTCGCCTGCCTGGACAAGGATTTGGATCGCGCCGAACAATTTCTCACGGAGGCACGTCGGGAATCGGGCACCGATGGCGAGGTGCGTTTTCGCGCCACTTACAACATGGGTTGGGTCGAGGTGAATCGGGCGGACGCAACCTTCAAGGAGAAACCCGAAGAAGCCCTCTCACATCTCCGCCGCGCCGCCGACTGGTTTCGTGACGCCGTGCGGCTCCGGCCGGACCACGGGGACGCGCGCTACAACCTGGAACTCGTTCTGCGGCGGATCCTGGAACTGGCCGATTCCCTCGCAAAAACGGAAGAGGGAGATCTGACGGGGCAACTGGATGCCTTGATCGCCCAGCAGCGCAGCCTCGTCGCTACCGCTCGGGAGGTGGTGGAGCGGATATCGGCCATCGACGATCCCAACGGGGCGGATCAGTATCAGGGCGACTTCCGCCAATTGGCCGTCGAGCAACGAAAGCTCCTTTCGGACAGCCAGGCAGTCTCGAAGACTGCCCGGGAAGAACTGAGTGTGCTGGACGGAAAATCCGACGAGGAGAAGACACCGCAGGACAGCCTACGGGGCGCGCAACTCGGCGGCGTGCTCCAGTATACGGACCGTGCCGAACAGCGGATGGGGCAGGCTCGCAGCCAGATGCGCCAACGCCAGGCGGATCGGGCATTTCGACGGGCGTCGGCCGCGCTCGACGAACTGAAACGCGCGAGGGATCAACTTCGCGGTCCGGTGGAAGTGCTCGATGTGATCCTTGCCGATGCCATGTCGCTGGCTCAATGGACATCGGGCAAGGCTGCTGCGGCTCGCCCCGCCGTGGTCGACAGGTCGCAGATGGCGGAAGCACCGGCATGGCTGACGGGCGAGTACCTGGAAGAAGAGCAGGTTTCGGTCACGCAACGCACCTCGGAACTGGTGGCCCAACTTCAGGCCGGCCTCGAACAACAAGCGTCCCAGCCGGCAGGCCCTCCCACACCTGACCAGCAGCAACAGAGGGCCCAGGCCGATCGGTTTCTGGCCATGGTCCGCCAGGCGATGCCGTTTCTGAACAAGGGCAAGGAAGCCTTCGAGTTGGCATCGCAGGCGCTGACAGGTCAGCGATGGGGTGAGGCTGCCCAGCGTCAGGTCGAGGCCGTCACCGCACTGCGTGAAGCCCGCGAACGCTTCCTGGAGCTTCGCGGCCTGATCGAACTGGCCTACTCCAGGGAGGTGCAGATTCAGGGACTGCTCGCTGGGTTGCCAAGTGCGCGGGAGCAACAAGCGGCCGCACCGAAAGAAGACGGGAAGGAAGTCACGTCTGAACCGGTGGCGCCCGCCGAGCAGCCCACGGCGAGCGAGACCACGGTGCCGACCGAGCAGCCTGCTCCGCCTGCTCCCGTCGAGCAGACTCCTCCCACCGAGACGCCTTCACCGACCGAGACGCCCGCTCCAGCCGAGAAGCCTGCGCCCAGCGAGACACCGGCGTCAGCCGAGAAGCCCGCTCCCACGACTGAGACGGTCGCCCCAGAACAACCTTCGCCGACGGAGAAGTCCGCCGCGCCGGAGGGGCCCGCGCCAGCCGAACCGCCGGTGCGGAGTGAGCAGCCGGTGCCGATCGAGCAGCAGATTGCGGTTCTCGAGATCGCCGGTGGCCTGCAAAGGGACAACATCGATCGGGGACAGCGAATTGCCGAACTCGTCCAGAGCGCGTTGTCGGGTCTACCGGAGGCGCCCAAAGACGGTGCTGCGCCGACGGGCGCTTCCCAGCAGGACCCGGCTGCTCAACAGGCGACGGCTCAGCGGCAGCAACTGGAACTTGCGGCGCAACTGATCGGCCTGGCCCGGGACGAGATGACGGCCGCATCGGGCTCGTTGGCCAAATCGACGGGGAGGTCCGATTCCGCCGAGAAGCCGGCTGAAGAGTCGAAGGCGGGCGAGACCGTCGATCCGAAGGCCCTCGAGTCGTCGCGAGAGCACGTCGCCCAGGCGGTGGAGCATTTTCAGTCGCTGCGCCGGCTGTTCTTCTCCATCGTGGAACACCTGCGAGAAACGGCCCAGCGCCAGGCGCAACTGAACGACGAAACCGAGCAGGTGGCGGCCCTGCAAGACGATGAGGGGGTTGCGAAGAAGCTCGGTCCGCTCTCCGCTCGCCAGCAGGAACTGCGTACAATTGCCGGTGAAATTGCCGATGCCCTCAGGGAGCAGGCCCAACAGCCGCCCGCCGCTGCGATGCCGGGCGAGAACGTCGATCCGCAGCAGCTCGCCCAACTCCAACAGAGCCAGGAACAATTCGGCAAGGCGGCGAAGCTCGTGGACGAGGGTGGTTCGGAGATGGAATCAGCTCACGAGAATCTCAGTTCCGAAAAACCGATCGCCGATCAGGCCCGGAAACACCAGGATCAGGCCTTGGAAAAGCTTGCGGAGGCCCTTGCACTGCTTCAGCCACCGCAGCCGGAGGATCAGAACCAACAGAAGCCGGACCAGCAGCAACCAGAGGAGCAGGAGCAACAGCAAGGCGAGAAGGATCAACAGCAGCCAGACAAGTCGGAGATGGGCACGGATCCGGCGAGGCTGCTCCAGGCGATCCGCGATCGCGAGGCCCAGCGCAACGAGCAGCGGGAGAAACGGGCGCGGATCCAGCGGGAACCTGTGGAGAAGGACTGGTAAGGTGGGAAAGACTCGAATACTTGTGATTCTGGCCGTTTTTCTGACCGGAGCCCATGTCGGGGCTCAGGAAGTCCAGGTCCAGGTGGCCAAGCAGCGGCCGCCTCACTACGTGGGCCACCCCGCGATCATCCAGTTCACCATCAACGGATTTGACGAGGAATCGGCGCCCACCGTGGAAGCTGGGCCGTTGCCGGACGGGCTGCGCGCCCAGACGGTGGCTGGGACGCCCCACATTGCCAGGGGTTACAGCAATATCAATGGGCAGATATCGCAATACACGAGAGTGACGCATGTGATCAACTACGCAGTCACGGCGAATCGGCCAGGCGATTATACGGTCGGGCCGTTCGTGATCAAGCAAGGCTCGAAGCAGGCCTCCGTCAAGGCGGTGCCGTTGACCTTCGAACCCATTCCGGTCGACACCGATACGCGAGTCCGGCTGGTCTTGCCCGAGGGAAACATCTATCCCGACCAGCGAGTTCCGGTCGAGATCGAGTGGTGGTACGCAGGCAACCTGGACGATATCCGTGACCTGAGCATCTACTCACCGCTCTTCGACATGTTCCGGTTTGCCCCGGATCCGGCGCCCCGCCGGGGCGATTCTCGCCTGGTGATCGACACCAAGGGGGGCCAGCTCCCTCTGGCTGCGAGCGTCCGCATGGAGGATTATGAGGGGCGCCGGTTCGCTGTGTTCACGGCCAAGAGGACGCTGATTCCCGATCGCGTCGGCCAGTTCGAGATTGCCCCCATCGAAGCGTCCATGGTGAGGGCGACCTCGTGGTCCCGGGAGCGATCCCCGGACGACGATTTCGGCTTTGGCAGTTCGTTGCTGCAGGAGATGCTGGGTGACGACCGGCGTCCGACGGCGACCATGATGAGCCGCGCGGTTGGCAACGGGCAGACGCTGGTGGTCAAGCCCTTCCCGTCGGAGGGTCGGCCCGAGAGTTTTGCGGGTGTTGTCGGCGAAGGCTTTTCGATCGACGTTGCAGCCGATCGCACGGTGGTTCGAGTAGGCGATCCGATCGGCCTGGCGATCACCCTTCGCGGTCAAGGCAACCTGGAGAACGCCAGTCTGCCGCCTCTCTCCGCCGACGGCGGGCTGAAGGCCGATCTGTTCCGCCTCCCCGAAGGCGACGTTGCCGGGACCATGGGTGACGGCGTCAAGGAGTTTCGGGTATCGGTACGCGTTTCCAGCGAGGCAGTGACCGAGATTCCCGCACTGGCCTACTCCTGGTTCAATTCCGAAACAGAGACCTACCAGACCGTACGATCCAAACCGATCGCGTTGCGGGTGATGCCCGCCCAGGTTGTTTCGGCAAGGGATGTGGTCAGTGGCTCGGATTCGCCGGCCCAACCTGCCGAGAACGAGCCGCAGGAAGGGGGCGAGCCCCGCCAGATTGCCGCTGCCATCCCGACGAAGCCCGCATTCTCATTGAGCGGTGCCGACCTGGCCATCGAACCGCTTGCGGGGGTCGTTCTGCGCGACTGCCGGGGCTGGCAGGGCGGATTGCCCTGGCAACTGGCCTTGTACGGCACAGGTGGCTTGCTGATCGCAGTGGCGCTGGTCGATCGCCGGCGCAGAGACATTGACCCAGCCGTCCTGGCCCGACGCAGGAGCGTCCGCAGCCAGCAGGAGAGGATCGCACGCGCTGCTGGCTTGCCGCGGAAGGAAGCGGCCGCCGAGGTGGCCGCGGCAATACGTGGCCTCGTGGCCGAACTGCCGGATGTGGCTCGCGAGGAAGCCCAGGCCGTCATCGCTGTTTGTGAATCGATCATCTTTGCACCCGCCGAATCGGCCGGCACGACCCTCGACACCGCGCTGATCGTACAAGCCAAAGCCGTTGCCGCCAGGTTTCGGCAATCGGCCGGTCCATCGTAGCGGTGGCATCCGGCCGGCGGCCTGGAACCCGTCCCGTGATCTTGCTCCTTATAAATGGCACACAACGGAACACCGCCTGATAGTGATTACTGCCATGCTCTCGACAAGGATCGATCCGTGTTCCGAGACGTTTTGTTCCTCACTCATCCGAGATCCGCGTTTCGTCGGTGTTTCATCTGCGGCCACTCCGGTTTCCGCAGCTGCAGCCGGCACCGACCTCGGCAGGGATTTGCCAAACGGACATTCAGCATGAACGATCTGGCTCGTTGCCTCGCCTGCCTGCTCCTGGGATTACTTGCCTTGCCAGGCTCGGTTCGCGCCGCATCGCCGGAGCAGGTGCTGGACGAAGCGGTGCAGGAATACCGGGCCGCCCTCGACTCCGCCGACGGCGACGAACGAATTGAAAAGTTCCGCCGCGCGGAGCTCCTTTTCGCCCGTCTCGCCGACGGCAATCCGGACAGTCCAGCCGATGGGATCCGCAACGCCGATCTGTATGTCAACCTCGGCAATGCCGCCATGGGAGCGAAACGACTGGGCCCCGCAGTCCTGGCATATCGTCGTGCGCTGCACCTGGATCCGGACCATCATCGCGCTCGCCAGAACCTGGCCCATGCACGGACGCTCCTGGCCGAATGGGTGCCGCGTCCGGAGGAAGGCGGGTTGCTCGATACCTTCTTCGCCTGGACAGGCCGCCTGTCGCTCGGGGAACTCCAGATGCTGGCGGCAATCGCATTTCTGGCGACTGCGGCGTTGATTGCGGCCGCTATCCGCTGGCGCCAGCCGGTGCTGCGAAACCTCGCGATCATCCCTGGCCTGGTTTGGCTCACCCTTCTCGGGACCGTCGTGTTTCTGTTCTTCGAGAACCGCGACAACGGTGCGGTACTCACTCTGCCGGAAGTTGTTGCCCGGAGCGCCGATTCGGTGGGTGCCTCGCCACGATTCCCGCAACCGCTCCCCAGCGGCACGGAGGTCCAAGTGCTCGAAACTCGCGACGACTGGACCCGGGTCCGCCTCTTCGACGGCCGCGATGCGTGGCTCCCTCGCTCCGCCATCCAGATGGTGGTCGAACAACCAGTCCGGTAATGCAGGCATCGATCGGGGACAATCCGAATTCCCTGGTTCGGATCACTTCAACGCCTGGATCGTGTTCAAGGCTTCCTGCACGTGACGGTCGGCGGTCATCTGGGCGTTGAATACCAATCGAACGATGCCCGCCTGGTCGATCACGTAGGTCACCCGCCCCGGCAGAAGCCCCATCGTTCTCGGTACCCCAAACGCCCGCCGCAACGAGCCGTCGCTATCGCTCACCAGGACGTAGGGTAATCGTTGGCTGGCGGCGAAGCTGCGGTGCCGCTCCCGCGAATCGGCGCTCACGCCAATCACCACGGCCCCGGCTTCAACAAAGGTTTCGTAGGCATCGCGAAACGCACATGCCTCCTGAGTGCAGATCGGCGTGCCATCCTTCGGATAGAAGAACAGGACGACCACGTTCTTGCCGCGAAAGTCGCTCAGACGCACGTTCTGGCCGTCATGCCCGGTCACGGCGAAATCAGGCGCCTCGTCACCGACAGCTACCTTCATGTCGTCTCACCTCGTTCCACCCTCGGTTCACGCAGGCTCAAAGCTCTCAGCACCGGTTCGCCGCGTTGTGGGGAACTGCCGTGCCGCTTCTTTCGATGAGGAGAATTCTCAATCGCGGACGATGTGACTGAGCCTTTGCCGGGCCTCACGGACGATCTCGTCAATCTGGAACGGTGGCAGAAGAGTGGGTTCCTGCGCCAGCTTGATCCGCCAGGCCATCAAGATCTTGTCTGCTCTGTTGCGATCACGATTGCATTCATCGGCAATCGCCTGAATCGTCGTTTCCCAATCTTGAAGACGCATCGATGGTTCCTTCTCGGTTTCTGCCTCGCCGCGGCAGGTCGGATTGCGGTTCTGGAGCCTGTAGAATCAATCACCGATTCCCTGCATGTTGTGCTTTTCATCCTCCAACTCACTGAAAAGTACAGTGACGACATAACGTTCCGGTTCATGCAGCACACCCAAGCATCCGCCCGCGTTTCTGGCATCTTACCGGTTTCGGAATCGGGGTGGTAGAATCCCCAGAGACCGTGGCATTCTGGAAAAACCCAAAAAATCCGGTACTTCCTGGGTTTTCCGCAGGCGTCAGGCGGTTTGCGGACAGTTCGTCTCGGGACTACGCTCCTGCGGTAGCGGGCGGACCGGTTTGCAGCAACCGCGCCGACCAGGCCGTCGGCATGGTCCGGACGGGATCAGGCATCCGCGGCCCAGGGGAGCCGGACCGGCGGAGAGAGGGCTGCAGGAGGGTCCCTCCACTTGCGGGATGCCCTCGTGAGGGGCTAAACTTGTGGCATCAGGCGGCAGCCCGCCGGACAATGTGCGTTCGGCAGCGTCTGTCCAGGAATTCACTTAGGAAACACCGAAATGGCGGAAGGTACGATCAAGAAGTTGACCGATCGAGGGTTTGGGTTCATCAAGACAAGTGGCGACAAAGACTTGTTCTTCCATTCGTCGAGTCTCGAGGATGTCCGCTTCGACGAACTGCGTGAAGGTCAGAAAGTCTCCTATACGGAAGGCCGGGGCCCGAAAGGTCCGTGTGCCGAAAACGTCAGGGTGCTCTGAATCGATGGCCTTGTGCCAGCAAAAGGTGGCTGTGACCTTTTGCCTCCCGAGACTCGCCAACGGTAGACTTGGAGCGAGCTTCGAAACGCCATCTTGAGGACTTGGCGTGGACGATCCGAAGGCGTGGTTTGCCGTCAACCGGCGGCACGAGGAAACGACACGAGGGGGTAGCGGCACGGACGCAGCCCTCAACGTCGGCGAGTGAAAATCAAGGCCCGACTCTGGAGGCGAGCGCCTCCGCCAGAACGTCACCGTCATCCGGAAAAGAGCCCATGCGTTGGTTCTGGTCAATCGTTTTGTGCCTGATGGTCTTGGCGCTCGGTCAGGCCGTCGAGGCAGCCAAGCCGGCCTATCGTATTACTATCGATGCCGGCATGTGGCAGCGGTTTGGCTGGCGCTATCCAGTCACCTACGTGTTTCGCGTGTCGACCGGCCCCTCGGAGCTGAAGGTCAGTCGCCGCGATGGGTTGGGCGACCCCTGGGCACCGCTGGACATGAAGCTTTCGGGCGAGCACTTCAATGGCGTCGAGTGCGTCCGTTACGACCCGGAGTCGAAGACGGCGTATGTCTCGGTTGGTTTCAAGTCGACCGCGACGATCGACCTGGAGTTTTCCGGAACGGACCAGGCCGAGTTCGCCGAAATCTCCCGCTATTATGACGGGCGAAAAGCCGCATATTCGCTATCGCTCGACAATTGGGGTTTTCGCGAGGGGGCTCATCCCGGAGCGCCCTGGAACGGTGCCTACGATGACCGTTCTGACAACTATCAAGCGGCTCTGGGCGTGTGTCGGTCCTACGACATCCCAGTCTCGATCGCCATCAACACGCAGGGGGCTGGCGGAGAATCCTTCTGGCAAACGCTCCAGACCGAACTCGATCGAGGTGATCGCAGTTGGGAGCCTGCAGTCCATGCCGAGACTCACCCATGTACGGCCGCTGCCTACGCGGTCCGCGGTTACCACAGCGAGATTCTCGGCTGTCGCGACCAACTTCTCGGCAGGTTGCGGGGGATTCCCTGGGGGCAGCACATCTTCGAGCACATCCTGACATGCGGCTACTGCGATGCCTCGGTCCTTTCTGCAAGTGCTGGGCAATTCGTGTTCGTGCGAGGCTACAACTCCCGCGACAATCCGACGAGCGTCGATTACGCCGCATGGGACTCGGAGCATCGGTTCTACGGCGTGGGCGGACTGAGCTACAAGGCCTACGACGCCGTGTTTCAGAGCCGTGATCCCGCCGGTCGCTACTACGGCGCAGATGTTGCCGCCCTCGATGCCGCCTTCGAGAAGGTCTATCGTGCAGGCCAAATCTGCTATGCGATGTGGCACCCAGACCGATATCGAAACAGCGTGATTCACGATCCCCGACCGCCCGTGGAAGGGACCGAGGGATCGAGCCTGATCCAGCACCTCGCCCATGTGGCTCGCCGGCCGGACGTCTGGTATGTGGCCAACGGCTGGCTGTACTGTTACCGGTATGTTGCGGAACATGTCCAGGTTGTTCCAGTCCCGTAGCATTCAGTGCCGATTTGCGGAAGAGTAGTCGTCACCCAGGGCGGCAGGGCCGCCAACCAATACGAGCTACCGCTCGAACTGAAAACAGTCTGCTCCCGATGGTCGCGAGTCTTTGTGAAAAACTTCACGATCTTTGAGGTTA